>CAZOUN010000004.1:0-65640 GCA_964582965.1 uncultured Anaerolineales bacterium | reverse complement strand
AGAACTTGAACTCAAGATCGAGAAGATTATTTTGAAGCAGTCACCTCTTCCTTCAATTCTTATGGTTTTTGAGCCAGATATACCTATCGGATTGGCAGGGATAGCAGCCGGGTATATTTCTAGAAAATACAATCTTCCTGCAATTGTTGGGCAATCTGGAGCCGTTAACACGACTGCTTCTTGCCGTAGTATCGCAGATTTTAATATTATCAACGCGCTAGATACATCACAGGATCTATTCATTCATTATGGGGGCCATGCGCTTGCCGCTGGCTTCACAATTAAAAACAGTAACATAGCCAAATTAAATTCTCAATTGAGCGCCATGGCGGAAATACAACTTTCTGAAACAATCCGCCAATCTGTTCTCAATATCGATGCAGAAGTACTTCTCGAAGATTTAAGTAACTCACTTTATAAGGAAACTCAAAAACTGGAACCTACTGGCGCAGGCAATCCTGTTCCTGTATTTGTTACAAAAAGTTTGAAAGCTATTAAGCCCAAAAGAGTTGGAAAGAATTCCGACCACCTTAAAATGGTCGTCACTGATGGAAACAGGTCCTTCGACGCTATTTGTTTTGGGATGGGTGATTTATTCTTTGATATTCCCCCTGTTTTTGACCTTGTTTACAACCTGACAATTAATGATTATCGCGGTTCAAAAACACTTCAGTTACAGGTAATCGATCTACTCCCCTCTTAATCTACAAACCTGTATTTAGCCAGAGCCCAAATCGCTGCAAAAGCATCGGCTATACCAATCTTTTTTCCTTCTTCATAATCTCTAGGATTAAATGTTATAGGTACTTCGAATATCCTGTACTTCCTTTTCAATATCTTCGCTGTAAATTCGGGTTCAAATTCAAATCTCTTGGCGTGGAGTGGCATATCAGCTACAACCTCGCGTTTAAAGACTTTGTATCCTGTTTCCATATCAGTCAATATTGTGTCATATAGAATATTCGTAAATAGAGTAAGCAATTTATTAGCGATCATATGCCAAAACATGGCTACTCTTCTTGAAGAACCCAAGAACCTCGAACCGTAAACAACATCTGCCAATCCTTCTTCCAAAGGTTTCAGAAGATTTGGGTATTCCCGTGGATCATATTCAAGATCTGCGTCCTGGATTAAAAAGATATCACCTTTGGCAACTTCAAAACCGCTTCGTACCGCAGCTCCCTTGCCCTGGTTTTTCTCGTGTATAACTACTACAAAACCATTTTGGTCATGGTATTTCTTCACAATATCTCGGGTACCATCGACAGATCCATCATCAACCAGGATAATCTCATCAGCGAGATTGGTTTTTTTAACTCTGGAAATTATTTCTTCCAGCGTATGAATTTCATTGTAGATAGGAATAATCACTGACAGTTTCATAAAATCCTTTATTTATATACTTCCTCGATAACCATGCTATAATTTCTTTGGTATTTTTGTTTATTATACTGCAATAACTTTTAACATAATCGGAGATGGTCAATGAATCCTCCCAGAATACAGCCCTCTAATACTGAAGCTGAATTTCACCACACTGGTACAAAGCCTTTTGGCCCACCTCCTATAACACAAATTAGCGATACTGGTCTATCCAAACTCTGGCTCCAGGATCTCGCTCTCAAGATTTTCTACTATCAGGGCTACTTAACAGGGTATGAAATTGCCGAGAAAATCTCATTGCCTTATACAGCAATTATTGACAAGATTGTAGAATCCCTTAAACGTGAGAAATTCATCGAAGTCAAGGCTTCCACAATGGGCCTCGGCGAAGGTTCATATCAGTACGGGATCACTCAAGCTGGTATTAACCGGGCCCGTGAAGCTTTGGAACGCAGCCAGTACGCCGCACAAGCCCCTGTCACTCTTGAAGATTACAACAAAGCAATTGTTCGCCAAAGTCTCGGAAAATTGAATGTTTCTCCTCGAGCTCTTCGATCCTACCTTGGTGATTTGACCTTATCAGAAGATATCATCAACCGAGTAGGTCCGGCAATCAATTCAGGAACTTCCGTTTTTATTTACGGTCCTCCCGGCAACGGTAAGACCAGTATTGCTAGGGCAATAGGCTCGATGATCCTTCGGGAAAGTATTTACATCCCCTACGCTATCTTTATCGAAGGTCAGGTTGTAAAGCTATACGATTCGGTAAATCACGAGATCATACCTGAACGTGATGTAGCGGAATCCGGGACGGGCCAATTAAAAACCGGTCTAAGACGCGATCCCCGCTGGATACGCATCAAGAGGCCATTCATTGTTGTAGGTGGCGAATTGACTTTAACGGATCTTGACCTGGTCTTCAACCCGGTATCAAAATTCTATGAAGCACCATTCCAGCTAAAAGCAGCTGGCGGCATTTTGTTGGTTGATGACTTTGGCCGACAGCAAGTCAGGCCAACCGATCTTTTGAATCGCTGGATCATCCCTCTTGAAAATCAGATCGACTTTCTCACCCTTCACACAGGCCGAAAAGTTGAAGTCCCCTTTAATGAAATGATCGTTTTCTCTACTAATCTCCCTCCCAGAGACCTCGTTGATGAGGCTTTCTTGAGGCGTCTTCGCCACAAGATACGGGTTGGCGATCCTTCTTTCGAAGAATATCGATCTATCTTCAAATCAGTAGCCGATTCTAAGAAAATTCCATTCATTGAAGAAAATCTGGCTTACTTGATCAAAAACTGGTATATCAAACCTGGTCGTAATTTACGCGGGTCACATCCGAGAGAAATTTGCAATCAAATTCTTGATATATCAAAATTCCTTGGTTGTAAACCAGAGATGACCAGGGAGTTGATTGACCAAGCTGCAGATGCCTTCTTTGTGGATTTATAATAATTTACTTTCCGGTCTTTAATGTTTAACTCACTTCCCAACCCTGTTCTAATCGCTCACAGGGGTGCCAGCGCTCATGCCCCTGAGAATACATTACCCGCCTTTCACTTAGCAATCAGCCAGGGAGCGCCAGCGATTGAACTAGATGTCCAACTTTCGGCTGACGGCAAAGTAGTCGTTTTTCATGATTTCACTGTTTCGAGAACAACAAATGGTTCCGGTCGAATCCAGCGAAAAACCCTTGGTCAGCTAAAAACACTGAATGCCGGTACCTCTTTTGGGACTGCCTATCCTGATTCAAAAATTCCAACCCTTGAAGAAGTTTTCAACGACGTCGATCCAGCTATCTTCATGAATATTGAGCTCAAAAATATTATTTCTCCCTTCGACTCGTTACCCAAGAAGGTCGCAGAACTAATTCAAAAATATCAAGCCGTAAATCGTGTCTTAATTTCTTCATTTAATCCAGTCGCCCTTTCAAGAATGTATCGACACCTTTCATCAGTTCCCAGAGAGCTGCTGCTTCATAAGCCTGCTCATATCGATCTATGCCTGCTCTTTCCATCTTTGATTTCAGATGTTCAAACCATTAGCACGTCCTTAGCATTCATAACTGAATATCGTGTAAATGCACTTCATGACCTCGGTAAAAAAGTGTACGCATATACCTTGAACTACCCTGCTGATATCCTTCATGCCTTGAAGTGCGGAGTGGACGGTTTTTTTACAGACGATCCTGTACTTGGGTTACGAACCCTGAGCATGAGCGGGTACAATAATAAATAATTCGCTTCAAAGCATTTTAGTCAAAACAAATGAAATTTCAAAACCGCTTTCAACAGACCATTTTAAGTTGTTCGATCATTGGATCGTTTTTACTATCTGTTTTACCTGTTAATTCAGCCTCGGCCGGGCAGTTTTCTGAGTTTCCGTCAGAAACGGCCCTTATTCAGCTGGCAACTTTAACTACTGAAGAAAAGGTCGGTCAATTATTTTTGATCACGTTCAAAGGAGTAGATACCAGCCCAGCTTCACCGATTTTTGAATTAATCTCAAACTATCACATTGGTGGAGTTATCCTCAACCGAGACAATGACAATTTTCAAAACCCAAACAATATGCCTGAGGATTGTTGGAATTTAGTTAAAGAACTTCAAATGATCGAGTTTGATACCTCTGATCTAACGACCGAAGATTCCGCATCACTCGGTGGGAAGTCCTCAGAATACATTCCCCTTCTAATTGGAATATCTCAGGAAGGAGATCGTTCTGAGTTCTCCGAATTGATCACCGGCCTTAGTCCTATTCCAAGCCAAATGTCTCTTGGCGCTACATGGGATCCTTCTCTTGCCGAACAGGTCGGCTCACAGGTGGGCCGAGAACTATCATCTCTGGGAATTAATTTATTATTTGGTCCCAGCCTTGATGTTGTCTCAAATCCTTCACCCGGTCAGAGCGACCTTGGTGTGCGTTCGTTTGGGGGTGATCCTTATTGGGTGGGGAAATTTGGCCAGGCTTATATCCGTGGAATTCACAATGGAAGCCTTAATAATATCGCCGTTGTTGCTAAGTACTTTCCCGGACTTGGCAGCTCTGATCGCCTCCCCGAAGAAGAAATTGCTACCGTAAGAAAATCTCTAGAACAACTAAAACAAATCGATCTCGCGCCATTCTTTGCCGTTACCGGAAATGCGCCCGATCCCTATTCGACAGCTGACGCCTTATTAAATTCTCATATCCGATATCAAGGTCTCCAAGGTAATATTCGCTCTACTACACGTCCTATTAGTTTAGACCCTCAAGCATTTGAGCTCCTTATGGGACTCGAATCCTTGGGTACTTGGCGGGATGATGGAGGTTTGATCATTAGCGACAATCTTGGAAGCGTCGCATTGCGGCAGTTATATGATCCCTCTGGAGAATCCTATAATGTTGACAGGGTTGCAGTTGATGCTTTTATAGCTGGGAATGATATTCTATACCTTGGAAATTATACCGATGAACAAAATCCTATCCCCACTTTTGAGATTATCTCAACACTAAAGTTCTTCGCTTTGAAATATAGCGAGGATCAAGATTTTGCTGACCGTGTGGACACATCAGTTTTGCGAATTTTAACTCTCAAGAACTCTATATATCCAAATTTTGATATTTCTGATGTCATTACATCTGAAAACACCCTCTCTGCTATTGGCAACAACGATATTTCCGAAATTGTTTCTAGGGAAAGCGCCACATTGATCAATCCTGATCTCTCCCAGCTCGATTCAGTTATCCAATCAGCCCCAAATTCCTCTGACCGGCTTGTTATCTTATCTGATACAGAATCCACAACGGCTTGCAGTGGTTGCCCAGAAATTTCCACTCTCTCCACTACTTCTCTCGAAGATGCGATTATTCGTTTGTACGGTCCATTCTCAGGAAGGCATTTGGTTCGTGCAAACATTACTTCTTACTCATTTAAAGATCTAACTTTATTATTAGATTTTCCTGAAGAAGTTGAGCAGATGGTAATTGATCTGTATAACGCAAATTGGATTATCATCGCTGCGCTAGACGTTAATGAAGCTCGCCCTTACTCATCCGCACTGCCAAGACTCCTGGCTGAACGCCAGGACCTTCTTCGTGATAAAAGAATTATTTTATTCGCTTATGGAGCGCCATACTATCTGGATGCCACAAATATATCTAAGATATCAGCTTTCTTTGCGCTCTATAGCAAATTGCCTGCTGCGCTTGATACCTCGGCCCGAATATTATTTAAAGAGCTACCTTCTTTCCCTGGAAGCTTACCAGTCTCAGTTCCTGGTGCTAACTACGATCTTATCTCCGCAACTTCACCAGATCCCGATCTTGAGTTTCAGATACACATTGGAGAAATCCCTGATCCGTCCAGCTCAACTGACCCACCAGATAGCACACCTATTGCGCCTATCTACCATGTGCAAGATATTATCGAATTCCACACGAGCATTATTTTGGATCATAACGGAAACCCGGTACCTGATGGGACTCCTGTAGATTTTATCGTCACATTACGCGGCAATTCTACCGGTATTCCAACCGTAACGACCGTAAACGGTTCGGCAACTACCAGTTACATCGTAGTTGAGGAGGCCAACATTATCGTTTCAGCACAAAGTTCACTGGCCAAATCCTCGTCCGTTGAGATTAATATATTGGGCAATTCAATGACCGGTACCAATAACGATTCTCAGGGCACCGCATTGGATGAGACTGCTCAGCCTTCAGATAATTTATCTTCAGAAGACAGTCCTACTGGCAGCCCTTCCGAGAATGCTGATCCTCAAATCACCTCATGGAGAAATTGGGGGTTCTCTCTGATTATTATTGTATTTGTGTCGGTGATAGCCTATCAGGTGGGAACCACAAGTGGATTGGTGCGATGGGGTATACGATGGAGTTTATCGAGCCTGGTCGCCGGTTTGTTTGTTTATAACTACATAACATTAGATCTGCCTGGCGTTTCGTCAATATTCTCAAATGGTGTAACCATATTTGGCCTGGGGTTATCAGTATTATTGGGATCTTCAATTGCCTGGTTCTTGGCTGTTCTTTACCAAAAGCTCTTCGATTCCTGATCTTATTTCGTCAAGGTTGCTACGATGCTGATCATAAACATCAACAACGCTATCCAAGCTAATACCTGTTCTTCAGTAGCCTTTATCAATTCTCGAATTTTGGGTGCAGGCATGGCACCATTCGGTTTTTGTCTCGGATTCCAGTCCCCCAATAACGATTCCTTAAATTCCCCAACACTTTGAATCCGTTTATCAGGATGAACATTCATTGCCAGAGCAATCGCCCGCTCAGTTCTGGGACTAATTTTCTTGTTATATTCACTAATTAGCTGATCTTCTGCAGATTCCAAAAACCTCTGCCTCGCCTCCAGGGGTGCCTTATTCGTAAGCAGGTGATATAGCGTTGAGCCAAATGAATAAACATCACTCCTTGGATCAGTATGTCCCGTATCTCCACCATATTGTTCCAGCGGAGTGTAATAAGCCGATCCATGACCATGAACGACAGTGATCGTATTCTCTCCTGAAACCAATAATTTTACTAATCCAAAATCCACTAATTTTATGATCCCGGTTGGCGTAAGTTTGATATTGCTGGGTTTAATATCCCTGTGTAGAATTACTGGTGATTGATTGTGGAGATAGATCAACGCATCTGCAATTTGGCTCGCCCAATTCAATACTTCTCTTTCAGCCAGGAATTTTCCTTTTTTCCTTTCCTCTTGCATCAAAGTTCGCAAATCCTTACCGGGTACATAATCCATAACAAGGTAATCTTTTTCCTCATCTGAGAAAAAATCAGATACTTTGGGTAAATTAGGGTGGTCAAGCATCGCCAGCACAGTTGCTTCACGTTTGAATTGATCTCTAGTTTGGTTGATGACATCTTCGGGAAAATTTTGCTCGTAATGAACGGCTTTTAAAGCACACTGCCTTCCAGCCAACCGTAAATCGTCAGCAAGATAAACGCATCCCATTCCCCCTTGCCCTATGACGTCATTGATTTTATAGCGATCTTTTATTACATCGCCTTTGTTTAAATTTTTTTTCATTATTAGTTCATTATCTCTACTTAATGATCGTTCAATTGCATTATAATCCAATTGGATTTTCAATTATTGAAATACATCTTATGTCAGATCGAAATCATGCTCAACCGGTATTGGTAGGTCAAGGTGGCCCCTTAAATGGGTATCGCTGGTCTTTAGCCAATCAGCTTATCATAGGACGAACCGGAGCTTGTGATATCGCGATCACAAATCAGCAAGTATCCAGAGAGCATGCCAGAATTACTATTATTGACGATATCCCGTCCCTGGAAGACCTTGGCAGCAAAAATGGTACCTTCCACAATGGAAAACCCGTCACTGACACGATCGCCCTCGAAGATGGCGACGTAATCCAAATTGCCCTTGCTCAGGAATTTATTTTCCTCGGCCAAGATGCAACGGTACCTCTTGCTCCTGGAGATTTCGAATCCTCTGTAATCTCATATTTTCGCCGAATAAGACTCGAAAAAGAATCTTGCAGAACATGGATCATGAACCGAGAATTGAACCCTCCATTATCTGCACTGCAATTCAGCTTTCTTTCTTTGTTATCGGAATCTAGGGGTCGGGTTCTATCTCGTTCCGAAGTCATCAATAGTGTTTGGGGATCCCAACAATCTCTAGGCGTTACAGATCAGGCTCTTGACGCCCTGGTAAGGAGACTAAGAGAGCGAATTATTGAATTTGACCCTGATCATGACTACATAATAACTGTTCGCGGACAAGGCTTTCGGCTTGAAAATCCACCGTTCACCCAGGGCCTTTCAACCTGATTCCCCTTAGGACCTTTCTATTCCAATCTTTTATTATCCTAGTCCCATCTTGCTCTTCATAGATTTGCGCAGCAGTTCATTAAACACGATTTTTAGCTTGCTCAGAGTTTCATTCAACTGCTCTAAATTTTCAGCTTCCTCATTTATTGCTTGCTCTTCATAATTACTGATTATCGAAGTCAAATAACCAATAATCTTTTCGCTGAATTCTGGATCGATATCATCTAAAGCCAATTCAAGCTTGCTTTTATCGTCAGTCAATGTAACAAGCTCTTCTACTTTTTTCAGTTCGGGTGGAGTACTCATGTCTTGAATTATCTGGAATAATTCGATCAGTTTTGTTTTGCGCTCTTCATTCTTATTTTCCTCAGCCTGATTGATCTCGCCCGATAAAGCTTGCACAAATAGCTGGTCCACAAGGCCAATATCTTGCATGAGCCCTTCTTCAACAGAATCGTTTTCGATGATTCGATTTATTGTTTCCACAGCCGCTGCAGCTCTTTGCTGAAGCTGCTCATCAATTTCCTGGGTAACTTTTAACATCAGGTTACGCTTCTCAACCAAATCCTTTCGTTCGCTTTCATTTGCTGCCTCAATCCTCTCTGTGAAATTCTGAAAGAATTCATAGTCCATCGCAGGCCGAACTAATCCAGCCAACGCCTTTACCCTTTCAAGATTTGGAGCATTGATCACTATTTCTAATAAAGATCCCCTTGTTAGATTTTCGCCCAAGGCTTCCAAAGATTTTGTAGCTGCCTGTATTTCTTGGCTTTCTGCAAGGATCTCTTTCCCAATATCCGTTTCCGCCATCAATACGTCTTGCACAGCTTTGATTTTCTCAATAGATTTTTCATCCTGGCTAGTGATGATCCTTTGAGCGATTTCTGCAAATATTGCAAAGAATTCTCTATCGATCTTTTGATCATTATCAAGGACCGTCTTTTTTAGTTGTTCTCCTTCTTGATTAAATAGGGTATCCAACAATTTCATTTTTTCCTGTTGGTCCTGAATCATTTCCTCGGTAATACCGTCAGACATAAGAACATTTTTTACTAAATTATTCATAGTCAGCATAGCTTGCGGCTGAAATAAATAACCCTTTCTGTCTTTCGGTTCCAGATTGTCAATCACTTGTTTTAATAATGGCGAAAGCGCAGCCTCTTTTTCTTCCATTGTTTTGTTTGTATCAGGAGGTGAAAATGTTAATAATAATTCCTTCTCATTATCATGATAAACAAGCGGTACAGGAAGCTGTCCCTTAAAACCACATGCCTGGCATTGAGCTAAGTTCAGCCCTCCAGCTAATAAGATTTCTTTTAGTTTCAAGTCCTTATTCGCATCAACTACCTGGAATATTTCCGCGACCAGTGGCTGACCGCAATTTGGACAACTTGTTTGGATTCTTGCCATAATTACTCCATTTCCCTTATATTAATCACAAAATTATTTCTTTACAGCTAGCCTCTAGCTATTGAAAAACAAACCCGTGTGCCTGATTTTGGACGTGGTTCTATCCATATCCTACCGTTATGTGCTTCAATAATAGCTCTGCTCAAATACAATCCCAGTCCAGCGCCCTGGGTATTTTTTGCTGCTTCATCTGCTCTAAAAAACCTGTCAAATATATGCGGTACATCCTCTTGAGAAATTCCAGAACCCTGATCCTGGATGCAAATTATAATCTGCTCGGATCTGATCTGGCCGCTTATGATTACCTCTCCTCCATCTGGAGAATACTTGACTGCGTTAGATAGCAAATTATAAAAAACCTGCTCAAGTCTATTTTCGTCACCCACGATTACAGGGAATTCCTCTGGGAATTGCACAGATATCCGATGTCTATCTGTTTGTGTTTGAAACCTATCGACCATTTCCTGGGCTAATTTATCCATCCTTATTTCAGCTAAATTCAAACTGAATTCCCCGGCTTGTAAACGAGAAGCGTCGAGTAGATTTTCTATTAACTCAGTAAGCCTATCTGCTTCATCTTCAATAACCTCAAGACTGTCTTGAACGATCTCACTGTCCCAAGATACATCTTTCCGCCTCAAGGTTCCTACATACCCTTTGATCAGCGCAACTGGGGTTTTTAGCTCATGGCTAACAATAGATACAAAAACGCTTTTGATTTCTTCTGCTTCTCGAAAATGCGAGATATCTCGGATTGACGCAATGATATTTATCAACTTTCCTTCGCCAGAAAGCAATGGCGCATAAGTAACACCTACCGGAATAAATTCTCCTGTCGGTCTTTTTAAATCACCCTCAACATAAAGATTTGCTTTTGCGGTTAATGGCCAGCCGCTTAATTCAGCTTCCTCCAACGAGGAGCCCTGCTGAAGAGATTCCCAATTAAATATTTCCTCATGGGCCGACCCTTCAATTTCTGAAACATCCTTCCGCATTATCCTGGCGAAGGCTTGATTGCATTTTTCTATTTTATGGTCTGCAGACATGATTATTATTCCGTCAGCTGCTGAGTCCAGTAACGCATCGAGCCGTGATTTCTCTCTTGATACCTGGGTGTACAGCTGGGCATTGATCACTGCGATTGCAGCCTGGTCGGCAAAACTTTGCAGGATCGCTTTATCGTTCTTTGAAAAAACGCCTTCGTACCCACGAAAAATAAATATCAAGCCAATGACTCTTTTTTCAGAGATCAATGGAAGACCAACACCAGTTAGTAAATTCATGCTGGCACGCTTCGTCAATAACTGGAGCATTCTATTAACCTGAGGAAGTTCTTGGCCAGCCTGGTCTTCATTCTCAGGAACTTCTGCCAGGATGGGGTTCAGGTATTGTAGAAATGTTGGCTGGATACCATACGAAGCTCCGATATTCCAGCCTCCCTCTTCTTCACGAAGGGCGATCAGTCCTGCTTTGCCAGCTAATAATTCAGCCGCTAGTTCCAAGATTCTTTGCAGCAAAATATCAAGATTCAACTCTTGAGTTAAACTTCGGGTTATTTCCAGCAAGTAATCTCTCTGCCGGATTCGGTGATCGGGTAGCATAAAATTCATAGTACAGTATTACTCAATATTTTGTTAATTTAACTTGAATTTTGATTATTATATCATGCTGGTTTTTTCCTTTTTTGAGTTCAAATACAAAATTTATGATTATTAAATTAGTTTATAATCACGCTATGATAGACCAATTTTCTTTCGACCTTCAAGCTGTAGACGGAAAGGCCAGGGCCGGAGTTTTTAATACACCTCACGGATCTATCCAAACTCCTGTCTTTGCTCCAGTCGGTACCCAGGCAACTGTTAAGGGACTCACACCAGATCAATTAATCTCTCTCAATTCCCAAATGCTGCTGGCAAATACTTATCATCTCTATCTACGGCCAGGTGATAAAATTATCTCCGATCTTGGCGGATTACATAATTTCATGAATTGGCACAAGCCGATCCTGACAGATTCGGGTGGGTTCCAGGTATTTTCCCTGGGTGAAATCAATAAAGTGACTGACGAATCGGTGACCTTTCAAAGTCATATTGATGGCTCTTATCACAAATTAACTCCTGAAAAATCTATCAAGATCCAGGAAAACCTCGGCGCTGATATCATAATGTGCTTTGACGAATGTCCTACCCCATATGACCGAGCATATAATGAGGCAGCATTGGACAGGACCCACAAATGGGCTTCTCGCTGCAAAGAGGCAAAAACCCGCCAGGATCAAGCGCTATTTGGTATTGTCCAGGGAGGAATTTTCGCTGATCTAAGGATCCAATCGGCTAAATATATTTCTAGCCTAGACTTTCCAGGCAACGCTATAGGAGGTTTATCTGTCGGTGAAAAGAAAGTCGAGATGCTGGAAATACTTGATATCGTTCCAGACTACCTTCCAGCAAATAAACCAAGGTACTTAATGGGCGTTGGCACTCCCCTTGATATCGTTCAGGGCATAGCCAGAGGTATTGATATCTTTGACTGCGTCAACCCAACGCGCCTCGCCCGTCATAAAACAGCGATTACTCGCACAGGCAGATTGAATATCACAAAAAAGATCTATGAAAAAGATCCAGCTCCACTCGTAGCTGATTGCTCTTGTTATGCCTGCCAAAATTATTCCAGGGCTTATATCAGACACCTTGTCAAAGCAAATGAAATTCTTGGCTCTATATTGTTATCTATCCATAACTTGCATGTTCTAATCGATTTATCCGCAACGCTTCGAGAAGAAATACTAAAAGGATCTTTCCATTCGTTCTTGAAGGATTTCTTGATCAAATCTGAAGAAAATGGAGATTCTAAATGACTTTGGCCCAATCAATTATCCTCGGAATCATTCAAGGCGCATCTGAGTTTTTGCCTATTTCAAGCTCTGGACATCTTGTTTTAGCGCCTTATATATTTGGCTGGGAAATAAACACAAGGGAAGCCTTTGTCTTTGACGTTCTGGTCCAAGTAGCCACTTTATCAGCAGTCATTGTTTTTTACTGGAAGGATCTCGTCTTGATCTTTAAGGCCTTCTTTGAAGGACTCGTTAATAAGAAACCATTTAATGATATTAATTCCCGTCTTGGCTGGTATCTAATAGCAGCCACCATTCCTGCTGGTGCAGCTGCAGTTCTATTTAAGGAAACCTTTGAGGAAGCTTTTAGCAATCCAAAGTCTGCGGCATTTTTTCTCCTGGCTACCAGTGCGTTATTGGTTATCGGTGAATTATTTGGTAAGCGGATCCGAAAGCTTCAATCTTTAACATGGTTGGATGCTCTGATAATTGGTCTTTTTCAGGTACTTGCTCTCTTCCCAGGAATTTCAAGATCAGGTTCAACTATTTCAGGTGGATTGATAAGAAAATTCGAACGTGCCTCTGCCGCCAGGTTCTCATTCCTGATGGCTGTTCCAGTCATGACAGCTGCTGGTTTGTTAGCCTTGATAGATCTTGCACAAAGCCCAGAACTATTCACAAGCATCCCCGTTTATTTAGCTGGGTTTGTAACGGCAGCTGTTGTCGGGTATTTTGCTATTCGTTGGTTTATTGGATATCTATCCAAGCAGTCTCTATTCATTTTCGCTGGATATTGTGCTGTATTGGGACTTGGATTCCTGGCGTATTTCGGCCTCTAATCCCCCATCTTTAAATAACTTCTCAACTATTAGAACTTATAGCAGGACGTCTCTAATAGCTTTCACTAACTTATCAGGAGTGGTAGGTTTGGTAAGGTATTTAGCTACACCCATATTCCTGGCTTGAATTTTCTTCTTCACATCTGTTATCGCACTCAAAACGATCACAGGAGGCATCGGTACCAAAATAACATGAAGCGTTTTCAAGATATCAAAACCCGATCTTTCAGGGATCATTAGATCCAACACAATTAAATCGTATGGATCTTTTATCCTATATCCGATCTTTATCTTATCTTCAACAGTCTCCCAGGAATTTGCAGTGGAGACCCTAAAGCCCGACCGCTCTAACGATAGTCTAAGAACGTCTAGGGTTTTTGCATTATCGTCAATCACCAGGATATGGTATTTCATGATGATTTCTCCTCGGAGTGACCAGATTTATCCGGTTTTTATCTTAGTTCGAATTATTTATTCGTGCCTTTTTGAGTTTACCATAATTTCCATCAACGTATCCAATAACCCTCTCTGATATTGAGTGAAGTCCATATTTATTTATTGCCTCAAATTTTAGCGATATACTAATTCTCTTTATTTAGAAACCCAGATTATGCAAATTAATGCCTATACGCAATTTCCCGAAAGCTCATTAGGGCATGATTATAAATAATATAACATCACGTCTGTATAAGACACCCTGAGACGATTTCAGATTTCCAGCGACACATTTTTTGTTTGGCGTTGTGGAAACTTGATTTAATTCCACTGCCCTCCCAACACAAATATAATTTCCAGATATCAAACAGTTGAAAATTCCCCTAATAACCTTGAATAGCTATTAATCTTGTAATTTTTTCACCCATCTTTATTCATACACGGGGGTCAAGATCCAACTTTTCTCAAGTAATTCTAACTTTTCTATAGATTATTACCCGTATTATTTATCAAGGTATAATTTCCTTATTCCCTCAATAAATAGGAGTCCGTGATTGAAGATTCGTAAACTTGACCCGCAAAACAGAAGAGATATTCGGAAATTCATTCAGTTTCCTTTTGACCTATATAAAGATAATCCCTATTGGGTTCCTCAATTACGGGATGATACCAAAAAAGTCCTGAATAAAAGTAAACATCCGTTTTACAAGCATTCAGATGCAGATTTTTTCCTGGCTGAAGACAACAATAAGACCATAGGCAGAATTGCCGCAATTTCCAATTCCAGATCTAATACTGCAAATAACACGGATACAGTTTTCTTCTATTATTTCGATTCTATCGATGACAGCGAAGTATCTGACGCTCTTTTTCAAGAGTTATTCATCTGGTCCAGGGAAAGAGGTCACAAACAAGTGTATGGTCCAAAAGGCTTACTTCAAGGTGACGGTATCGGACTTCTGGTAGACGGTTTTGATCACATTCCTGCAGTTGGTATTCCCTATAATTTTAATTATTACGACCGATTGGTAAAAGGTGCAGGATTTGAAAAGAAATTCGATTATTTTTCCGGTTACGTAGATACAAAAATCGGTCTTTCTGACAAAGTAAGACGTGTCGCTGAAAAAGTAAAGAAGCGCAGTGGTTTCTGGGTTAGAAAATTTGAAACCAAAGATGAGATCATGGCAATAGCATCAGAACTGCGGTTGGTTTATAACAGCGCATTTGGTGGGTCCGAAGGCTTCAGTCCCATTTCCGAAGAAGAGATCGTAGTCATTGCTGAGCGAATGCTATCTATCGCTGATCCCCGTCTTATCAAACTTGTTTACAAGGAAGACAAAATCATTGGTTTCCTCTTCAGCTATCCAAATATTTGCCGCGGACTCCAAAAAACTAACGGGCGATTATTCCCATTTGGATGGTTTCATATTATGCGCGAATTCAAAACCACAAAATATATGGATTCCAATGGAATTGGAATTTTACCTGAATATCAAGGGCTTGGGTCCACCGCTGTAATATACACAGAACTTGAAAATACTTTTAACGAGTTCGATTTCGATTTCGTTGAAACTGTTCAAACCAGAGAGGACAATATCGCCAGCTTGGGCGAATCAAGCCATTTCAATATGAATTGGGTAAAAACTCACCGAATCTATCAATTAGACCTGTAACTTTTGATAGAGTTTTCAGTTAACCCCATCAGTGAAACATTCCAAAAAGGCTTTTTATGGATGCTACATCCTCCGATCATAAACCCCTATCCCTATTTACAAAAATCATCTACGGATCAGGCGATTTAGGTATCGCCGGCTGGGGAACACTACGTCAAATCTTTTACGCAATCTTCCTCACCGATGTAGTAGGTTTGGAAGCCCGATTAGCATCCTATGCAGCATTGATCGGCGTCATCTGGGACGCCATTAACGACCCCCTTGTTGGTATGTTGAGCGATAGGATTAATACCCGATGGGGCCGCCGTAGACCTTTCTTATTGTTTTTCTCAATCCCATTTGGTTTGGCATTTCTGTTGATGTGGTGGGCCCCTCCCTGGAATAACCAGATCGTTCTGGCCATTCACATGACTCTGGCCTACATTATCAGTGATACTCTTCAGACACTAGTTGCCGTTCCCTTTTACACTCTGACCCCCGAAATGACACCAGATTATGACGAAAGAACTGAATTAACCACTTATCGAATGTTCTTCAATCTCGTAATCTCTCTTGTTGTAGCCGTTGCAGCTCCCATGATAAAAAATGCAGCCCTTCAATCCGGACTGACTCTCAGTCAAAGCTATTTGCTCATTTCAGGCCTTTTCGGCGGCATTGGTGCCATACCCTTTTTGGTTATGTTCTTTTTTGTTCGTGAGCGCCATCCCAATCCTCCCAAAGAAACCCATTCTCTTAGAGAAATAACTGAAACTGCCTGGCAAAATATTCCTTTTCGTTTTGCAACAGGACTCTATATGTTGAATTGGATGACAGTAGATATGGTCTCGTTGATGCTTCCATATTTTTTGACTTATTGGATTGCCCAGGGAGATTTAGCAGCAGAAATGAATATTTTTGGCTCTAACATCTCCCAGGATTCTGTCATCCTTGGCCTGATGTTCATCACCGCTATTGCCGCTTTGCCAGTCTGGAATTGGTTATCAAAAAAAACCAGCAAGCGCAAGGCGTATATATTTGGCATGCTATTCTGGATGGTTGTGCAATCATTAATCATAATCGTCAAACCTGGTCAGACCATATTTATTCTGATATTGACTATTTTGGCCGGCATCAGTATCTCCACGGCTCATGTTTTGCCTGACGCGATTTTTCCTGATGTTATTGAATGGGAAGAACTCCGTACTCGAAGCCGTCACGAAGGCGTTTATTATGGAATTAAAAATTTCGCCCGGAAAATGTCAGGAGCAGTTACAATATTCCTTGTTCTGCAGCTTTTAGGATGGTTCGGTTATCAATCCCCTTCTCAAGGAGCAACAGTGTTCCAACAAAGCGACGTCACTATTACAGTAATTCGGATCCTGACCGGTCCATTTGGAGCACTACTTTTATTAAGTTCAATTGTCATCGCCTGGTTCTATCCACTCACTAGAGAGAAACACACCCGAATACGGTCACTCTTGGCCCGGAGAAATAAACGTTCATAATCTATTTCGTTTTTTTATTAAAATTCATAAGGAGATCTCATGTCTGAACCATCAATCAAAAAAACTAGAAATCGCGAACATATTGCCTGGTATATGTACGATTTTGGGAACTCGGCATATGCTGCCGTAATCCTGTTAGCGATTTATTCAGCATATTTCAAGGGCACAGTTGTTGGCGGAGCTGAAGGATCCAGGTACTGGGGTATCGCCGTCGGCATAGCGATGTTAACTGTTGCCATTATCTCTCCAATTCTTGGGGCAATTGCTGATTTTTCAGCTTCAAAGAAACGTTTTCTTTTCATTTTTTCAGTGATCACCTGGATTTTCACCGGGTTGCTATTTTTTGTTGAAAAGGGAGATGTTCTACTCGGTATGCTGTTTTTTATTATCGCCGAGATCGGATATCGCTCCGGTCAGGTCTTCTACAACTCACTCCTTCCTGAAATTGCCGAACCTGAAGACCGGGGGCGTGTATCTGGCAATGGATGGGCTATTGGTTCCCTTGGAGGAATCCTAATCCTTCTCATTTTGCTTCCCCTAATTATTATTTTTGGAGGAACATTAATAATCCGCCTTTCTCTCGTTTTCACTTCTATATATTTTGCCATCTCTGCTATCCCTGCCTGGTTATGGATCAAGGAGCGAGCGGTCGCAAAAGAGCTTCCAGAAGGTGAAACCTACCTATCCATAGCATTCGCAAGATTAATTGAAACAGCAAAAGCTCTTGGAGATTTCAAAGATTTCCTCCGGTTTATCATTGCTTTCCTCATCTATAATGACGGTATTTTAATGGCTCTCAATTTTGCCTCCATCATCGGTGCTGTTATGTTTGGCATGGAACAAACAGAATTGATCATTTTCATGATCATCGTTCAAGTAACGTCAGTGATCGGCGCTTATGCAGCAGGCTTGCTTGGTAATAAAATTGGTTTCAAGCGGACGCTGGTCTATTCCATTCTGATGATGACATTAGTAGTGATCTTTATGATATTTGCTCAAAATGTAACCCAGTTCTACATCATCGGCGCTCTGGCAGGGTTTGCCCTAACTGGTGTTCAATCAGTGAGCAGAACTTTGGTCAGCTACTTTGCACCGGAAGGCAGAAGCGCAGAGTTTTATGGAATTTTCGCTGTAACCGGTAGGACCTCCTCTTTCATCGGTCCTACCATTTACGGCTTTCTTGCTTTCGAAGCTTTTAAATATTTTGAAAATACGAGGGGATTGTCTACCATACTAGCAGAGCAGGCTGGCCAGCGAGTAGCGTTAGGCTCGATCGTAATCTTTCTTATCGCCGGTTTATTGATCTTGATTGCTGTAAAAGATCCAACAAAAGTTTACTCCGACCAATGACGAAAGAAATCATTTATCCTCGAAGAGTGGTCATCCGCAGGATCTGTAAACTTCTAGCAAAGGGTGCTTTCGGTTTGTTGAGCGATCTCAAAATAGAAGGTAAGGAAAATCTACCGAAGAGTGGCCCTCTTCTGGTAATCGCCAATCACTTTAGCTTTATAGATCCTGTAGCAGTTTTGCATGCCCTTCCTTACCCGATAGAGTATGTTGGTGGTGCTGAATTTCCTCATGCCCCAGGCATCGTTAAATTACTTCCTGAGCTTTGGGGATATTACCCTGTCTTTCGAGGAACGGGTGCCCGCTTCGCTCTCCGCGCAGCTGTAGAGATACTGAAACAAGACGGCGTGCTTGGGATCATGCCTGAAGGCGGATCCTGGGCTGAAGTTTTGCGCCCTGCCCGACCAGGCGCGGCTTATCTGGCAGCTCAAACAGGCGCTAAAGTCCTACCTCTCGGGATCCATGGTCTGAATGGCATCTTTCCTATCCGGCTCGGACAGCGCCCCCAAGCTATTGTCCGGATTGGCAAGCCTGTAGGTCCATTCAAAGCAATAGGCCGGGGAAGGGAACGCAGAGAACAGCTTGACCAAATCGGTCTTGAATTAATGAAAGCCATCGCAGCTCTCATTCCTGACCAATACCGCGGCTTTCTGTCAGAAGATCAAGCAACCCGGGAATCTGCAAAAGGCACAGAACTATATCCCTGGGAGAACCTCGTTGAGGGTGAGGTAGAAGGCGAGATACACTGATTGCTAAATTAACAAATCTATAATAATTTACTATTTTCAGTACGATAGAATGTCAGAGTAAATTATTCGTTAACCAAGGAGCTAACCATGTTTTATAAACTTATCCAGACTATTGACCATTTTCGCCCTTTCCCTAAAGCACAGGCTCATTGTGATGTTCCTTGTGGAATTTATGATCCGATCACAGCACAGATCAATGCCCTAACTGTTGTACGCATGATGGATCTGATGGCCAATTTGGCCGATGTTGATGATAAATCCAAAGTGGAATTCCAAAACTCAATGTCCCGCTATATTGCTGTAAAAGAAGACCACGCCGAAAAAGCCAAACACGAAATACGTGTCATCTGGGGAGATTTTATCAAAGACGCCCACGTTGAAAAATATCCAGAACTTCCTGGTCTCGTTCACAAGATCATGCAATTAGGATCAAATTGCCGCCAAACAGCCACCAGAGAAAATGGGCTCGCTTTTGTAGAGGCGATCAATCAGTTTGCTGAAATATTCTGGTCACTCAAAGATATCAAAATCAAGAAAGCAAAAGCTCCTTATGCTCCGGGACTGGAGATGGTCTACCCGGTTCTCTAATGCTTAAAATCATCAAGGTGACAGGCAACAGTCTGTCACCATTTTTTTTACCAGGCGACTATGTCATAGTTAGAACTAACCGTTCAATAACGCAAGCCGTTAAACCGGGTGCTACAGTAGTATTCGAGCATCCCAAATATGGACAATTGATAAAACGCGTTCTTACGAATAACCCCGCATCCAAAACATTGAATGTAATCGGAATCCACGAGAATAGCATCAGCAGCCATAAATTGGGTCCAATCCCCTACTCCGATATATTAGGAAAAGTAATTTTACACATCAAGAAACCCCGCTGATCAAATTTATTTAATTTCTGCCAATAGTCGACGATTCGTTAATACCTCCTGCAATTAGCCCCTAAATTCGCGCCATCCCTTTTTTACCACCTACACAGCACTCTAAGCCTGATGTACAATAGGTTTTTGTGAATTCAATTATCAACAAAACCGACAAGGGTACATTAATTCCGGCATCACGATTCAGCACAGAGACCCGGATATCAAACTCCCGTTTTATAGCAACCATCGCCCCTGCCTTTTCTGTTAAGGAAGCGAAGGCGTTCATTAAAGAAATTAATAAACAATATCCTGACGCTTCTCACAATGTCCCAATTTACCAAATTGGCGCCGGAACATCAGTCATCGCTCACTCAAGCGACAACGGAGAACCTTCGGGAACTGCTGGCCGCCCCGCCCTGGCAGTATTGGCAGGCAGTGAACTTGGTGATGCAGTCATTGTTATTACCCGCTATTTTGGAGGAAAAAAATTAGGCACTGGCGGTTTGGTCAAAGCCTATAGTGATTCAGCCAGATCAGTCATTCAGGCAGTACCTAAGGCAAAGAAAGTAATCGTTCATAAGTGCCAGATAACTGTACCCTATAACCTTTATGAACAGATTGCCAGATATATAAAAAAAGCAGGCAGCAATATCACCGGGGAAGAGTTTGTCGAACAAGTCTCCATCCAATTTTCAATTCCCGTTGATTCTTTTGATAAACTGACTGGCCAACTTAAAGATTTTACTAAAGGACAGATCCCGGTCCAATTAATTTCCGAAAATCAAACCGCGATCATTCCTATAAACAAAGATTGATTATGGCTCAATATCCCGAACCTTTTGATATCAGATCAACAATTTCAGAAAATAAACTGAAAAGCTTGTGGCATTTAATGCGCGGCTACAAGTCTATCTATCTTGTCGCTGCTCTTTGTCTGGGTTTTGCAGCCGCATTTAGATCAAGCACCTATTTGATCCTCGGCAAGTTCATTGACGCTCTTATTGCCCAAGAACTGCCAGGCTACTACATTCCCCTCATCGCAATTTCGTTTTTCGTACTTGCCGCACTGCAGGGAGTTTTTACTTATTTCAGTGGAAGATTGGCAGCAAAAACCTCTGAAGGTATAACTCGCCGTTTACGAAATTTTCTCTTCGATCACATCCAGCGTCTATCCTTTTCATATCACGATAAGGCAAAAACAGGTGAATTGATTCAAAGGACCACATCAGACGTTGATGCAGTCCGTCTCTTTTTCGCTGACAGGTTGATTGGAATGGGCCGAATTCTTTTGCTGTTCATTGTCAACCTGATAGTACTTCTAACATTAAATGTCCGACTTGCTTTGCTATCGATTATTGTTGTTCCCCTGACGATTATTCTGTCTTTATTCTTCTTCCGCAAGGTTTCTGACGCCTATGAGGAGTACCAGGATCAGGAAGCTGTTTTATCAAATACGCTGCAGGAGAATTTGACAGGCGTTCGGGTTGTTAAAGCGTTTGCTCGGCAGGAATTCGAAAAAAAGAAATTTGATAAAGAAAATAAAGAGAAATATAACAAGGGTAAGAAATTCTTTACCATGCATGCCCTTTTCTGGCCGTTCTCAGATATTCTAACTGGTGCCCAAATGTTATTTGGCTATTACATCGGTGCAACAATGGCCATTAACGGAGAAATATCCATCGGTACATACCTCGCTTATGCCGGAATGATTATATGGATCATTTGGCCCATCCGAAATTTAGGCCGCCTTATTGTCCAAATGTCGTCTGGGTTGGTTTCGTACGGTAGGATCGTCGAGGTTATCAAAGAAGAAAGAGAACCATTATCCGAGGGAGAGCATCAACCTCTTTCTGAAACAATTACCGGTGCATTCACTTTCGATCATGTTTCTTTTGCGTATGATGACCACCCGGTAGTTTTAAATGATATCAACTTTGTTTGCGAACCCGGACAGATGATCGCCCTCCTGGGTGGACCAGGCTCGGGAAAATCAACATTGATCAATTTACTGCCTAGGTTTTACGATTATACAGAAGGCCAGTTATCCCTTGATGGGATAGACTTAAAGAATTATCCCCGTAATTTCCTTCGGAATCATATCGGTATGGTTGAACAAGAACCATTTTTATTCAGCCGGTCGATCAAAGAAAATATCACATATGGAGTTGACAGGGAAGTGAGCGACAAGGAGCTATTCAAAGCCAGCAAAGCAGCCGCAATCCATGATGTAATTCTAGGATTTTCTCAGGGGTACGATACGCTCGTAGGTGAAAAGGGCGTCACACTCTCCGGCGGACAAAAACAACGAATAGCAATTGCGCGGACTTTGCTAAAAAACCCAAAGATTTTGATTCTGGATGACGCAACATCATCCGTTGACGTTGAAACAGAAGCTCAAATTCACGGAGCCCTGGATCATCTGATGCAAGGTAGAACCACATTTATCATCGCTCACCGGATCCGAAGTTTGATGCAAGCAGATCTCATTTTGGTACTGGATGATGGAAAGATCATTCAACAAGGTGTTCATAATGACCTGATTCATCAGCAAGGAAAATACAAAGAAATTTTTGATATTCAAACAAAAATTGACTCCGCCCTTGAGAAAGAACTCGGATTAGCATAAAGAGAACATATTATGACTGAAGCCCACCATTTTAAAGAAGAAGAATTTAAAGGGACGTTTACAGGTCAGGTTATGTTGAGAATTCTGGCCCAGGTCAAACCCTATAGAACTTGGGTGATTGGATTTGTTCTGGCAATCGGATTGGTCTCAGTCCTTGATTCCTATTTTACTTTTTTGCATAAACGCATAGTTGACGAAGGGATCGGGGTTGGGAATTTCACTGTCCTCAAAGAAATATTGTTCCAATATGGAGGACTAATCGTCATCCAGGCAATCGCAGTTTTCTTTTTCATCTATTTTGCTGGGATACTTGGTGAACGAGTTCAATACGACCTTAGAAAAATAATGTTCAGTCAACTCCAGAAGTTATCACTTTCCTACTATAACAAAACTCCTGTGGGCTGGATCATGTCCCGGGTTTCTTCTGACTCAGAAAGAGTTGCCCAATTGATCACCTGGGGTTTCCTCGACATGGTCTGGGGTGCATTAAATATCATCACATCGACCTATTTTATGATCACAATCAATTGGCGCTTGGGTTTGATTGTGTTTGCCATTATTCCGATCTTGATTATTGTTGCTGCCCAATTTAAAAAGAAGATTATTGGAGAATATCGTCAGGTAAGGAAAATCAATTCAAAGATCACTGGATCTTACAACGAAAATATCACTGGAGTTAGAGTAACGAAAGCCTTCAACCGCGAAGCTCAAAACATGGCAGAATTTGGCATCCTGACAGACAAAATGTACAAGGCTGGATTCAGAGCGGCATGGCTATCTGCTTTATTCCTTCCGATAGTGATGGTCATCAGCGCGCTAGCACTTGGCTCCGTGATCTGGTACGGCGGGTTGCAAGCCGAGATCGGCGGCATCTCTATCGGTGGTATCCAGGCATTTATCTCGTATATCACTTTTATGATCTGGCCGATACAAGACCTCGCCAGAGTATATGCCGAGATGCAGCGTTCAATAGCTTCAGCAGAAAGGATTTTCTCATTGCTGGATTCCACACCAGACATCGTTAACCTTCCTGGAGCCGTAACGCAGGATTCAATCTCCGGGGATATTCAATTTAAAGACGTGTCCTTCTATTACGACGATGACGATGATATGGTTCTTGAAAATTTTGACCTTTCGATAAAACAAGGCGAAACTATCGCCCTCGTTGGACCTACAGGCGGCGGTAAATCCACCATCGTAAATCTATTATGTCGTTTCTTCGAGCCACGCGATGGAAAAATTTTCATTAATAATCACGACTATACTGGTTTCACACTCGACTCAATTCAATCTCAGATTGGTATTGTCCTGCAAACACCCCACTTGTTCTCTGGATCGATTGAAGACAATATCAGGTACGGCAAACTTGATTCAACGGAAAATGAGGTCATAAACGCTTCTAAATTAGCAGGAGCGCATGAGTTTATTTCAAATCTTGAAAACGGTTATATAGAAGAGGTCGGCGAAGGTGGTAACTTATTATCAGTTGGCCAAAAACAACTTATCAGCCTTGCCAGGGCTGTCCTGCGTAAACCGGATATTTTCATTATGGATGAAGCCACCAGTTCAGTAGATACCCTCACTGAAACCCTGATTCAACAGGGTATGGAAAATCTAATGGAAAAGCGAACAAGTTTTATTATCGCTCATCGCCTTTCTACAATTCGAAGAGCTGACAGAATCCTATTTATTAAGGATGGCAAGATCGCAGAAATGGGATCACATCAGGACTTGCTCAGGCTAAAGGGTTTGTACTATCGTTTATATACACAACAATTCCGACAGGATATGGCTCAAGAATTTGGTACGCTGTCTCTCGTATCTTCAAGATCGTAAATCAGGTGGTTCAATGTAAATAAAGCATCAAAAAAGACAGCGAATTCTGGCTAGCGCCTTACCCTTTGTATTCACCCTTTATTTTACCGGGCTGATAAACTCCTTATCGATCCCCTCGCTTCAAGGATCATGGAAGATATTCAGATCAACAAGGTTAGGATAGATGCCCTCTTATCTGACACTCTAATTACCGGAACTTTTTTACCCAATTTGAGGCTTCTTGTTTAATCTATTTACAGACCCAAATTGACCACTGACTTACTCGTAGGCCAGACTGCAATTAAAACCACCTAAGATTTCAACGTTCGCCGAGATCAAACGGCCCGAAGTGCGCTGGAAATTTTCTGATTAGTTTACTTATGTTGAGTACCAGATATTCCTCATGTCAATAAATAAAGTTCTCGCACGCTGGAACACAGATCCTGCAATAGCGCCAAATATCGCCGCCTGGCAAGAGATCCCAAAAAGAAAACCTGAATTCGAGGATTTTCCAGATGGTCTCGATCAAAGGATTATAGATATTCTTGGCGATATGAATATCTCGTCTTTATACTCACATCAAAGAGCGATATGGGATGCTGTTGAATCCGGACAGCATGTTGTTTTAGCAACGGGTACCGCATCAGGAAAATCTTTGGCCTACCAATTGCCGATCCTGTCTCGTTTCCTCAAAAACGGCCTTAGCCGTTCTCTATTATTATTCCCGACTAAAGCATTAGCCCAGGATCAGCTAAACTGGTTAAAACGTTTTCCAGATGTCCTATCATCTTCTTATGATGGTGATACGCCTACAAATGCGCGTCCCAATATTCGACAGAATGCACGGATCGTGGTTAGTAATCCCGATATGCTTCACCTTGGGATCCTTCCCTATCATATACAATGGGCTGAATTTTTTTCCAATCTCGATTTTATAATCCTTGACGAAATGCATATTTACCGGGGAGTATTTGGATCCCACGTTGCCAATGTGATCAGACGTCTAAAAAGGATCACTGCCCATTACGGATCCTCTCCTCAATTCATTCTTACATCTGCGACCATCGGAAATCCATTATCTCTGGCTACCTCCCTTATTGAAGAGGATCTTATACTCATCAAAGATGATGCATCATCGCGTGGGAAGAAAAGTTTTTTGATCTACAACCCTCCAATAATTGATCCAAAACTTGGCCTTCGTGCAAGTATGCAAAACGAAACCATCCGCTTGTCTTCAGACCTAATAGCAAGCGGAAATCAAACTATCATTTTTGGCCGTTCCAGAAGATCAATTGAGTTTATGCTTCGGGGATTAAAAGAAAAAGACATCCTGGCTCCGTTTCCTGTCCAGTCCTATAGAAGCGGTTATTTATCCCAAGAACGCAGACGTATTGAAGCTGGCCTACGAAGCGGAAAAATTCGTGGTATTACAGCAACCAATGCCCTTGAACTGGGTATTGATATCGGCGGATTGGATGCAGCAATTCTTGCTGGTTATCCTGGAACAATAGCTGGCACATGGCAGCAAGCTGGTAGGTCAGGAAGATCTGATAAACCATCTCTTTCTATCCTTGTTACATCTTCTTCCCCTATTGATCAATACCTTGCTCTGCATCCTGATTATTTATTCAACAACAACCCTGAAAGCGGATTAATTGATGCCAATAATCTTCTGATAGCCCTTGCTCATATTCAATGCGCAGCTTACGAACTACCCTTTTCAAAATCAAACAAATTTGGATCTTTCACAATATCAGAAACAGAAGAATTGCTCGATGCACTTTCAACTCTCGGTAAAATCCACAAAACAAATAATAAATATTTCTGGATGGCCGAAGATTATCCAGCAGCTCTGATCTCTTTGAGAAATGCCTCCGCTCAGCAAATTACATTAATAGCTGAGCAGAAGGACACAAAACCAATTTCAATTGGTCAAGTAGATATCGAAAGCGCCTATTGGATGGTGCATCCTGGAGCAGTGTACTTACATGCTGGGAATCCGTATATAGTAAGGGATTTAGACCTGGAACAATTTCGCGCATTTCTCCAACCAACTTCTGTCGATTACTACACTGAAGCGGAAAAACAATCCAAGTATCTGGAACTAGAACGTCATGAAGAAGATCCTATTCCGGGTGGCATGAAATATTTGGGAGAGATCCAACTCACTACCAAAGTAACAGGTTTTAAGAAGATCAAGTGGCGTCCTTTTGAAGTCTTAAGCAGAGATACCCTGGATTTACCATCAACGACATTGCGGTCAGCTGGTATTTGGTTAACCCTTTCGGAAGATACAGAATCCCAGATAAGGAACCAGGGCCTATGGTCCAGTAGTCCAAACAATTACGGAACTGGATGGGACCAGATCAGGAATATCGTTCTCAAACGCGATCAATATAGATGCCAGATGTGTAAAAAAAACAATCCTTCTGAAGTTTTACACATACACCACAAGCAACCTCTTCGTAGTTTTTCATCCCTGGAGGATGCAAATCAGCTCTCAAACCTGATCAGTTTATGCCCGCGCTGTCACCAGCGCGCCGAAGCCATCGTCCGGGTAAACAGCGGAATCCGAGGACTGGGACATATCCTCCACGGACTTGCGCCACTATTGTTGATGTGTGATTCGGGAGATTTGGGCCTATTTGCTGATTTCCAATCCCCTTTTGGTGACAATCGCCCCATTGTTTTGATCCACGAGCAGATACCCGCAGGAATCGGATTCAGTAAATCACTATACGACCGCCTTCAAGAGTTATTATTGTCAGCTAAAGATTTAGTAGATAACTGCCCCTGCGATACGGGCTGCCCGGCTTGTGTCGGGCCAGGCGGAGAAATGGGGTCGGGGGGCAAACAGGAGACACAGGCTATTTTGAAAATTCTTTGCAATTAATCCAGTATGGTATCCGGAGATAATATTTAATGTCCTTGTCACTCTAGGGATTACTTTAGGACCAAGCCGTTCTCACGCGGATCGAACCCTCCGAGCCTCGTATATATTATTTATACGCTCTAGTAAATCCAGTGTCCTTCGCAATTCGGCGACATTCTTTACACCCAGCACCAAATGAAAGATTGCTTCACCTTGGCCTTCGTTGACTTCAACCCGCAATTCAGTCAAGCTAACGTTGTTATTTGATAGAACAGTCGCAATATCTTTTGTTAAACCATCACGATCGTATGCTTTTATAATTATTGGTACAGGAAAAGTCCTAATCGGAGACCCCCATGATACCTCGACCAATCTCTCCTGATCTTTTACGTTGAGAATATTTGAACAGTCCTTCCTGTGAATAGTTGCCCCTCTCCCTCTGGTAATAAAGCCAATTATCTCGTCACCTGGTGTAGGGCTGCAGCATCCTGCCAGTTGATTCTTTAAACCTTTTAGCCCGACTACTGCTACATCTCCCGAAGTCTCGCGGCTGATCTCTTCCTGATAGTGACCAGGAAAATCAGGTGAGTCTTTTTCCTTCAGTACAACCAGCGCATGAACTACTCTACCGAGAGATATATCGCTACAACCTATTGCAGCATATAGATCTTCTGCCTCTTCGTAGTTAAACGATCTTGCCAAATCGTCATAGTCTATATCTGGTCCTAATGCAAGACGAGAAATTTCCTTATCAAGTAGCTGGACACCACTTTCTACATTTTTTTCCTTTTCAAGCAGCTTGAACCAGCGTTTGATTTTACTTCTGGCAGATTTTGTTTTTACTAATTCCAGGTTTTCATTCAACCAATCCCGGCTTGGTCCACCTCTTTTTGCTGTTAAGATTTCAACTTGATCGCCCGTCGCTAATTTATGATCCAGGGATACCAACCGTCCGTTAACCTTTGCGCCCCGACAGCGGTGTCCCACCTCCGTATGTACATTATAGGCAAAGTCAATTGGCGTGGCTCCAACCGGAAGATCCAATATATCTCCTCTCGGAGTAAATGCATAAACTCGGTCACCAAATATCTCGTCTTTCAACCCATCAACAAATTCTTGGGCAGATTCTACATCTTGCTGCCATTCCAGCATTTGCCTTAGATAGGCAACCCTTTGCTCAAAATCTTTATCTCTTTTTTGTCCTTCTTTATATCTCCAGTGTGCCGCAATTCCATATTCTGCCTTGCGATGCATCTCTGGAGTCCTTATCTGAACTTCTAAATTCTCCCCATCTTCATAAATTACAGCCGTATGAATGGATTGATACAGACTGGGCTTAGGCGCAGCTATATAATCGTCAAATTCTCCAGACAATGGTCGCCAATGCATATGGATTATCCCTACAGCAGCATAACATTCCTCTTCCGTAGGTACGATGATCCTCACACCACGAATATCGGATAAATCAGTAAAAGGAATCTTCTTCCTTTTCATTTTTCTATAGATCGAGTAAATGTGTTTAGGCCTACCGGAAACATCAGCATGCATTTCAGCCTGGTTCATCAATTTAGTGATCTTGCTAGTAATCTCCTCCATTTTTCGTTCACGTTCCGATCGCCTCTCATCAAGTTGACGGGCTATATCGTGATAGATCGCAGGTTCAAGATATCGAAACGCCATGTCCTCAAGATCCCATTTCATTTGCCAGATACCAATCCTGCTGGCGAGAGGCGCAAAGAGATCCATCGTTTCTTGTGCTATTCTTTGTTGTTTCTCTTCTGGTAAGTACCCCAAAGTCCGCATATTATGGAGCCGATCAGCTAGCTTGATCAATACGACCCGGGGATCTTCTGCCATCGCCAGGAAAGTTTTTCTCAAATTTTCAGAGGCTAGTTCAGCTCGCCATTGTTTTTGATCAATATTATCCTGGCTTTCTTTTTTCGATTTTTTACCTTTACCCCTTGTCCCTTCAGATTTTTTTGAGACCCGCGGTAAAGACCCTAATTTTGTTACGGCATCCACGAGATCGAAGATCTCTTTACCAAATTCCCTTTTAAGGACTTTAATGTCTATTCCCGTATCTTCAACAGTATCATGTAGCAAACCCGCCGCGACAACAGCCGGTGGAATATGAAGGTCTGCAAGGATGCTAGCAACTGCTTTACAGTGATTGATATAAGGTTCGCCAGATGCTCGCTTTTGTCCTTTATGTGCTTTTTCTGCAACATCCAAGGCGCGCTGAAGAAGCTCTTTTTCAATAGGAGAATATTTTTCCGAAAGAGATTCTACATATTTAGAAGTCTTCATTCACGTTTGACCTGTCCAGAACATTAAATGTTTGACTTTGTCAAAGAATTGATGGTATTAATTATACCTCTAAGGGTATCCTCTACCTTGCTTGAATGGCTGGTTGACTTGCATGTATCCATAAGCTACACTACTATTTCAGATCAATCATTCATTATTTCATCATCTGCTTTGCATGCAATAATCTATTTCATTTGTTATTCCTATGCGCAAATGCATTCTAAAGGGAAAACTGTTATTTATTAGCTACCTATTTTTATGATCATCAACCTTAATAAATCTTCTAATTTCACCAATATAAACTTCCTATTTATCTTTCTTTCTCTGTTAATTATGGTTTTCTTTTTATCTGGTTGCTCTCCTCAACCGGAAGTTTTCATTCCCGACACACATACCCCTGTATATCTCGAGCCAACCCCCGAATCTACCTTGACGCTTTCATTTACTCCGCAATTGATTCCGGCTCCTTATTTTTCCTGGGTGGACCCTGCACTTCCTGATTCCGCAAGAAATATGATTTCTCAACAAGCAGAATTCAATATAACAACATCCAAAGATCAAGCTCTGATGACTTTCTCGTCAGCACGGTCCGATATGCTTATTGGTTCGTGGACCTATGTAGTTGTAGCCCCCTTTTATTCCAATCTAAAAAATATCCAATCGTCTGATCTCACTGCTATTTGGAAATCCGTTTCCAATGAAATACCTGATTATGACAGGCTGCTAGTTAGTGAAGAAACAACAAATCACCTATCTCAACACTGGGGCGCACCCGCTGAAGAAGGGATCATAATTACTGAGCCTGATCAGATATTAGAAAATATTTGGTATAACACAACTACATTAGCTATCATTCCCTTCGATCAGTTGGAACCATCGTACAAGGTTATTTCCGTTGATAATCTAGACCCGCTAACTTCTTCAATTGACGACGGTCTCTATCCTTTGACATTTCCGATCTACCTTTCCACCCCAAATCCCTCATTGTTCCACCCTTTTGAGATGACTAATATTTCTAATTTCGACTCCTCAAAACTCACCTCCGTTGTTTTGACTGGTGTTACTGCACTTGTTAGAAGCACGGCTTCGATCATTGAGAAAAAAGGAGTACTCTATCCAGCAGATGATATTAGGGATTTGCTTCTATCAGCTGATATTACCCATATCAGCAACGAAGTTCCCTTTGCAGATGATTGTCCTATACCCGATTCTATTCAGGATGACCTTTTTTTCTGTTCGAGCGATTCCTATATTGAATTGCTAGAATCAATAGGTACCGATATAGTTGAACTGAGTGGTGATCATTTTGCGGATTTTGGTCCCGAAGCCATGTTTCACTCTTTAGTTTTATACGATCAACACAATCTTATTACCTACGGCGGTGGCTCAAATTTACTGGATGGCCTCAATCCTGTCGTCATCGTCCATAATGGGAACAAACTCGTTTTTATTGGTTGTAATGCTAAAATTCACGAGGGATACGCCACCGCATCTGAGACTGTTCCTGGCGCAGCCAGATGTGATTTTGAATGGATGATCCCGAAAATAACTCGCCTTTCAAATGAGGGTTACATTGTGATTGCTACCATGCAGCACGAAGAAGTAGATAGCTTTCTACCCATAGCAATTCAGATGTACGATTTCCGCCGGCTCTCAGAAGCAGGTGCTTCAATAGTCAGCGGCAGCCAGGCTCACCACCCCCAGGGAATTGAGCTTTCCGGATCAAATTTCATTCATTATGGTTTGGGAAATTTGTTTTTTGATCAATGGTATCTGGCAATAAACGAACCAGAAGTACACCTCAACAAAGACAAAGCTTTTATTGATTTCCATTATTTCTATGATGGCAGATATATCAATACCAGGCTAATTCCGCTGCAGTTTATCGACAACGCTCACCCTCGCGTAATGACAGACCAAGAGGAAATTTTATTTCTTGAGGATTTCTACAGCGCTTCAAAATGGAATAACAAATGGATCAATCTCTATTCATCTGGATTTTATAGATATTTGAAAAACCAATGAAAAACATATCTTACATAAAAAATGTCTTGCTTTTATCCCTGATTGCCTTAACAGTTGTCATCTTGGCTGCTGGCCTCAATTTCACTTATGTTTCTGCTTCAGACGCAATAACTTTCCGACAGTCTCATCCAGGCCCCCTCGCCGAGGACGAAGCTGAGGAAGAATCTAATATCATACTCATAATCGAAATCGTGATTGGCTTACTATTGATTTCCTCATTGGTGGGCATTATCACAGAGAGGCTCAGGGTACCCTACACTGCTGGGCTGGTCGTGATTGGCCTTGTCTTGGCATTAATTGGCCAAATTAACCTCAATGTCAGTCCGGAACTCTTTTTAGGATTACTTGTACCGCCATTGATATTCGAGGCTGCATTTCAGGTCAAGGCCAAGGATCTTTTTAAAGACCTGACTCCCATTCTAAGCCTGGCAATCCCCGGTGTTTTATTAACTACATTTTTAGTTGGGGGTGTTCTTTATTGGGGAACCGATTTTTCCCTAACAACAGCCTTATTATTTGGCTCGTTGATCGCAGCAACTGATCCTGTCGCAGTCGTAGCACTTTTCCGTTCCCTTGGAGTACCTCATCGCCTGCAAATGCTTCTTGAAGGAGAAAGCCTATTTAATGATGGCACGGCTATAGTTCTCTTCAATATGATGGTTACGATCGCAGTCACGGGATATTTCAACCTCGGCGAGAGTGTACTGAATTTTATCGTCGTCTCTGGTGGAGGGTTAATTATTGGCGTGCTCCTAGGTTTAATTATCTCTTTAGCGATCAGCGTAATCGACAATTCGTTGATTGAAACTACCCTAACCACTGTACTGGCATTCGGCTCATATATTATTGCAGAACAATTTCACGTTAGTGGTGTTTTAGCAGTTGTCGCTGCGGGAATTGTCAGCGGTAATCTTGGACCGAAACGAATGACTCCAACAACTCGCATCTTGGTATATAATTTTTGGGAATATGCTGCATTTTTAGCCAATTCATTTGTATTTCTCCTGATTGGCCTCCAAATTGATTTGAACATTTTATTAACTGATTGGAAAGCAGTCCTCTGGGCGATCCTAGCTGTTCTGGTAGCTAGAGCTGCTTCCATATACGGATTGTCATGGATCGGCCCTGGTATCCCCCGCCGCTATAAACACGTTTTATATTGGGGTGGATTAAGAGGAGCTATCTCTCTTGCGCTTGCTCTCAGCTTACCCGCCAGCCTTGGCGAACAAGGAACAATAATCAAATCAATGGCATTTGGTGTTGTTCTCTTTACCCTACTTGTTCAGGGATTAACCATGAAGCCTTTTATTGCCCGTATGGGTTTAATAGAAAAAAATCCTGCCCAGGAAGAATACGAAAGCTTAAATGCGAGACTAGTAATGGCTAGAACTGCTTTTATACAACTTGAGACAATGTATAAGGATGGATTGCTGTCAAAGCATGTCTGGAATGTTCTCTCCAAACCTATCACTTCTCGCGCAGCCACCTTGGCTGACACTGCTGCCAAAACCATGCGAGCTCATCCTAACGTTGAAACCAAAGAACTGGAGTCAGCAATTAAAGCCGTACTAACCAGCGAAAGAGCAACCTTGCGATCATTACTCCGGGACGGCCGGATCTCTGAAGAAATTTTCTCTAGTCTCGTTCACGAAGTTGATAGCGCATTAATGGAAAATCAATCAGAGCTGGTTCAGATTTTGAGGATGCGCACTATCAAAAATATTGAAGTCTTAATGACCATTGTCATTCAGGAGAAAGATTTTCAAAAAATATCCGCACTTCTTGAACCATATGGTTATCCGATGACTCATATAGCAAGCACTGGTGGATTCCTGGGCCATCGGAACGCGACTGTTTTAATTGGTCACCCAAGAGGGAAACGTTTAGAGATTAAAAAATTACTGGAATCTGCGAATGTCTCAAAGCTCAAGATTGATTCCAAAGATCCTAAACCGACATCGGGACTCACCCACGAAGGAGCGACAATATTCAGTCTTGATATTGAGCGCTACGAGGAACTATAACTATGAAAATGATTCTTGCTATCATGCCTACAAATATTAGTGAACTTGTTTCAGCTGAATTACTGGAAGCAGATTACAGGGTTACAAAATTCGCTTCAACGGCTGGCCTTTTGTCTGGAGGTACTACTACATTAATGGCTGTTGCTGATGACGACAAAGTGGAAAACGCCTTGGAATTGATCAGAAATCTTGTTCCCCCCTCAGCGCCTACAGATGCAGCTCATGCACGAGTAACGATCTACGTCATGCCTGCTAAAGATTTCGAGAGAGTGTGATATGGATAAAAAGATGATTTTCGCCATTCTAGAAGACGCCGAATCTGATTCTGTCATGCGAGCGATGCATGACTCGGGCCACCCTCTGACATTAATTGATTCAACGGGTGGCTTATTACGACGCGGCACCAGTACATTAATCGCAGGCGTTGATTCAGTCGACGTAGATAAAGTCATTGAGCTTATCAATCAAGAATGCACCCCCAGCGTTAATCCATTCAAAAAGAGTGCGACAATCATGGTATTTGCTGTTGAGCATTTCGAGCAAATATCATAAAGTTTACAAATTAGTAATTGTTTCTTCCGAGATTAGTAACCTGGGTTATAATAAATTTTTAACAACATTCTTATGATTTAGAGGAAAATTTCTATGTGGTTGTTAACAATTCGTGTGCCAGGTAAGGAACCTCAGAAATACACCCTGAAACCAGGGGGAAATACCATCGGCAGGCACCCCAACAATGACATTGTTATTGCCGAGCCTTCCGCATCAAGACAGCATGCCAGAATTGATTACAATCGCAGTACCGATACGGCTCTTTTGCAAGATCTCACAAGCACTAACGGAACCTATATCAACCGCCGCCGCCTCTCGTATACATACAGGCTTCAACATCTGGATATGATCCGCATAGGCAGTTCAACTATTAACGTTGTCATTCGCGGCACTGACGAACCGCTTGATACGGTACGCGGTCCCCAAAAGTTTACCCGCGAGCGCTTGCTCGAAGCTCTCGACCACCACACAGTTCTGATGTACCAAATTTCAGAACGCCTCAACACGGTCATGAACCTTGCCGACTGTCTCGAGGAAATCGCATTCCTGATGAAACAAGCGATGGGCGCTGACAAATGCAAAGTGATCCTCAAAGAACAGTTTGACGAAATGGAAGATTTTGGGTTCCCGTCAACCCTCGCCCAATCAGCTATTACGGAAAAATCTGCTGTAGTGATTCCGGATATGGCTCAGAGTGATGCAGCTCAGGATAGTGAAAGCGCTACTCTGCTAAAAATCAAAAGCGCCCTATGCGTTCCTATCATGTCTGAAAATGAGATCATTGGCTTAATCTACATGTATAAATCCAGACCTGATTCCCTCCCCTTCACAAATACAGATCTCCAGGTCGCAATTGCCATCAGCCATCAAGCCGCACTTACAATTCAACGAGTTAATTTACTCAACAAGGTTCAGCAAGAACAAAGTCTACGGCAAATGTTCCAACGGTTTGTTTCACCCCAAGAAGTTGATTACGTACTCCGAGATTATGATCTTCACGGAACCCTGCCCGGTCTAAAAGAGAGGAAAGTCTCTGTCCTATTTGCAGACATAACTGACTCAACCGGGCTTGCAGAATCCATGGGGGCTCAAGAGTTTGGCAAAATGCTCAATAACTATTATCTTGGTGTAACTGATATTATATTTGGTGATAGCGGCGTGGTCAGATATCAGGGTGACGGGGTACTGGCTGTCTTTGGTATGTCCGACGAGAAACAAAATCACAAAAAGCTGGCAGTAAAATCCGGGGTTGCCATTCTGAAACGTATGAAATCCCTTTCAAGCGAGTTTGATCAACCGATCAATCTCCGCCTCAGCGTCAAAGCAGGCCGGGCGGTAGTTGGTTACGTTGGCACAAGCGAAAGAGTTGAGTTCACTGTCCTCGGGGATCTTGTCAACGTCGCTAAAGGAATGAATCCATTTGGCGGGCCGAACAGTATTATGGTTGGTGATGAAGTCTATAAAGCTGTATCCAATGATTACAATTTGACGAAACTAGATTCAATTATTATCAAAGGCAGGAAAGGCCATGTAAAGATCTATGAATTAAATCTTGACAAACAGTAGGTTCAGGTCTTCCTGAATATTTTTCTAGAGCACCCAAATGGGTGCTCTGTATTTTTTACAAAACAATACGAATCGAGACCCAGTAATGGACACAAATCAAACTTCAAAAGAATTATCCGAAAAGCAGGTTTACTCAATCGCGGGTGGGCATCTCTTTCACGATCTTTATACATCTTTTTTAGCCCCCCTTCTCCCAACACTGATGGATAATCTATCCATAAATCTAACGGGCGCGGGCATCCTTACCAGCATTTCCAGATTACCCTCGATATTAAATCCTTTTATCGGTTACCTAGCAGACAAAACAGGCGCCCGCTATTTTGTAATTTTCGCACCAGCATTTACGGCAACCCTTATGAGCCTGATAGGCAGCACTAATTCACCAATTTCTCTCGGAATTGTCCTTTTCTTATCTGGTGCCAGTTCGACGACCTTTCACGCATCATCCCCGGGGCTAGTAGCTAAGGCTACGGAGTCCAGGAAAGGGTTCGGCTTAAGTGTTTACATGGCTGGCGGTGGAATTGGAAGAGGCCTTGGGCCCCTTTTGGCCGTTTGGGCATTGTCTACCTGGGGTTTATCGGGTCTTTGGCGTCTTATGTTTTTAGGATGGGGAGTCAGCCTTATTCTATATTTTCAATTCCGCAACTTTGAATTCAAACCAAAAGAGAGGTATTCACTTCGTAAAGAAATACCGTTCTTTAAGCGTTTTTTCATCCCACTTGCTTTTGTTTTGATCTTGCGCTCTGCCCTGACAGCATGTCTAAGTACCTACTTGCCAGTGTTCATGGTCCAATCAGGAACTCCCCTTTGGCTAGCCGGGGCAGCCCTCTCAATACTCGAGATCTCAGGAGTAATCGGAGCCCTAGTACTAGGACCTTTCAGCGATAAAATTGGCCGGAAAAAAGTCATCACGATATCAATTACCATCTCGTCTATCCTGGTACCTGTTTTCCTCCAATTATCAGGATGGAGTGTATTTCCTTTATTAGTATTGATTGGATTTTTCAGTCTGTCCACCGGTACAATCTTTTTAGCCCTTGTTCAGGATAATTTCCAACATCACCGTGCAACAGGCAACAGTATCTATATTCTGTTAAGTTTTCTGTCCAATGCTTTGATGTTGATCGTCATCGGAATCATCGGTGATAATTTTGGTCTAAGCCTAGCATACTGGATCGGCTCTATCGCAGCCATTCTATCCATCCCGGTGATGAAATTGCTTCCGGCTTTTAACCCGGACCAGACACCAATTGGATAAAAAGCCGGAAACCACTCTAATAAGTATATTCGTCACCTGGTGGCCGTTAGCACTCAGCTGGTTATTGATGGCCCTTGAATTACCAGCGCTGAGTGCCGTTGTTGCAAGACTCGCTGATCCTAAAATTAATTTAGCCGCATATGGTGGAATCGTCTTTCCTTTGGCCTTGATTATTGAAGCCCCCATAATCATGCTGCTAGCAGCTTCTACAGCCTTAAGCAAAGACTGGGAATCATATAGAAAAATTCGCAAGTTTATGAATACGACCGCTGGGTTATTGACAGCACTCCACATTATCGTTGTCAGCACTCCGTTATACTTCTTTATAACCAGACAGATCATTGGCTCCCCAGAAGAGATAATCCTGCCAGCCAGATACGGCCTGGCAATAATGATCCCCTGGACATGGTCGATCGCTTACAGACGGTTTAACCAGGGAGTCTTAATCCGATTCGGCCATTCAATTATCGTTGGTCAGGGCACCTTTATCAGACTTGCTGCTGATGTAATAGTTCTCATAGCAGGTTATCTCATTGGTTCAATCCCGGGTATTATCGTAGCTACATCAGCCGTTGCAGCTGGAGTTGTCAGTGAGGCCATTTTTATTGGCATAAAAGTAAAGCCCGTTATAAACAACCAGCTCCTCCATGAACCGGTAGCCAATCCCGGTCTTACGAAAGCTTCATTTTTGCGTTACTACATACCTCTGGCACTTACTTCACTAATCACACTGATATCACAACCCCTGATCAGTATGGCATTAAGCAGGATGCCGATGGCGTTGGACTCCCTTGCTATTTGGCCGATAATGTCGGGTTTGCTTTTCATCTTCCGGGCGCCGGGAATTGCATATAACGAAGTCGTTGTCACTATGCTCCACAACCAAAGCTCTTATCGAATGCTGAAGAAATTTGCTTTTATCATAACTTTTGTAACATCTATCCTCTTATTCATCATTACGATCACTCCTCTTTCCACATTTTATTATTTAAAAATATCAGCTCTCCCGGCCACATTGATCAATCTGGGAAACATAGCTCTCTGGTTCAGCTTGTTGATTCCAGGCGCCAACGCACTTCAAAGCTGGTATCAGGGAATACTGCTCCAATCAGGAGACACAAAGGGAATCCCAGAAGCGGTAGGCATTTTCTTGTTGATCACAATAGTTACTTATATTGCTGGAATCTTACAAGGAAAATATCCAGGGATTTATGTGGGCATTCTCGGTTTTTCTTTAGGGATGGCTTGCCAGGCCGTATGGCTAAAAATAAAAATCAGATCCGCAGTTCGAAAAATTAGCTATCCTGCTTAAAACAAAAAAACACTTTCTGCAAGAAAGTGTTTTTTCTGCTCCCCGGGCGGGATTCGAACCTGCAACCTATCGGTTAACAGCCGATTGCTCTACCATTGAGCTACCGGGGAATTTTTACTGCGGCAAGATTATAAACAGAGATGATAGGTGTGTCAAGCCAATCCGCCAATTCTACATCATTTCATCATAAGACGCCTAAGCACTCTTTGGCTTTAGACAAATCTTCATCACATTTTGCAGTTATGCAAACATCATTTGTTTGACGGATAACTTGCTTAAATGTATAATCCCATAGGTATTCAAATCCAATTGGGGTATTAATGGCATTAAAAGGGAATCTGAGAGACTTTTCGTTTTCTCAGCTTTTAAATCTAATCAGTCTGGCAAAAAAGACTGGCACCCTTCAGGTCCACGGTCCTGAAAAAGCCGCATCGATCTCGTTTGATGCTGGCAAGTTAAGCTATGCGCAAAACAACAAAAAAGACCATGGACTGGCTTCTGTTCTACTCCGCAGCGAAAAACTTACCGACAAACAATATCAGGTTATCAAAGACAAAGCTAATAATATCGGCGATAAAGAATTGGGGTTGATGCTAATTAATTCCAATTATGTCACCCAGGACGAAATCCTTAACAGCCTAAAAAACGAATTTGTTTCCACAGCCAACGACCTCTTCTCCTGGGAAGAAGGTATTTTTCATTTCGAAAATAATCTTGAACCGGCTGCTGACAAGATTTCTCTTTTAATAAGCCTCGAAAATATCATTATCGAAGGCTCTCGCCAACTGCAAGAAATGGAACGCCTGCAAGATGAACTTCCCAGCCTCGATATGGCTTTAAAATTCACCGAAACTCCTGGAACAAATATCCGGAATGTCAATCTTAGCGTTAAAGAATGGCGAGTTGTTTCATTCATAAATCCTAAAAATTCCATGAAACAAATTGCCAAAACCACAAAACTCGAAGACTTTGAATTTAGAAGGATTGTCTACAGTCTGATCCAGGCTGGTCTGGTTGAGATCATTCGCCCAGAAGGTGTTGCTCCACCTACTCCAAAAGTTCCTACTCTCCCCGTAGAAGGAGCGGAACAACAGAAATCTCTCGTTAACAGGCTTATCACCCGGATACGCTCTTTATAAGTTTTGAATTTGTTATTATCGCCCCAAAGGGAAGTACCCTATGCAAACCGTTAAAATGGTTGTCACCGGTCCATTTAGCTCTGGTAAAACTCAATTCATTCAAACCGTGAGTGAAATTGACGTGGTTGCCACCGAACGCAAAATTTCTTCTGAATCAGAAAGGATCAAAGAGACCACAACGGTTGCTATGGATTTTGGCAGGATCACAGTTGATGACGATCTCGTTTTATACCTATTTGGAACTCCCGGCCAGAAACGATTTGATTTCATGTGGGAAATACTTTCCGAAGGTATGTTAGGCTTTGTCGTTATGGTGGACAGTTCTAGGCCTGAAACATTCAGAGAAGCCCGGCGCATTCTTGAAACTTTCCGGGCTTATGCACCAACTCCCTATGTAGTGACCGCCAATAAACAGGATTTAGAAGATGCCTGGGATCCCGAAGACATGCGCATAGCTCTTCGGCTTGCATCCGACGTCAAGCTTCTTCCATGCACAGCCACCGATAAAGAATCGGTCAAAAATGCACTTCTTGAACTTCTTTACAGCATCCTGGAGAGAATGGACTCTGATTAGATAAGAACCGACTACTTAAATCAAAAAACAGGCCAAATTAATATCGCGGCCTGTTTTTTTGTTGGTTACTTTTTAAGATCCCGGTATTCGTATAAAATCGACCAAACACGACGAGCCGCTTCTAATTGAATATTCAAGGACATCTTTGAATCTCCCCTTGTTCGATCTGCAAAGTAAATTGGTATCTCTTTGATTGAATACCCGGATAAATGAGTGATATATGCCATCTCAACCTGAAATGCATAACCCTGGGACCTTACGCGTTCCAAAGGAATTCCCAGCAAGGTATTCCTCCTCCAGGCTCGAAATCCACCAGTCACATCGAGAATAGGCATCCTTAGAATCATCCTGGTATAGAAATTTCCAAACGATGATAACCCTTTACGCCAGGCAGCCCATCTATCATCCAGTTTTCCACCGGAAATGTATCTGGATCCTAAAACCATATCATTTTCTTTTAGCCCATCCAGGAGATTGATTACTTTCTTCGGGTTATGGGAAAAATCAGCATCCATTTGCACTATCTGGTCTGCACCTCGATCAAGACAGTATTTAAATCCTTCCAAATATGCCGTACCGAGACCTTTTTTCCCTTCTCTATGCAAAACGGATAATTTATCTGAATATTGCTGTTTAAGGCCCTCTGCTATATTCCCAGTACCATCCGGGCTATTATCGTCAACAATCAAGATGTGTAAATCCGGAATATTAAGTTCAAATAAGGAAGCAACGATCAGCGGTAAATTATCTTTTTCGTTATAAGTGGGGATAACTATCGATTTAATCATAGCTTTGCCTGTTTCATGTCTCACTCTATTGGTGATTTTAATATTCTGAACTCACAAATTTCATCTCCACGGGCAATACAACGGGTTTCCGTTATGCTGAATTCCTTCCCCCCAGAAACCCAATGCAGCCCTTCTTTCAGCAAACCCACAACATAATAACAGACGGGGTGGTCCTCATTAATTCTTCCCCAACAAACTGGGCAGCGCTCAACTAGATACAAAAAATGATCATTCGTCTCTTCAATTGAAGTTTTTTGATCGCTTTTTTCAGAGAAGATCCTGGCCATTGCATTTAGTCCAAATCTGATCTTTTTTTCCAGCGGCAGTAATCGAAATGCTAAATCTCCTACACCAGCTAGCGCTCCATAATCCTTTAGCACATCATCAAAAGTGGTTCTCCCAATTCGCAAAGATAACCCTCTTCCTCCTCTTTCTCCATATATCTCTTCCAGTGACTGATTAATCATAGAAAAATAGGAAAAATCAAACGCTCTTTCCAAATTATCCGGTGGCAATGTTTCGCATAAATCCGGCAGATGCGCAAAATTCAGAATTGCTTTTAATCCATTATCGCCAGTAATTTCCCTTATTGATTCGAGATAAATTCTGGCAAATTTATTTGTATTGAAATATCCACTATCAGGAATAATTTTCATGGTCTAGACAAACCTATCAGATCAATTCAGACAACTTTTCGGCGGTCCTTTTTATGTCCAGGAATATCAGCCCAAGTTTTGCATTGACACTTGCCATAACAGTTAGTACCGCCTCTTGCCCCACTGAAGTCAGCATAACATAACCATTATCTCCCCTGATATATACCTGATCCAATCCACCTCGCCGGAGTTCTATAGATATTCTCTCCCCCAATGACAGCATAGCGGCGGACATAGCAGATACACGATCCTCTTCAACACTTCCCGGCAGCGCTGAGGCAATGATCAATCCATCAACACTTACTACTGCGGATGCCTGAATATCAGGTGATGATATTTGCAATTTTTTCAATTCTTCAACCATTTGTTTGGATCGTGATCCAGGCAATTGTCACTCTCCCTGCTATGATGCCGCGATTTTTCATGAGTACTAAAATTACCTAAAAAAGGTTAACATAATGGTATAACTGTGTCAAGCAACACACCTTGCTAATAACTGACAGCTTGCTAAACCCACATTATTACGCAAAATTACATTCATAACACCACTTATTCTTTCCTATTTATACTATTTAACAGGATTCTTTTTATGGATATCTTTACAAAATGCAAAAATTATTCCGCTGCCCGCGATGCACAGGCTTCTGGTCTCTATCCTTATTTTATCCCGCTAACTGAAAGCGAAGGAACTATCGCTAAGTATAAGGGCAAAAGTCTAATTATGTGCGGTTCAAATAACTACCTCGGTCTGACTACTCACCCAGAGGTCCAGGAAGCCGCCAGAGAAGCTATCTCCCGCTTTGGCAGCAGTTGCACGGGTTCCAGGTTTCTTAATGGCACACTGGAGCTGCACGAACGTCTTGAAAACGAGTTGGCCGACTGGGTCCAAAAAGATAAGGCACTGGTATTTTCAACGGGAATGCAAGTCAATCTTGGCACGATCAGTTCACTGGTTGGCAGAAAGGAATATGTCATTTTGGACAGGGAAGACCACGCCAGCATTGTTGATGGCGCCAGGTTGAGTTACGGAGAATTAATCCGTTACAAGCACAATGATATGGAGGATCTAGAAGGTAAATTGTCCCGACTTCCCGCTGACAAAGGAAAGTTGCTAGTAGTCGATGGTCTTTTCAGCATGGAAGGTGATATCGCCCGTTTGCCAGAGATTATCCCCCTCTGCAAACAATACGAAGTGCGTTTAATGGTTGACGACGCGCATGCAGTTGGTGTTCTTGGCGGCGGCCGGGGAACAGCTGCCCATTTCGGCGTGACAGATGATGTCGATCTGATAATGGGAACATTCAGTAAATCATTCGCCTCCATTGGTGGATACCTGGCAGGCGACGCAGATGTAATCGATTTTGTTAAACATAATGCTCGCTCATTGATATTTAGCGCCTCTATTCCAGGCCCCAATGCTGCTGCCGTCATTGCAGCACTTAACATCATACGCCGTGAACCAGAACGAATAGAGCGAGTGAATAAAATTGCTGATCGTATGCGTGAAGAATACAAAACTCTCGGATTTGATATCGGTTGTTCAGAAACACCAGTAATCCCTATTATTATCGGTGACGATCTTCTCACGCTGCAAACCTGGAAATTGCTTTTCGAAAACGGCGTTTTTGTTAATCCTATCATTAGTCCGGCTACTCCTCCAGGCAGACAGCTTCTTCGGACGAGTTATATGGCAACACACACAGACGAACAACTTGATCAAGTTTTGGTCATCCTCGAGAAAGTAGGAAAAGAACTTGGTTTAATTCACTAAATGTGGAATTCATAAACATTCTCCACGCCTGAACGCAACTGTGTTCGGGTGTTGTTTAATCCAGGCCTTCGTTAAAGAGGAGCTATTCAATGACACTAAAACTTTATCATGATGACAGCTACCTTCACGAATTTTCAGCCAAACTCATCAAACACGATTTGGAAAACCACGGATTTATTCTAGACCGGACCGCATTTTATCCCGGAGGCGGCGGTCAGCCAAACGACAAGGGGTCGTTAATTTCACCGTCAGGCTCAACGCCTATTTTGAAAGTAAAAGTTGTCTCTGGCCAGATTGTTCATTTTATACCGCCAGAAATATCTCTTCCTGAACTTGGGTCCACACAAAATTTTATGCTGGATTGGGAATTACGATATCAATTGATGCGCACTCACACCGCTATGCATATCCTGTGCGGCACAATTTTCCGTGATTATGGCGCTTCTGTCACTGGAGGAAATATGGCCCCCCTCCAGGGTCGAATGGATTTTGAATTTGCCTCTCTTCAAAAAGAACTTGTCCAAGTTATTGAAGATTCCGTTAATGCTGAGATTAGCAAATCATTGTCAATCTCCTGGCGAAGCATTCCTCGAGCCGAAGCCTTTCAGATTCCAGATTTGATTCGTACGAAAATCAACCTTCTTCCTAAACAAATTGCTGAAGTTCGGGTAGTAGAGATTGAAGGGCTGGATCTGCAGGCAGATGGGGGGACCCATGTCAAAAATACAAACGAAGTCGGCTTGGTCAGAATCAATGATTACAAAAGCAAAGGTCGCGAAAACAAACGTATCTATCTTGAAATCCTATAGGAAAAATGGGTAATTTGAAAAACAACCGCCAACGTTGGTCAGCTGTTGCAATATTTTTTCTTTTTATGCTTCTCCACCAGACTGATCGATTGCTCATCGGCCCATTAACATCCCCTATCATGGAAGAGTTCAATCTAACCGAAGTCCAAATGGGCGGAATTATAACTGGCTCGTTGATTCTGGGTAGTATTTTTTATCCGATCTGGGGTTTCCTTTATGATCGATATGCCCGACCAAAATTACTTTCACTTGCTTCCCTTATCTGGGGAATCACTACCTGGCTAAGCGCAATCGCGCCTACTGCTAGATTTTTTCTCATTTCAAGAGCCTCTACAGGAATTGACGATTCCAGCTATCCCGGCATTGGCACCTTGATTTCTGATTATTTTCCACCGAATCAGCGTTCCAGGATCTTCGGTTTTTTACAACTTTCTATCCCCCTGGGTTATTTGCTCGGTTTACTACTAGCGTTAAAGTTCTCCCCCAGGTATGGTTGGAGGACGATCTACTTATTTACAGGAACACTTGGGGTTATTCTGGCACTCCTGATATATTTTGGAGTAAAAGACACTCCCAGAGGATCAAGCGAACCACTGCTTTCTTCAATCAGCGAACTAGAGCCAGCCAAAGTTCAGTGGAAAAATATTCCCGATTTATTGAAGATACGCAGCTTAAGATATTTATATCTTCAAGGATTGTTTGGCGTGCTTCCTTGGCAGGTGATCACTTTCTGGTCTTTCCGGTACCTCGAAGTAGAAAGGAATTACGGACCCGATTTGATATCATTAACCATGGTTCCGGCAGTTCTTATGATAGGGGCTGGTTATTTTCTGGGAGGATTATTTGGTGATCTAGCTTATAAAAAATTCAAGACAGGCAGATTGATCGTATCTATTGCCGGAATCGTTTTAGGGGCAATTTTCTTGACTATCACACTTGCCATACCCGTAGAGAAAGTTTTTGCTTTCCGGATTTTACTATCAATTACCTGTTTCTTTATCCCACTGGCTTCTCCCAATATAGCCACATCAGTTTATGATGTTGTTCTTCCGGAAGTCCGCAGCACAGCTACTTCAATACAATATTTCCTGGGAAATATCGGCTCCGCTTTTGCTCCCCTCCTGGCTGGCGCTATCAGCGTAATATCATCACTCCACACAGCGCTCTTGACCATCAGCCTTACTGCCTGGTTGATTACAGCTGTAATACTGGGAGTTGGAATTTTTTATTTTCCGAAAGATATGGAAAAGATGCATTCTATTCTCGAAGACCGTGCATCGGGAAAACTCAATTAGTTTTTCTTCTTATTAATTAACCCCGCTGATACCATAAAGGCTAGACACGCTAAAGTTATTCCCGCTCCTACGTAAAAAGCTAATGGACGATATATTATTTCCACGATGTGTTCACCCTTCGGAACACATACAGCCTGGAAAAGATAATTAGCCCTTTCTACTTCTGTGCGCTGTTTTCCATCGATAATTGCTATCCATCCGGGATACCAGGATTGAGACCAGAACAGCCAACTGTTTTCATTAAGTTCAGCGTTGACTTTAATATACCCCGGGGCTTTTTCATTTAACCACACCTCTCCATCACCTTTGCTCTGGCAATCAGCTTCGACAGCAGCTGAAGATGAAGACAAGATCACATTATTTGAAAAATCTATCCTTTGATCGATAATTTGATCAAGGATTTTTTGGTTGTCGTTTGAGATTTCGATCAAATTGCTTATTTTAACTTCATTATTTAACTCAACGGGTTGATTGTAAAACTTATGCACTTGGCCGTCAGATTCGGAAACTATTTCTCCAATGCGCATCAGATCAGTCATTTGGTGTTGATCTTTCCCAGTTAATTTGTTGTACTCTTCCATCCAGGTTTGATATCGTACCGGAACCAGAGGATCGAAATTATTCACCATTTCCATTCGTTGTAGCATCGGCAGGTTTGGAAGCAAGTCCTGGCGCATGTCTTTCCAGGGAACTTCAGGAGAAAACGTTTCAAATCTGAAATACTTTCTGAACTTCAAGTCATATTCCAGATCTGAAGTTATAAAAGTTCTTGTTTCTCTATTTTGCGGGGAATCCTTTTCGTAAAAATCAATATCAACACCCGGGTTCAAGCCCCAACCTGCGATAATTAGATCCACAGCAACCAGAAATATCACCAGACCGTTCCAAATTTTGAATTTTAATATTTTGTCCCGATCAGGTTGGTACAATATCAATAACGCGGTTCCCAGACCGAATATTCCTGCCACTCCGATGGGGATGAAAAAAGTCGTTTTTACATCTATCAAGAATTTCCATCCAATCAAAGCAGCCCCAATAACTGCGACACACCCTGCGGCAGCCAACCTAATCCAGTATTTCCTTTTCCCCGACACTTGTGTTAATTGGTCTATTCCCATCCCGGCTAATACCGCCAGAGCAATTTCAGCCCACAAACTGAACCGCGTTGGTGCCTGGAAAGTTCCAAAGGTCGGAATGTGCCGATATAAAAACGGGAACAGAAATGTATTGGATCCAAGTGCCAACACGAAACTAATAAAAACGATACTGCTGAAAAACGCGATTATCCCTCGCTGATAATTTTCCTTTTTCCCGCGATCACTTTTTGATTGGCCCAAAATAGATCTTATTACGATTCCCACGGTTATCAGTATAGGCAGCAAACCGATATATACAGCATCTTCCCAAAAATTACCATAACCCCAATAGTTTCCAGTTGCAGGGTTCCCAAACAGATTTGGCACAAGCAGAGTCAGGAACCTCCAGGGCCAAAAGGAATATGTCATGGCCTCAACATATCCATATTCTCCTGATCTTTGGGATTGAAGAAGATATTCTGCGGTGGGTATCAATTGTATGGCGCTTAGGCCTGCACCTAATAATCCAGCAAGGATGTACTTATAGATAAAATGCCAGGCTTTTTTGTTTTTGATTTTCACTAAATGATTTTTGACAGCTAGGAAAGAAACCCAAATACCGCCAAGAAGAATCGAGTACCAGGCCGTCTGAGCATGTCCCGCAAGCAGTTGAAAAGCCATAACTATACTCAAGGCCCAGAAAGCTTTTTTCTTTCCTTTGATCAATCGCAAGCTGTACAACAATATCCAGGGGAGCCATGCAGCAGCCGCATTGATGCTGAGGAAGCTTGCTCTGGCAATCAAATACCCGGAAAGCGAAAAAGCCAGTCCTCCTACGACCTGTGCTAACTTTCCAAGTTCCAGTTCTTCCAGCAGTTTAACTGTCCCCAATCCGCTCCAAATCAAATGGAAAACCACAACACCAGAAATACTCCAGCTCATCCATTTTACGCCGGCAATAGCATAAATCAATAGGAGGGACCAGTAAGGAGGATAGAAGATTGCTGATTGATAATTGGCTAGCAGTGGAGCCCCCATCCCAACCCATGGATTCCATAATGGAAGCCGGCCATGCAATAAGGTTTCCCAAGCAAAATCCCACCAGGGAATAAACTGGGTTGATACGGTGCCCCAAACAAGCGCCTTTTTCGCCAAAATCAAGGGAGCAAAAAGAATTAGTGGCGCAATTATTATCGGTAGATATGGTTTTGTTAGCAATCGTTTCATTCTGGTAAATTTCTCACATCTTGATGATCCACTTCAAAGATAGAATAATCCCCTTTATTATATATCCGGGTCAGACAATCGTAGTCCATTGGATCTGTATTCCATGTCATTTGCTCTACAGGTCCCCAAAATAAATAATCTACATTGAATTCCGAGTATATTTGTCCACATTCCCAGTGTCTTCCTTCCCGGTTGAAATAGTCGTTCACTCGTTCTTCAATTTCTATCAGCCCTATCGTTTCTGGTCCATGCCCCATTACTACCCGAATGGGTGCCCAGGCAGGCAGATTATTTCCAATTTGAAATGAAGATAAAACGATATCATCCTTTTCCGCCGATAATGCTATAAATTCGTAAGCGCTTACTTCATCAATATTCCTAAATACCGGCTCAGATGGATTTGCAGCCATCATTATCGATCCTAAGACAATAAAGAGGGTTGATGGTAAAAGGGTTAGTCCCAATCCTTTTATAGCCGTTGGTATTTTGCCCGTTTCGGTATAGTTCCCAATCAACCCAAGAATTAATACTACCCAAATCCCTTCTGCTAATCTTCTCTGCGTAACAACTGGTGCATATATTAAAATAGGTGACAAAATTAACCAACTGGCCAATAATAAGCTTTCTACTTTTTTAGCTTTAATAAAATTCCAAACTCCAGAGATCGTAAATGGAAGTACCAGACCGTAGGCAATAACGTAGTGAATAATATGCGGAGATAGGACCCGGTTCTGCACAGCCCAGGCCTTAAGATATGGATCAACTAAAAATATGTATGCCGTATAGATCGCAATTGGAGCCGAGAATAAAACAGCCTGGATGGCTTTGACAAATAAATTCTTAATAAATTCGTCAGAAATGCAGAAACTCTTTTTAGTATCAACATAGCTGACTAATACAACAGTAATAACATAGCCGCCAATGACCACCCAAGCGATAAACACAACCATAGGCTGGAAGAACCCCATTATCAGCCATAATATTCCCGCCAAGTATCCATCCTTTTTTTTGATAAATAAGAATAAACCCCACAAGAAAAACGCTCTGGCAGCCGCTAGATGAGGGAAACCAAATATCCCAAGGAATCCAAAACTTTCAGGGGATATAAACTCTAGTGGCAGAGAACCTAAGAAATCCTTTTGACTGATCGCTACCAGTATCCAACCAAGTCCTCCTCCCAATGTAATTAGCATCAACGCCCACCACCGCAAATTTTCTTTCTTTAAAAATATAGAAATAAAATCATAAGTAGCCAGGATAGCAAATCCCCCAAATACCAATCGGGCCAGATGATATAAAACAATTAATTGATCGTGCTGAGCAGTTCCCGCAGCGAGTTTTCCAAGTATTATATACGGCAAAAATGCAACGACACCTTTCTGGTCAATTGCGCTGTGAGGTGATCTAAATAGCCAGTTTCCCGATGCCCCCGAAAGCATCTTTGCAAGGTAAGAATTTCCGTCTTCAACACCAATTGTAAATCCGGTATAACGCCATTCTTCTCCCTGTTGGGCGTAGCCAATTAAGTAGGGAATTAGAGTGATTGCCATTACAATCACTGCAAATAATATAATTTTTTTTCGTTCTCTGAAGTATTCAATCATCATTATTTTTTAATATCTGCCACAATGCTATTATCCAGCCTATCCACGCCAGGCCAATTCCAAAATAAACAGGGAGCGGTTGAAAATAAAACTCAACTTCATGTTCGCCCTCTGACAGATAAACCCCTCGTAATAATCCATAGGCTTTTTCTACAGTTTTTTTCTCTCCGTCTACCATTACCTTCCAACCAGGGTAAAAAACCTCAGACAAAACCAGCTTTCCCGGACCAGTTGCTAATAAATGAATCCGATTAGGTGTTAGCTCTATATTCTGAACATGCCCTAAACCCTCATTTTGATATTCCTGGTAATTATTAGGAACTTGTTCAACCCAGGCCCTTTCCGATAAGTAGTTATTCCTATATAAATATTGTTGGTCATTCGTGATTATTTCCTGCAAATTTGAATTCTCTACAGTAAATTCAGATATTACATATTTTACATTTATTAAGCTTAATAAAAAAGCGTCTGGTACTGCGCTGATGTTATCAACCGCAGGATTACCAGATCTAAAAGAAGGAATAGTAACGGAATACCCAGCCGTAGTTACACCTGTAGCTTTAGCCATAAATTCCGAATAGTCTGTTAACTGCAAAGGGTCTACGCCATCAGCTAGCTCTATCCCATTATCTACCGCTAAATATTGAGGGAGACTGTATGAAGGAGAATAAATGCGGAAATTATCCGGGTCTTCTTCTATCCAGGCCAATATTTCTGGCAGATTCTTATCCAAATCTTTTAAATGATAACTTTGCAGTCCTGCCCCGAGGAGATCTATTACGATTAATCCCATAATTGCCCAGGACCATTTTTCGGCGCTAAATCCTATTCTTTTTACCAGTATTAGTATAGACAGGATAAACAGAAATCCAAAACCCCAAATAACAAATAATGAAATTTCCCCCAGCAGAAAAGAAATTGGAACAGCCAGACCGAGAGAAGTTAGCCCAATTCCAAAAGCAATTTTTGAAATATTATTTATATCTAGATCGCTGGAACCCAGAAAATCTATTGACCTGGCAGCAATAACCGCTAAAGAGAATCCCACTAAAAATAACGCACGTGCTGGTACACGGAGCAATGAAAGAATCGGTATATTGATAAACCAATCAGGATTAATCCACCAAGAACCAAAAGAAAACAACAAACTTATCAGAACCCAAATATTCCAAAATTTATTATCCCTTCTGACTTGTTTTACAAATACCTGAAATATAGTTAATCCGAACACAATCCCGCCAGAATAGAGAACCCATTCTGGATTTCCTCCACCTTTTGGTATGATCAAACCTAATATTTTTTCTGGTGAAAGTGAATGTGTCAGGATATCTTCCACAACCATTTTGGGTCGAGTAGATAAACCAACAAATTCATAAAGGGGAATAATGATAGGCGAAGCAATCAACAATGCGGTAATTCCGGATTTCAGATAATAAATTGCAAGAGCCTTAAGCCCTATATTGTGTCTATGCGCAATATCGTAGGTCACCCACATTAGCCCTGCATAAACAGCCCAACGCGGATCTGCTAGAAATAAGAGCGCGGCAATGATTCCTGTCTTCCAACCCTTTTGATCATTCCTGCTGACCAGAAATAGCCACGGTGTCCAACTAATTGCGTAGATCAAAGATACATGGCCTGCACCGTAATGCGCCGCCACTTTGGGCATTAGACCCATTATTAATCCCCCAGCTATCGCGCTTAATTCCCCAATATTCTCATCCTTCAAAAATAAGTACATTCCCCAGGTAGCAAACACAGCATGCGCGGCCAGGATGACACTAATACCTGCTGGCAGCGGGAATAAAATGGCCAACCAGCCTGGTAAATAGAACAGCCCTGCCAATGGATTGGCCGCAAAAGGCGATCCTGAATGTATAAAAGTCGACCATAGCGGAATTTGTTGAAATTCCAGTATGGAGTTTTTCAAATATAAAGCGTTGGGATAATGCGTTAGCATCAGGTCCGAATATAATGCTGATTCTGAAGGAAATGGAATTTTGCCAAAGATCCCCGGTAAATATATCACTATCGGTATTAAGAATATTAGGACAATCAGCCAGCGAGAAACGCCAGCGGTATCTTTATTTCGGGATTTTGCTTGATAGCCGTCCACTAAATTCGTCATTACTCCCCTATAAGGAAAATTCGCACCAGTTCATTTTCATAATCTACTGTAAACCCATTTGCCGCAATCCATCTTTCCAGATTATCTGATACTTCATTGGTCAAAAATATAACATCTATTTCTCTTTCAGCGATGTTCATTTCATAGAACTGGTCTGTTTGATTATTATCCATAAATTCCCGCAGGAATTGCGTCTCAATTTCAGCGTTTACCGTTTCAAATGGATGTCCATATATTACTCTTCTGCCAGTGATCGAAGGGACCAGCAAACCAACTTCCTCGTCGGCCAGAATCAAATCACCAGGAGCAGTATTCTCATTGATCCAATCCAATCCGGAATATATTTCTCTCTCATGGTAAATCTTTTCATCTGTCAACACCGCTGCCTGGATACCAGATACCAAGATTATGATATTAGTTGGAATGATTAATACTATAAGTATTATTACAGCCGAGCGCAGAGGTAGACGCTTATGCCGATCTAGATCTATTAGCCCGTAGACAGCTAATACGGCTAGCGGCACATATATTCCTGTTAAAAATCTGCGCTGTAAATTCCAGGGCACAAAAATCAAAAGCAGGCTGGTCAGGGCCCATATCACCAAAATCTTTCCTTTTTCCTTTTGCCATGCTGCTCCGACACCTACCCCAGCTAGGATCAAAACCGGAGATAAAGAAATTACCAAATCAATTAGATTAGGAGATACGGTAATATTTTGGTTGTTCCACAAAGAAAGTACGGGGTCAGTTCTGATGATCCAATACTGATATACCAGGATCAAACCTCCCCCGCTAGCAAATGCAACTAGTGGGAATAAAGCTCCTGTTTTTAACACTTTCCTATCTCCCCTATCCTTTTTAACATCTTCAACCAAATCCAGGAGATATTTAACTACCTTAACGATGACGACTATCGCTACAGCAAAAGGTTGGATAATACCCAATGTTAATCCAAGTGTTAGTTCTTCGAATATGGAAGGTATTCTATCTGGCATAAACGCCAGGATCATCAGCGCTAATCCGATGCTAAAATGGGGGTTTGTATACATTGACAGGAATGGGTACGCTTCAGCTACCCAGAAATCGCTCGTAAACATTCCAGCGAATATCGCTAGCCAACCCAGGCCTGATCCCAAAACGCAGATCACAAATGCAAGGTTCTTTAAACGTTTTTCTTCAAATAGCCGATCGGTAAAAACAAACAGAACGCCAAGAAGCAAGATCGCGCCAATCAATCGAAATACATGAAATACAACAAGAAGCGGCAGTCCCAGAATTCTGCCAAGATGGCCCAGCCCAAGGTAAAAAAGGAATAAATACGCGCCATTACCTGCCTCAGCGGTATAGGGAAGAACAAATCTCCAATCGCCTCGGAAACCTTGCTGCATCTTTGCCAGATATGAATGCCCATCGATCGGATTAATTAGAAATCCACCGAAGACAGTATCGACCGTATTCATTTGCACCGCAAACAAATAAGGCGCGATTATCATCACAATCACAATGGCACAGATAAAAAAGGGCAATCGCCTTTCAAACATGGTTTTATTTTATCAGCTTTTAAATCTGCCCCTTGTTACGATTGATTTACACATCTATAATCTCATCAGACAAAATCTTATTGGAATTAATTGAAAAATGGGACGATCAAAAACTCTCTATCAAGTACAGCAATTAGATACCCAAATCGATAACGCAACAAAGCGCATTCGAGATATCGATATACTTCTGGGGGATACCAAATCGCTTGATGATGCGCAAAAGGACCACAGCATTAAAGAGATTGCCTTGCTAACAAAAAAGAAAGTCCTGGCTTCCGCCGAAGTTGTGGTTGGAGATCATTCCCTAAAAATCGATCAAAATCAAAAAAAATTATATAGTGGTTCAGTTACCAATCCAAAAGAACTGGAAGATATTCAATTGGAATCAGAATCTCTCAAAAGGCATCTCTCAGTTCTCGAGGAAAGACAGCTTGAAGCCATGCTCGAAATGGAAGAGGCTCAAAATGAATTTGATCTAACCTCGTCAATTATGGCTTCCATTAGATCAAAAATCGAATCTGATTCCTCTGCCTTGAATTCTGAAAAAGTAGACCTGAAGCATTCAATCGTTGAGCTTACAAATCACAAGGAAACCTTCATTTCCTCTAATGATATTCCTGATCTCCCGACCTATCAATCAATCAGGAAATCATCAGGGGGCATTGCTGTTACGCTGATGATCTCAGACAGCTGCTCTTCCTGCGGTGCCAATATTCCTTCAGCAATTGCACAAGAAGCCAGGTCTCCTGTAAAATTGGCTTTTTGCCCAACTTGCAGAAGAGTCCTTCATCCGGGCTAGGCAGAAAACTCGAATAATATATGGATAGGTTCTTACCCAAGATATATTTGGACTTCAGCTCGTTTTTTGCAGGCGCAATAATTATTGTGTTCCTGATCGTCCTGTATTTCGTTTTCAGGAGAAGATTAAGATCCTTCTTTGCACGAGCCAGCAGCGGCTTAATTAATTTCAGAAACAGTTTATCAATTTCATCAGACGCTGATTACATCAAAGTCGTTTATCGCTTTGCGCAGGGCTTACACATCGCCTCTGATTTTTATCCCCTCGAAAGCATTCTTGTTCCCCCAAAATGCATTGCCTCACCCCCATTAATACAACCCGGTTCCAAAGGGCTTGATTCTAGCTTGATCCAGCAGTCGTTTGGTTACGATCCAAGACTGCCGGAATTATCGTCAGAATATTTTGGCCGTAGTTTCACATTACTCAAAGCTCTCGCTGGCAATACGAATATATGCCTGATCGGATATCCCGGAAGCGGCAAAACCACTGCGATCGCAGATTGTATAATTTCCTTGTCCAGGAGTGAAGATTCGGACAGTGAATTTCCCGCCAAGATACCATTTTATGTAAAAGCGCATCACATACTAGCACAATTTCCCGGAAGTGATATACCCGCCATCATTCTCTCTGCAATCCAAGCGAATAAGGTATTCCTCACATCGCCTAATTTTGTCAAATATTTTACATCGACGGTAAATGCCGGCTCGGCAGTATTATTCATTGACGATGTTGATCTCCTGACCTACACAGATACAAACAGAATAGCTAACTTTATCAATGCCCTGTGTCTGAAGCTCCCAAATCTTCAAGTTGTTGTATCTGCTACCCCTACCTGCCTTGGAAATCTAGTAAAAACCCCATTGTCCCTTCTATCTGTCGCGCCCTGGGGAAACACAGAGAAATATCAGTATTTGCAAAAACTATCCCGCGCTTGGCCAGCTACCCAGTCTGAGAACGGTGACTACTTAACAGACAGAAACGCGATTCGCAATTCCATGCTTGTTGTCAGTGATAGATTTTTAACCCCCCTTGAATTCACACTCAAATCCCTAGCGGCCTACGCTGGCGATATAACCGGACCTTCAGCTATTCGATCCGTTGAATCCTATCTGAAACGCAGCCTCTCAACAATTTCCAAAGAAGCATTGCGAACACTAGAAGCGATTGCTTTGCACGCGTTGGAACAGCAAAAAAGTTCCTTTTCAAGGAAAGATATTAATTCCTGGTTATTAACAATCAAGGAAGACCAATCCCATGAATTGGCTAACGGGAAGATTGCACAACTTAATCCAGTTATTCAGTCAGCGCTGGATATGAACATTCTCCAAAGGTCAACCTCCGATGAATATTTCTTTTATTATCCGACTTTCGGAGGTTATTTAGCTGCCAGGGCTTTGACTCGCTCTGGTGAAAATTCAATCACTCAAATATTAGCTCAACCTGACTGGTCATTAATGCACGAAACAATGCGATTTTTCTCCGCATTCAACGATATTCAGCCATATTTAAAATCAATTCAAATGGATGAAAGTTTATTAAAGGAGAAAATACTCCGAGCCAGTTTGTGGCTGGTTAATATTGAGCCTAACAACTCCGCAGAGTTAAACCTGCTGAAACTTATCACTGGGGAAATTCAATCAAATCCCAATTATCTAATAAAAGCTCGGCTGGTCACTGCTTTATCAAAATCCCCGAACAAAGATATCAAGGGAATATTTCAACATCTAATGAAATCGTCAGATCCGGATACGCGGAGAGCTGCGTCAATCGGTTCTGGTTTGCTTCAAGACCTTTCAGCTGTGCCATTCTTGATCCAGCAGCTCAACGACACGTTTCCGTCCTCCACTAGTGCCTGTTATGCACTTAGTAGAATTGGATCACCTCGATCCTTAGAAGCGATTGCAGAAGGGCTTCTTCATGGTAACGAACTTCTTCGAAGGGCTTCCGCCGAATCGCTGGCCCAGAATCGCAGCGAGGGCCACCCAGCCTTACGAGAAGGTATTTTAATGGACGATCTACTTGTCCGTTATGCTGTTGTTCACGGATTGAGTCTGATACCCGAATCGTGGGCAATTGAGATTATTGATAAAATGCGAATTGATGAAGATGAATGGGTTGTCAGGGATCTCGCTCAACAAATATTCGAAATTCACGAATCTGGTTCTCCCTACATACCAAAACATCAACCCCCTGCTCATTTGACCGCCTGGCTCGACAAATTTACTATCAAGCATGGTCTTAGTAAACCCGACCCCGAAAATGTCTTAGATTCCCTCTTAATCGTTCTGGAATCAGGTACAGCCGAGGAAAAGCAAGCATCGATGACCTATCTGGGCCGGTCGGGAGACCAATATTTGATCCCCCATATGCAAGACCATATAAATTCGCCCGATCCAGATCTCAAGCAATTGGCCTCTCTCGGTATTTGGTATTGTGCACCCCCAGGATACATTCTTCAGACTACTCAAGAAGATTAATTGGTCGTTAATAAGAAAATCCTGGTTTCCCAGGATTTTTTTATATTTTCTACTCAATTTTTTCCAATATCAGGTTTTGTATTTCTCCAGGTTCAATATCCAGAATGGAGACCAGCATATCCACATCGTCTTTAATCTCAATAATATCGAATCGTTTCCGGTCCATATTTAACTCAGTTGATAGGTATTTAATTACTGACTCTTTTTGATCTTCTGGATTCCCTTCCAAATGGACGACAACGGTACCATCTTTCAATACCTTTCGGATCATGTCTTCCTCAGCATCTTTTATTATTCGCAATGCCAATGCTGCGCCTTTTTTACCATCGTGAAACTTGAACTCTCTACCAATCATAATCGCACTCCCGCCTTGACCTGATCTCTTCTTACACCAAACTCTTTATTATACCGGCAATAACTTCGACCAATATTATAAGGATAATCGGGCTGAAATCAAACCGCCCTGCGGTCGGAATTATCTGCCTAATTGGTTTTAATAGAGGATCTATCAACCGGTCAACTGATTGCCTGAAAGGGTGGTATGGGTCCATAAAATATGACAGTACGACCTTTAATAGAACCAATAAATAAATTGTTTGCCTGAGTACGTCAACAATCACTATTATCATAGTTTTCCTTAATTTACCGTGCTCCCACTAACGCTGATCCAATCCTAAGAACAGTAGCACCTTCTTCAATAGCAGTCTCAAAGTCTCCACTCATTCCCATTGACAATTCCTTTAAATTTGATTTAGGTAATTCTCTGGAAAGATAATCCCGCAGCTGTCTCAAGCGCTTGAAGTAAGGCCTGGCATCTTGAGGGTCACTCGAATATGGAGCCATTGTCATTAATCCTTTTACACATATATTCTGCAGGTCGAGAACCTCGTTCAGATCCGGCAACAACTCCTTCCAGAGGGATTCATTCCAAGCATCCCAGCCATGCTTCGTTTCCTCCCCACTTACATTGAACTCTAGGTAAAGCGGTAAAACCCGTTCGTATAATTTCGCATATTTATTAAGATTAATTGCAGTTTTGATGCTCTCTACAGAATGTACTTCAGCAAATTTAGCAGCTATCTCTTTTTCTTTTCCCTGCTGAATAGATCCTATCATATGCCATTCTATTTGATATTCCTTCAACAGATCGATTTTGAAAGAAGCTTCTTTGAGGTAACTTTCTCCTATTTGTGAGATTCCTAAATCTACGAGAGTTTTAACCACATTTGCGGGTTTTTGTTTAGTGACTGCAATCAATGCTATCCCTACCGGATCTCTTCCTGCAGCTTTTGCAGAATTTTGAATTTTCTCTAGCACAACTTCAACATTATTTTGGATATTTTCATTTTTTTCGTTAACCATAATTATTCTCTTTCTCGCAAACCAATCACTGCTGCGAACCGTCCTGTTTTCCCATTTTCCCCTCGATGAGAGTACCAATCAATAATATTACACCCAGTACAAATTCCTGCTATTTCAATCATTTTCACGCCGGCTTTCCTTAGGGAAATTGCATTGGCTTTCCATAAATCTAATTTTACACCATCATCGTCCTTTATCAAAATCTCCTCGACCTGTTTTGGAAAAACAGCCTCCACCCGTTCACTCACATCCTCTCTTATAACATAGTGATCCGGCCCAATAGAAGGGCCAATACCTGCAATCAAATCAGCTGGATTTGTTTGAAACTGTATTTCCATTGCACGCACTGTATGGAGGGCTATTTCTTTTATAGTTCCTTGCCAGCCTGCATGGGCTATTCCAACAGCATTTTTTACAGGATCAAAAAATAGAATTGGCACACAATCAGCAAAGCGCATTAATAGCAACAACCCGGGCTTGTTTGTAATAATCGCATCACCATTTTGGATTGCATCCATAGGCCCTCTGGCTGTTATCACTTTTGCCAAATGGATCTGCCTTACCTGAACAAGCTGCCCTAGGTTATAACCGACTGTTTTTAATATTAATTCCAGATTTCCATTCACATTTTCCGGGTCATCGCCAACCGTTCCTCCCAAATTAAGAGATGACCAGGGAGGCCGACTTAGTCCACCGTGCCGCGAAAAAATTGCCTGGTTTATACCAGGCAATGATAAATTCGTGAATTGAAAAATTTTTAGACCGTTCTTTTTTTGAACTTTCATACCTATCGTTCTTCTATTTGAGCAGCTTTTAACTTCACAACCATAACTTTTCTTGTATCGGCCATGGCTTCTTCTACAATAGGATAACCAAACCAGGCAGTGGTAAAACCGAATAACCCCCCAGTAATTGTCCTCAATAGTGGCGTACTTTCCCTCAGCGGAATAATGTCCCATGGCAACTGGCTAATGATCTGACTTACCCCGTCCAATCCGATTGGCATTATGCCTAGTACAAACCAAGCCGCTAAAGGTAGGCCAGGTATCTTTTTCCCAGTGATTGCAAAAATAATCCCAAATAATAGGATAGCACTATAAATGGCTATATCCCTCTCACAGAAAGCCACTTTATATCCCAACTGTTCATTTCCCTTGAACCTGAAAGCTGCCTCAATATCATAGGGGTCGTTTCCAGTTGCTTCTTCATATGTAATCAAGTCTGGCAAATTTGCGATTTCTCTTGGATAGGCCGCTTGCTCGCCAAACAAGAACCATGATCTATATGAAAGCTGATGGCATAATCTTCCATAAACAGAATAAATCAAATTTGCAGAACCAACTCGACCGCTATTCATCAATACCGGAGCCAGGAATGCAAGTCCTACATAAAGCAAAGTAAAGGCATTAAATATCAACATATAGCGGTGCGATATCCATTTAAAAAGCCTGTCACCGAAAGAAATATCATTACCCCGTTTGGTCTTTTTTTGATTGTTTTCTACCTGGATATTATCAAGCTGCTGGATCCTATCATTTGCAGCACCCAGTGTCATTTGAATTGCCTTGCTATCAAAAGGAGCTTTGATTTGATAAGGGCCCACTTCAATAACCGGAATTTTGTCTACAAATTTAAAAATCTCTTCCTTTTCAATATCAATAAGGACTAAGCGATGAGGAAATTGCTCCTGAAGAGAGTTTAATTCTTCTTCGGCTTTTTCGCACAAAGGACAATCCTTACGCATATAGAGAGTAACAGTTAGCATCTTAAATCATTCCTATAAAAGTTAGCTGAACAAGCTACCAAATCTGGTTAGGTAAATCGTTATCTTTTCAAATAATCCCGAGAAAAGCAGAACACCAACTATGATAAGCAGAACGCCCATGGCGATTTCCAAATAATGGAGAACCTTTCCATATTTCTTAAGTGTTGCCGTTACCCACCCGACTCCCAGTGCCGCGATCAGGAACGGGATGGACAAACCGGCAGAGTATGCAGCCAGCAATGCCCCACCAATTAATACAGATCCACCACTAAGCGATAAAGTTAGAATTGCGCCTAATACAGGCCCTACACAGGGAGACCATCCGGCCGAGAAAAACACACCCATTAAAAAAGAAGACCAATAGCCTTTGTCTCTGCCAGGTTGAGATTGCTGCCGAGTATCATATTGCAGGAAGGGGATTTTCCAGAGCCCAGTCATATGGACACCAAAAATTATGACGACGATTCCGCCAATCTTTTCGATCCAATTCTGCACATTGGTCAGCAAGCTTCCCAAAGCAGAAGCGGCTACTCCCAGAGTTATGAATACGACGCTAAAGCCTATAACGAATGCCAGACCGTGAGAGAATACTGACCAGCGACCCTGTTCCTTTCCCTCTTCCTCAAAAGCTGTTCTTCCGCCAAGGTAGCCAATATAAGCTGGCACCAAAGGCAATACACAGGGAGACAAGAATGATGCCAGTCCCGCAATAAAGGCCGTACCTAAACTGAATAAACTTAGACTATCCATAAATGAACCCTTTTACTTTTCTATTGACACTGAAAATACGATTTTAGTATTCTATCACTTTGACAGGAGTACCAGTTGTACCAGAGACGACTATGTCTCCTTCCTGATAAGGGGTTACAGGAGAAGCCCACCTAAAGATCCATTTCGCATCTTCGGGAGCGACGTTGATACATCCATGTGATGAAGGTTCTCCAAAATTGTTATGCCAGAAAGTTGAGTGGATCGCTACACCTTCCAGGTAGAAAAACGATACCCAACCAATCCCCGGGATCATCCATCCCGCTTGATTAGACCCACCTGACATCTGGACTGAATGCAATTTCCTCCAGATATGAAATCCTTCTGATCCAATTGCAGTTAACGGAGTTGTGTTCGGAACTTTTCCGGATGATATCCGGCAGTAATAAACTTCTTTACCATCTTCATAACAAGCCAATGTCTGTCTGGAATCCGATACATCTACAACGATCTGTTTATTTTCCGCATCCGGATTGATCGGGTGCACCTCAGCATTGGAAATCGGTCTAAATGCTTCAGCTGGCGCCCAAAATAAATCTCCTGGATTACCGTACCTTTCGTTTATTCGGTACCATATTCGACCGTCGCTTCCTTCCTTGACCCGATCCGCCCAAAATATCTGGCTGTAATAAAACCTGGGGGGCAGGTTTTTACTATCTTGCATTCTCCACCAGGACGATCTGGCTGGCGGGTTATCCAATACCGCATTCACCCAGGGCACGGTTACTTCAACCCAGATTCCTTCCATATCTTCTGGGATAGCACCCACTGGCTGATTTACAAGATTCCTTACAGGCTGTACGTTTGGACCCCAGATATATCCATCCTCAGTTTCAACCCAACGCTGGTTGTTCCTGAATGGCCAAGGGCCAATTACTTCTCTTAACCAGGGAACTACTGCGTCCTCGTAATATGTTCCCACGGTCGGAGAATCGTAATCTGGCCTCAACATGATATCAACTTTTCCCACAGCAATTCTGCCCAAACGATCAGACACGGGAAACTCTTCATTGAAATTAGGATATCTATTTGCTAACAATATTGCGCCAGCTGCCAAACTGCTTGTTTTTAAGAAATCTTTTCTAGAGATAGTTTTCATATTTATTCTTGTTAATATGTATAGTACTTATTTAGCTTTACCTGCAATGAACTCCTGAATCTTGATTTTCGCTATATCGTCAGGATACTGAACAGGAGGCGACTTCATAAAATATGAGGAAGGTTCTTCAAGAGGTCCTGATATGCCTCTGTCCAGGCCGATTTTTGCACAACGGACTGCATCTATCATAACGCCTGCAGAGTTCGGTGAGTCCCAGACTTCCATCTTTAATTCAATATTTAATGGAACATCCCCAAAAGCAGTACCCTCGAGCCGGATATTGGCCCATTTTCGGTCTTCCAGCCAGGGAACATAATCGCTTGGGCCAATATGGATATTGTCTTCTTCTAGATCATAATTTATCTGACTAGATACAGCCTGGGTTTTGGAAATCTTTTTGGATTCCAGGCGTTTCCGGTCAAGCATATTATAAAAATCCATATTTCCGCCATAATTCAATTGATATGTCCGCTCAAGTTTTACTCCCCGATCCTGCATTAAATTCGTAAGAACTCGATGGACTATCGTCGCCCCAACCTGGCTTTTAATATCATCCCCAATAATTGGTAGTCCTTTATCCCTGAATCGTTTACTCCAGTATTCGGATGTAGCAATAAAAACCGGTATACCATTCACAAATGCACATCCGGCTTCCAGAATTTGTTCTACATACCATTTTGTTGCCATCTCTGAGCCAACGGGCAGAAAATTGATCACTACATCAGTTCCGGTATCTTTGAGGATCTTAACGATATCATCGGTAGGTCCGGGAGCTTTTTGAATAAAATCTTTTAAGTACGTTCCCAATCCATCGTGGGTCATCCCTCTGCTCACCGGGATGTTTAAGAAAGGAACTTCCGAAAATTTATATGTGTTATTAGGTTTTTCCCAGATAGCTTCACTGAGGTCCTTTCCAACTTTAAGGACGTTGATATCAATAGCTGCAGAAAATTCGATATCCTTGATATGGTACCCACCAAGAACGGGATTCATTAAACCTGGGATGTTTTCGTTTTCTGCTGCATTCTGGTAAAAATGCACCCCTTGAACCAAGGCTGATGCACAATTACCCACACCAATTATCGCTGTTCGTACTTTGTTTTTTGCCATACGATTACTGCCTTTGTTGACCTATCTATTATATCTTTTTATATAAACATGAGTACACTAGACTACGAGGGCAAATCCGGCTTTACTATCTTGTCAATTGACGAGTGGAGAATCCGAATTCTTTCTTATTACAATTTTTTCTTATTCAATCTCAGGCTGTTCCCAATCACAAATACGTCACTCAACGCCATGGCACCGGCAGCGAGCATCGGATTTAATAGACCAATGGCAGCGACGGGAATCAGAATAATATTGTAGAAAAATGCCCAAAACAAATTCTGCTTGATTGTTGCTAAGGTGATCTTTGATAAATTGATTGCTTTAGTTATCCCAGCCAGATCTCCCCGGATCAAAGTTATGGGCGCAGCTGCAATTGCTATATCGGTTCCAGTTCCTAGTGATATACCTACATCTGCCTGTGCTAGAGCAGGCGCATCATTAACTCCATCTCCCACCATTGCAACAACTTCTCCCCGCTCCTGAAGTTGCTTAATTCTAGCTGATTTTCCCCCAGGTAGCACCTCTGCCATTACATTTTCAATCCCTACTTGTGACGCAATCGCTTCGGCTACCTGCCGATTATCACCAGTGATCATTAGAACTTTCAATCCCATTCCCCTAATCTCGGTAATGACCTCTAGAGCATTGGCTTTAACTGTGTCAGCAACAGCCAGCCAACCAGCAAGAATCCCATCAACTGTAACCAGCATCACGGTTTTTCCTTCGTTCCGCAGCAAAGAAATTTCTTTTTCATTTTCTAACCAAGTAATTTTTTCTTCATCCAAGAGAGTTGTATTCCCAACAATCACTTGTTTTCCATCTACAATCGCCTTCACACCTTTCCCAGCAATCGAAGTGAACCGATCGGCGTTTCCCATTTCCAATTCTCTTTTTTTGGCTTCCTCCACGATCGCTTCTCCCAAGGGATGTTCAGATCGTTGCTCTACAATTGCAGCTATTTGAATGATCTGGTTTTCGCCAAGATTTTTATCACCGATCTTTGATAAACCTACATCAGTGAGAATAGGCTTTCCATTAGTGATCGTTCCAGTCTTGTCCATGACAATTGTGGATATTTGACCGGAAAGCTCGAGAGCAGCGCCAGATTTAAACAAAATTCCGGATTTCGCCCCTCGCCCAGTACCCACCATCACTGCCGTTGGTGTAGCTAAACCCATAGCGCACGGACAAGCAATTAATAAAACGGCTACCGCATTTAACATAGCTCTAGAAAACTGGCTATTTCCAAGCCCAGGTAAAGAAACCGCAAATAGCTGCCAGACCAGGAAAGTAATAATTGCTGTAATCACAACAGCCGGCACAAAGATAGCAGAAACACGATCAGCTATCCTCTGAATTGGAGCTTTACTTCCTTGAGCTTCTTCAACCAAGCGAATGATTTGCGCTAACGCAGTATCCTTGCCAATCTTTGTCGCTTCAAACTTAAATGCGCCTTGCTTGTTCAGAGTCCCACCTATAACATCCGATCCTATTTGCTTTTCAACAGGGAGGGATTCACCTGTCAACATGGATTCGTCAATGGAGGAATACCCACTAATGACCACCCCGTCTACGGGGACTTTCGTTCCAGGATTGACTATGAGAATATCTCCCAGCAGCACATCTGCTACGGGAATAGACACTTCCTCTTCTTCTCTCCAAACCAAAGCCATGGCAGGAGTTAAACGTAGTAAATTTTTAATAGCCTGGCTAGTCTTTCCCCGAGTTTTTGTCTCAAGGAATTTTCCTGTTTTTATCAAGGTGATTATCATTGCTGACGTTTCAAAATATACATGACCCGGGATCCATTCAAAAAGAACTGGCAAAGAATAGAGGTAAGCCGCTGTAGATCCAAGCGCAACCAAAACATCCATATTGGCTGCTCTATTTCTAATAGATTGGACAGCTCCTGTGTAGTATTTTCTACCAACGTAAAATTGGACAGGTGTCGCCAGCGCCCACATCATCCAATTCACCCAGGTTTGATGTGCCCAATCTCCTAGCAGACCAAAGTCTCTTGACATGGACAATAAGAACAAAGGAATAGTCAAGAATAATCCGATCAATAGGTCTTTGCGTTGATTTTGAAATTCTTGTTGGCGGATTAATTCCTCAGTATCCAAATTCTGATCACCAAGAATTTCAGCTTCGAAGCCTGCGTTTTTTATATGATCCCTAATCTCTACCTGGGTAAGAATGGTTGGTATGTAATTAACACTAACTTTGCCCGCTACCCAATTTATGCCAACTTTAGTTACGCCCGCTATACTCTTAATCTTGTTTTCCAATGTCAGACTGTTCTGTTCGTCGTCCAAATCAGATATAACAAATCTTGCTTCTCCAACTGCTATCCCGTACCCTGCTTTCTTTATTTTTTCAATCACTTTAAAGATAGCCTTATTTCCATCTTCATGCTCGAAGGTAGCCCTTTCGGATGCCAGGTTTACATGTACCTGGTTAATACCCTCGATCTTAAGGATGCTTCTCTCAACAGCGGTTGCGCAATTAGCGCAATCCATTCCGGTAATTGGCAAAGATAATTGTTTCGATTCCACCATTCCCACTCCAATATTATTTTTCTAAGCTTTCACTGGATAATTAATACTCTCCAGCACTGCCTTAATAGCCTCTTCGTTTGCCGGTGCTTCAAAATCAATTTCTACAGTTTTAGTATCCTGGTCTGCCCAAGCTCCACTCACTCCAGGTAGAGTATTAACTGCATTTTGAACAGATACCACACAGTGACCACAAGAAATATTTGGTATTTCATACTTTACTTGATTCATTTTTCCTCCAGAGAATTAGACTTTTGTCGCAGCTTCAAACACATCAATGATTTCTTTGAGAACTTTCTCGCGTTCAGTCGAATCATCTCCGCGAACAGCTGTGATCAAGCACGAATTCAAATGACTGTCCAGGATATTGATGCTTATTTTATTAAGAGCAGCCTGGATGGCATTTACCTGCCTGATGACATCGATACAGTAGACGTCATCAGCCACCATTCGCTGTACTCCACGAATATGCCCTTCTATTGTTTTTAATCGTCGTATATTATTTTCTTTTTCTGTCATATTTAACCCCCCCCTAAGGGGTTGGGTTAAGAATACTACAATTACGGATTTTGTCAAACGCTAACATCCCCCTTGTTACACATTATTAAGACAAAAACCCGGCCTAAGCCGGGTTTCGTTATTAAAAGTGAGTGGTTATTGTAGGTAGGAATCAAATGCTATTCTGAAATCCCCTACTTCAACTGGACCTAACCATTGCTGAAGTACAGATCCTTGCCCATCGATTAATATGAAATGGGGTTGGTATCTATATCCAAGCTGTTTTAAATAATCTGCATTTGCAGTATCATCAACATCGAGGTAAACAAAATTGATTTGATTATTGTATTCTACTTCGAGCCCATGCACGATGGGCGCCATACTTTGGCAAGTCCCTCACCAGA
>CAZOUN010000003.1:0-68561 GCA_964582965.1 uncultured Anaerolineales bacterium | reverse complement strand
CACCTCATGAAGTATTTTTTGAGGGGCTTGTTGCAGTAGATACTTGAATCCAAGATCTTTGGGTCTTTGGCTTTTTTGTATTAAGTGTTGTGTTTTTTGTGGGTGTAGCAATCACGTCTTATAGGAGTATTTCGGTTTACCTACACCCCAAAAGACAAAGGCTATCAGAAAATGAAACGCCAGATCTATATGGCGTTTCCTATGAAGACATACGATTGATTACCAGTGATGGGATTGAGTTAGCCGCCTGGTACACACCATCGAAAAACGGGGCGCTAATACTGGTTGCGCACGGTCATGGGGATAAACGATCTGTCGATCAATATGTGATGTATGCCCAAAATGAGTACGGTGTGCTAGCTTGGGACTTTCGAGCGCATGGCGAGAGCGGTGGAGAAATGAGCACACTTGGATATTATGAAGCATTAGATGTAGAAGCTGCGTTGGAGTTTGTTTTGCAGCAGGAAGGGGTGGAGCATATCGGAGCCTGGGGTGGGTCGATGGGTGGAGCGGCGGTACTAGAAGCGTCATCTAGGCGTGTTGAAATAGATGCTGTCGTGGTAAACAGTGCTTTTCCTACCCTGGAAGATGAAGTAAGATTAGCAGTAACAAAAAGCGCTTTTCTGCCTTTCATTCGATTCTTTGCTGAGATGGAAGCCGAGTTTGATATGGACCTGTTACGTCCCGTAGATCGCATCGGAGATTTAAGTCCTCGGCCTATTATGATTATCCAGGGAGAAGCAGATAGGATGATTCCAGCGGATTCTGCCCAACGATTATTTGAAGCAGCGGGAGACCCTAAGTATTTGTGGACGGAAGCAGGAGTAAACCATGTAGGGATGCAGAGTATACTTCCTGAGAAGTATGAAGAGAAGGTAATAGGATTTTTCAATGAGTATTTATTACAAAAGTATGAGTGAGTGTGTGATTCCTAACCCCACTGCACCCTACATCAGCCGTAGTAAGATTTAGTTTAGAAAATAGTAAAACGATCAGATCCTATAATAAGCATAATTGTTGTACTAAAAGTGAGTTGAATCTAAATATGGAAATGCCAAAACACATTAGGAACCTATCAATTATTTTTTTCCTGAATGCAGGTATTGCTGTCTTCATTGGTGCAATATCTCTTATCTCAATGCTTATTTCTGTTCAAAATAGAGAAATAAATATTAATAATATTCCAAATGAGATTTCCCCCATTATTTCGCATTTGGGTTTGAACATCCTAATGACCATTATTTCTATTGGATTTTTAATCCTCTTGGGTATTAATCTCAGAAAACTAAAACCTTGGACTCGTAATCTTACTTTAGCGTACAGCTCGCTTGCTATTTTCTTTACTCTAATTAACTCGTTGACCGGTGATTCTAATCTCTCAATTGGTCTATTTGTTCAAATTTATGCAATATGGGTATTATTCAGACCTGATGTAAAAGAAGCTTTTGGCGTTAAGACAAAAACCCGACAATGATATTTTAAAGAACGATGTCATTTAGTAAATTTATTACGAGCTAACTCCCACTCCACCCGATCCTTCGACTACCCCCTCGCCTGTGCTCGGGGTCCGTTCAGGACAGGAAACGGGAGACTGGAGGTCGCTTCGCTTCCGCCAGGCTAGACTTATCAATGATTACTTAAACTCGGCCGAGTGTGCCCTTCTAACCGAAGGGTAAGCGCTTCGCAAAGCTCATCGATTAGGTATCCAGTAAACTCAATCTATAAAAGGATCTTCCTTGGCTAAACCTTATTTAGAGAAACTTATTGAACGGATAGAAGGCCTTGACATTTACTCTGCTGAAGGAGTTGCAATAGAGTGCAAGCACTTTTTTTCCGGCGCTGCGCTTTATGTAAATGGAAATATCTGCGCGACGCTATCACCAATAGGATTTGGACTTAAGTTGCCTAACCAAATTAGAAATGAATTGATTGCCGAGGGTGATGGAAAGGTGCTTCGTTATTTCGATAAAGCACCGATAAAAAAGGAATATGTGGCTCTGTCTCAAGCCATTCTGGATGATTCTGACAGATTGACGACATTGATTCATCAAAGTATGGAATATGTTGCAATGAAGGATTAAGTGGTGCATAACCCTCGCTCTCCCAAATCTTTCGACTGCCCCCTCGGCTGAGCTCGGGGTCCGCTCCGGACAGAAGAAGGGAGATGCGGCCTACGGCGTAGTCAGCAGTAAACAAACTAGTAAAAACAATCACCAATCATTTTTCCTATATCATTTCAATGAGGGACAATATAAGTTCTGTAAAGTAAATATCCCATGAAATGAATTGGAGCTTTCATGAAAAAACATTTTTCCCAACTATACTTTCTGTCAGTTCTAGCTGTTCTTGCGGTCCTACTCAGTGCGTGTGGCTTGGATTCCAGTCAACCCTGCCCTGAGCCAGGCGAGCAGATACCTGACCCAGGTCCTGGGGAGAAATATGTCGCTCTATCGCTGAAGAACGATTCCTGTATGAGCGTCTGTGTGCTGCTTGTCTCACCGAATCGCTGTGAATATATGGGAGGAGAGAACTGGGTGAAGGACCACCCCCTCCGCAGTGGTGAGTCGGTCACCAAAAAGATACCACCAGGGAAATACGCGGTCTGGTCAGAATTATGTACTGAAGAATATATGGTCAATGAAAACCTGAAGGTTCGCTCTAATACAACACACCCCATCATAGATAACAAACCCGGGAGCTCACCTCCCTGTGGAACATCACTGACCATTGTCAATAATTCAGCTGTCCCCATCTGCAATATGCGGATAGGGATTGGAGAGAGTGTTTACGTTGGTTGGAATTGGGTTGGAGCGGAGCATATCCAGCCTGGCGATTCACTAACGGTCGCACTTCGACCCGACACATATTTCATTCGCGCCGAAGCTTGTGATGCTACCTGGTTACGCGCTGAAGTTGATGTAGAAGTCTCTGGACATCAAACCTGGACGGTGCCATAGGACAATATCAAGATTATCAAAATACGCTTGAGTTTTGAATTAATCCATTGACATTGTTTGGCTAAACCACGATCCTCCCGATTCTTCGACTGCCCCCTCGGCTAAGCTCGGGGTCTGCTCAGGAAAGGAGACAGAAGACAGGAGACCAGATCCGACCGACTAGACAGATCACTGAAATGAGGAAAATTGAAAAAACTAACAGTCATACCTATCGCATTGATCTTGATCCTTATTACCGGCTGTTCTACTCTTTCCAATCCAAACGACTTCCGCCATGAAAGCCCAAGTGAATACTTCTTATATGTACCGGAGGGGGATAGTTTCAGCCAAGGTCTTCCGGTTTTTGTGGGAATACATGGTTCCGGTGGATCCGGAAGAGATTGCTGGTCACTCTGGTATCCATACGCCAGGAAAGAAGGGTTTGTTTTGATTTGTCCGACGTTAACAGATTCTCGGGGAGGCTGGTACCAAAGTGAAGGTGAAAGCAAGGTCGTTGCAATTATCAACCAGGTCTACAAAGATCACCAAACAGACAATAAGGTATTTATTGCTGGTTTTTCTGCCGGGGCTCAGTTTGCTCAAGGATATGCGATCAGTTATGCCAACTGGGTGAAGGGTGTTGCAGTATTATCTGCGGGAAATTATTACAATACAACCTCAAATACCGGGAATATTCCATATCTCGTAGTTATAGGAGGTAAAGACCATCCAGATAGTGTCACCGGGGCGGAAAGGCTCGCTGCGGAACGTGAATATTATGGCTACCCCGTAACATATTTATTTATTCCTAATATTGGGCATGTTATGTCCAAAGAAGCAAAAGAAGCCACAATAGCCTTATTTAGAGATATAAAGTAATAACAAACCATCTCATACTGCCAAATAGGTTCGCTTCGCGAACGATAGGGAAAAAGAGACTGAGGAAGAAGGACCTGAAAGACAACACCCAGCTGCGGGTGCCCCTCCCAAGACGCTTCGCAAAGCTCCTCCGCTAATTTTCCTTCCTCTTTAATACAAAGAGGTTATTATTGATACACGATTTGCTGATTTATTGAGTAAGGAAGATAATCTTATGGAAGCAGAAATTCATAATGAGCTGATCGAGATCCTAAAAGGCCGATTCGCGAATAACATGCGGCGTCATTCTGGAATAACCTGGAGCTCAGTGAAAGAAAAATTAATAGCTAATCCAGAAAAACTCCAGGTACTCTTTGAAATGGAACGAACCGGCGGTGAACCGGACGTCGTTGATTATGATAAGAAGACAGGTGAGTTCGCTTTCTGTGATTGTTCACCTGAAAGTCCCATAGGCCGGCGCAGCATTTGTTATGACCGCAAAGCCCTCGACTCACGAAAGAAAAACAAACCAGGCGGAAACGCTATTGAAATGGCGTCCTCGATAGGTATTGAGATACTCACGGAACAACAATATCGAGAATTACAAGAGTTAGGAGAATTCGACAGGAAAACTTCAAGTTGGGTGAAAACCCCGGATAAGATAAGAGATCTTGGCGGGGCGCTCTTCTGTGATCGTCGCTATGACCATGTTTTTGTGTATCACAATGGTGCTGAATCCTATTGCGCCGCCAGAAGCTTTCGCGGTCGGCTCTTGGTGTAACTCTCGTTAGAAAACTGGAGCCATGTTGAAGATAACTATTGATCTGGCCGTGGAGTTATGGGGTCACGTTGAACTTGTGGGTAATTTATCGGTGGAGAATTGAAAAAGGAAGGACGAAAAATAACACTCACTTCGCCTGGGTTAGCTTCGCGAACGACCGGGTGCGGGGGACCGGAAAAAACCTGCTGCATGTGCCCCCTGGTATGCAGCGTAAAGCTTATCCGTTGCGCCGCAGTCCTCCAAAACAAAAGGAAAAATGAGTACGATGAATTCTATAACTGACGCTGAAGAATATTTCGATCAAATATTTGAAAATATTCTTGTTGATCAAGAGAAAATTTTGACAACCAAATTTACAGATTGTAAATTTGTGAAATGCTCTTTTGAATCAGCCAAATTCAGTAATTGCAGGTTTTTCAATTGTACATTTCAGGAATGTGATCTGAGTTTAGCTCAAATTACAGGAAGCTCATTTCCGTCAACTCGTTTTGAGAGATCTAAGCTAATCGGGGTCAATTGGACACAAGGAAATTGGTCACTATCTAATCTCAACAAGCTGGATGGCTTCTTCGACTGCATGCTCAATCACAGCACGTTCATTGGTTTAAATTTGAAGGGCATTCAGATAAAAAACTGCCTGGCAAATGAAGTTGATTTTCGAGAAGCAGATTTGTCAAAGGCGAATTTTGAGGGAACTGACTTGCATAAGAGCCTGTTTAACCATACTAATTTAACAGAAGCGGATCTGAGTCAAGCTCGGAATTACCAGATCGACGCAGGAACGAACATTTTGAAACAAGCAAAGTTCTCCTTGCCTGAGGCAATGGGACTTCTGTACAGCATGGACATTGTTTTAGAAGAGCAAGGAAATTCCAATTTTTAAACAGAAAAAACAGCCTAACCCCGCTCCACCTGATCCTTCTACTGCACTACACTCCTCTCAAGACAGGAAACGGATGACCGGGGATAGGGGCCGGAAAAACAAGTCCCTGTTGAGGGCGACTTTCACAGGATACTTACAAAAGCTCACCCGTTTTGGGTATATATGAAACCAAACTTTAAACCAACCAATATCTATCTCTTCATAGCAGTCGCTGGATCAACTTTCTTCCCGATGATATTTGTGGCTTCTTCTCTATATCAAGTCACTGTTGCGGCGTTAACACCACTGCAGCTGGTGTTAATTGGAACAACTCTGGAAGCAGCCGCTTTCGTTTTTGAAATTCCGACGGGAATCATCGCTGATATTTACTCACGCAGGCTATCAATCATCATTGGCTATATACTTATGGGGCTCGGATTCCTGATAGAAGGTTTCTTTCCTGCCTTTCTACCCATCTTAATTGCACAGGTAATATGGGGGTTGGGTTATACATTTACCAGCGGCGCTGAAGAAGCTTGGATCAGTGACGAGATCGGGGAAGAAAAAGCCAATCGATTATTCCTGCGCGCAACAAGCCTCGGCCTCTACGCATCTTTGTTCGGGATGGGATTGGCCGTTCTGGTGGGTGGAGATAATGTCTCGCTTCCAATTCGCTGGGGTGGGCTTGGTTTAATATTATTGGGTATTGTGCTTATCTTTACTATGCCCGAAAACGGTTTCAAGCCAACACCCCGTGAAGAACGAAGCACTTGGGAACAAATGGTATTCACTTTCAAAGAGGGCATCGCCGCTGTCCGTTCCCGCCCACGTTTAATATCCATCCTTGGAATTGGCCTTATTTATGGCCTGTACAGCGAAGGATTCGACCGTCTTTGGGTCAAACACATCATTGATACATTTGAATTACCAGCCCTATTTGCAGGGTCTCAGGTTGCTTTTATTGGTGCACTCAAAGCGGTAAGTACAATCGCTGCGATCATCGCGATGCGTCCGGTCGAAAAACGTCTCGATACCAGCCAGCCAAAAGCTATTGGACGTGCGATGCTCTTCGTGACTGGTGCGATTTCAGCGAGTCTGATTGGCTTCGCTTTATCACCCTTTCTTGGATTCACTCTCAGCACTTATCTGCTTATTACAATTTTGCGCACAATTGCCGTCCCGCTGTACACATCCTGGATAAACCAGAAATTGGATACCGGCACCCGTGCTACTGTCATATCAATATCCAGCCAGGTAGATGCGGTCGGGCAGATTGCCGGCGGTCCAGGAATAGGATTGATTGCTAAATTTGGATCAGTTGTCGCAGCTCTATTTACCTCGGGTATACTTTTGTCTCCCGCACTTTACCTTATCAGGCGCGCCAATTCTCTGCCAGAAGAGCAATAATTTATAAATATTGAAATGGATTTCGCGGGGCTGCCAGCACTCTCATAAGAAAAAATCAATTAATCCCCGGATTGCTTTTATTCTATAATGAATATAGATATCATGTTTGATGCGAATGAGATGGAATTTCGCTTTTCTATCGGCTGGAGATATCCCATGGAAATGAACTTCAAAGAAATAATAAAATATGCTAATGATGAGCTATTTAGCAATGGAAACCTGTCTGTGATCGACGAGGTCTTTTCCCCCGATTACAGAGTCCATTCAGGGGGCAAGGAATATCAGGGCCATAAATTTATAAAACAGTTTACTAATATGCTTCGCACAGCAGTATCGGATATTCAGGTTGTCGATGTGGAAATTCTACTCCAGGCGGGTGAAGTAGTGACCTGGCAGCGAACTCTTACAGGCAAGCATATCGCGAACATGATGGGTGCTCTTCCATCCGGGCAGAAATTGATCTGGAGAGATATGGTCGTCTCCCGTTTCGAGAATGGGCAGATCGTTGAGGAATGGAATGTGTCGGAGCTGGCAGGAGAAATGCTCTCAAAACCCCCTCGAGACTGAAGCCAAGTTCCGGGGATTGGACCCAATTCCTGATCGAGAAAACATTGATGAAAAAACTAAACTGCTTGAAGATATCTCCAAACTATTTACGGAATTGAGCCGAAGGCAAATATGAACAGATGCGAATGGAGCGGGAGTGATCCCCTGTACATCGCTTATCACGACAATGAATGGGGTGTTCCCGTTCATGATGACAGAACCTTATTTGAATTCCTGATCCTGGAAGGCGCCCAGGCTGGCCTGAGCTGGCTGACGATCTTGAAGAAAAAGGACAACTACAGGATGGCGTTTGATAGCTTCGATATTGATCGCATCGCCAACTATCAAGAAACAGACCTGAAACGCCTGCTCGCTGATTCCGGTATTGTCCGCAATCGCCTCAAGATCGCATCGGCCATCAAGAATGCACAGGGCGTTCTCGCCATCCAGGAGGAGTTCGGATCACTTGATTCTTACATCTGGCACTATGTTGATGGGACTCCCAGGCAAAATGCCTGGAAATCCATGGCTGAGCTTCCAGCAAAAACCGAGCTGTCCGAGGTGATGAGCAAAGATCTGAAAAAACGCGGGTTCAACTTCGTTGGACCAACTATCTGTTATGCATTCATGCAAGCAGTCGGTATGGTTAACGACCACACAACTGACTGCTATCGATACAAAGAAATCAAGGAAATTGCCCAACACGGCTAATGCAGCAGACACTATAATCTGTTCCCCTGATTTCCGGCATTAGTCGAAATGAGGTTGATAATGAATGACCTGCTTCTGGGAAATCCAGAAAATGTTGGGGTTTCTGTCGAAAGACTCAGCAGATTGGAGAATATTTGCGCGGATTGGGTTTCTGCGGGCTCTACGCCAGCACTGAGTGTGTTGGCTGCCCGTCAGGGAACGATCTTACTTCATAAAGCCTGGGGAAAACTAACCTCAGCTCCTGATTCTATCCCTGTCAAATTTGATTCCCGGTTTGGAATGGCCTCGTGTTCCAAACCTGTCACCGCAGCGGCAGTGATGATGCTCATAGAGGAGGGTCAGATCGGATTAGACCATTATCTCCAGGAATATCTGCTTGATTTTACTGGTCCTGGTGCGGAAAAGATAACGATTCGTCATTTATTAACTCATACATCGGGATTACCTTCCGGTTCAGAAAAAGAAACTATTAAGGTATCTGAAAGCGGTCTTGATTTTCAACCCGGATCAAAAATGGTTTACAGTGGTGTTGGCTACGATTTATTGGGAGAATTGGTTGAAAGGATCAGCGGTCGACCCTTTGATGAATTTACAAGAGAGCACATTTTTAAACCATTAGGGATGCACAACACTACTTTTATCCATATGGGATTAGATCGCGAAAGATGTGTCCAACGCCGCCCTGGTACTACCTACGACTGGCCAGAAGAATTTGAAGGGAAAACGATCGCCTCCAGTTCTTTATGGTCCACAGCTTTTGATATGGGGATATTTCTACAAACCTTTCTGAACAAGGGTAGTTATGGGGATTATCAATTATTAAACCCGGCAGCGGTGGACACCATGACCCAAAATCAAGTCTCTGGTATTCCGCGCGAGATGGTTGATGGAGTGCCGGTCCCTCCTCCCGGGCTTGGCTGGTTCCTGCTTAGCGGTGCCCAGTTTCCGAACTACCCCAGATCATTTTCTGCTGTCAGTTACGGGCACTCCGGGTCCAGTGGTGCCTTCATCTGGGTTGACCCGTCATTCGATTTGATTGGAGCTTTCCTGTTCACCAAGATCCGGGAAGAATTTCGCCCGCTGGATCTATTTGTGGATACTTTAATGGACTGCATTATTCATAATTAGGCACCAGAAAAAGGTTTGGTACTGACCAACCCTGGCAATGAAAACAAATAGCCATAATCAAAAGAGATGAAATATTATGAATATCAATGAAACCCTTGATGAACTATTTCAAGAACTTGAAGGGAGAGATGAGTTTTCCGGAGTGGTGTTGATCACAAAAGGAGAGACCGATTTATATTCTGGTGCATTTGGGTATGCAAGTCGATCCTGGAATATCAAAAATGGGCTGGATATTCGATTTGATACAGCATCAATTACCAAGTTATTTACTACAATAGCCTTATTGCAGTTGATTGACGAGAAACTACTTTCCTTTGAAACCAGCGCAATCGAGTATTTGGGACTTAAAGGAACAAAAATATCAAAGGAAGTAAATATTTACCATCTATTAACGCATACATCAGGTATTGGAGATGACTGCGAAGAGGAAGCCGGTGAAGTGTATGAAGATCTCTGGAAAACAAAACCGAATTATTCTGTCAGAAACACAGAAGATTTTTTACCGCAATTCATTTACAGGGAACCCAATTTCGCGCCAGGGGATGGATGCCGTTACTGCAACTGCAGCTATGTATTATTGGGATTGATGATCGAGAAAGCAGCCGGCATGCCCTACCGGGAATATGTCCGGGAAAATATATTTGAGAAAGCCAATATGTCTCAATCAGAATTCCTGGCCATGGATCAGATTCACGAGAAGGTTGCCGAAGGATGCGATCCAATAAGAAACATGAGTGGCGAGATCGAGGGTTGGAAAAAGAATATCTATTCATACCCCCCGATCGGTTCACCGGATAGCGGTGCCCATGTCACTGCAGGCGATCTCGATCGCTTTCTGCGGGCAGTACAATCTGGAAAATTACTCTCAAAAGAATTAACCGAAGAATTTCTAACTCCCCGCATAGACTATAGAGAAAAAGACGGCTGGGTAATGAAGTATGGGTATTGTTTATGGTTTTACGTCGAAAATGATGGGAAGATAGTTTGTTACCAAAAGGAAGGTATCAACGCCGGTGCCAGCGCCTTAATTCGACATTTCCCTGAACACGATATCAATGTTGTCATTCTTTCAAATATGGAAGATGGCGTTTGGGGTCCTATTCAAAAAATCCATCAGCTCGTAGTTGATGGTAAATTTAAGTAGGCCAAGATAACTGGTTAAATATCGTACCTCAACAAAACCACCGCTCCGGCAGATCCTACGACTACGCCAGGGCAGATGTACACATGCTAACCAACTTTGAAGGAAAAAATTCATGGCTCAAAAATATACTCTGGTCACCATAATAATTGGCCTGATTTTAATCTCAAGTGCCTGCAGCAGCCCTACTGAAGAAACACCTTCAGCTGATGTTAGAGCCGAATCGATTACCCCTGAAGTTATCCCCCCAACATTGACTGCTGTTTTCCCGACACTCGAATATCAGCCAACCAGGACTCCCCGGACGTTTTTACCGGCCCAAAGCGGATCGTTGATCAGTGATAAAAACGAGTTCTTTACCGCCGCTGGAAATTGCATAGCCTGCCATAAAAATAATATCGATCAGGCCGGCAATGACGTCTCATTTGGGGAATATTGGCGAAGTTCAATGATGGCCAATTCCACCATAGATCCCTACTATCTTGCTGGCGTCAGCATGAATATCGACCGTTTTCCAGAATACAGCGCAGCGATCGAATCTAAATGCAGCACATGCCACATGCCAATGGCTCATATAAGTGATATCTTTTACGGGGAAGAAAGCCTCATCTTTAGCGCTGAAGGCTATCTTGATTCTCAGCATCCACTTCATAATTTGGCATCAGATGGCGTCTCCTGCACCGCGTGCCACCAGATCCAATATGAAGGATTGGGTGAATTTTCAAGTTTCAGCGGCGGCTTTGTAATTGATCAAGATACACCAATGGGTGCTAGAACATTATTTGGCCGTTTCGACCTTCAACAAACCAGTCAAAACATGATGTCTAACTCATCTGGCTTCATATCCCTACAAAGTGATCACCTGCTTGAATCCGAGTTATGCGCTACATGCCATAATCTCTACACACACTATGTTATCGGGGATGGCTCTTTCAGCGATGAATGGTTCCCTGAACAGACTCCCTACACTGAATGGCTGAATTCTGATTTCGCTACCCGCTTTACCTGCCAGGATTGCCATATGCCAGCAGCGGAAGGCAGCGTGGTTCTCTCCAACATGGGCCCTGGCGGGCCGCGCAGTCCTTTTGCCACTCACGGTTTTGTTGGTGGCAATGTTTATATGCTGAGCATACTGAAAAATTTTGGTGGTGAATTTGGTGTCCAGGCCGGCGCCGAGCATTTTGATGCCACCATAGGACGAACCTTGACCCTTTTGCAATCCAACACAGCAGAACTCAGTATTAGTCCTCCAGTTGTTGAAGATTCGCTGTTAAGTTTTGATGTCACAACAAATACATCAACCGGCCATAAGCTGCCTACCGGGTATCCATCCCGGCGGGCCTGGCTGCATGTCAGGATCGAAGACGTAGATGGGCAATTGATCTTCGAATCCGGGGCTGTCGAAGACAACGGAGCTATCATTGGCAACGACAACGATGTGAACACGCTGGCATTCGAAACCCATTACAACGAAATAACCAGCCCAGACCAGGTACAGATCTACGAATCACTCATGCATGATGTATCCGGGAACCTGACTACCGTACTGCTTTCAGCCTCTGCTTACAGCAAAGATAACCGATTACTTCCAACTGGTTTCGATAAAGCCAGTGTTACGGGCGATATTGCACCATATGGAAAAGCAGTGACCGATGACAACTTTACTGGTGGCGGAGATAGTGTAACTTATCAAATCAATACAGGAAGTTCCGATGGGCCATACCAGGTATCCGTTGAACTACTCTATCAATCGATATCATACCGTTGGGCAGAGGATTTGAGTACATACGATACTCAGCAAAGCCTAATTTTTACCGATTATTACAATGCGCTATCAAATCAGCCAGTAATACTTGCTGTTCAGACTACTCACAGTGATTAACTTGACCTGCGTCTAAACAACGAGTAAATTAGAGGGCATGAAACTAGATTGAACTCTCGGGAAGAATGGGTGATTCCAGAGATTAAAGAAGCTCATTAGGATAGATCAGAAAATTCACATTGGTCTTAGAGAAAATAATAAACCCCAGGAAAAGATTCCAACATGGTCTCAAAAAAATCCCCTTTTCAGTATCTGATAATTGGCTTGTTGCTCGTTCTCACGGTTCTTCCCAGTGGATTTGTCAGGGCCGATGTAGGCCTTCCACCAGCCCAGCCAGGATCTTCCTTTTCACCAGGCGAATTTGATAATAATGTTAAAATGGTTCCCGCAGAAGGTTCAGCTTCAGTTAGTCCGACCCCACCTCTTCCAACAGCAACCACATCCGCGCTAGATCCAACAGGATCAGATGTCGAACCTGATTCTCCAAATGCCGCACCTTCAGTCCCATTTTCGTTTATCATGGGAGGCGGTTTCATCACCACAGCAGTGGTGCTTATCATCATTGCGGTCAAGCGCGGGGAGAAAAAAGAATGACGGCACATACTCATAACTCTGATAGATGACTATCAGAGAAACATCCCAACCCATTAAGAAAATGACAAGGGTCTAATATGGAAATTATTGTAAATCTGATATTTTTAATTGATGCGGCCGCCTTATTGATTTTACTCCTCGGTATATGTTGGTCAATAGCATATCCAGGTTCGCGAATCTGGCCGCCTCCCTCAAAACGATCCTGGCAATATGCACTCTCCTGGATCCTTTTTTACCTGGTTTTTGGCTTGAACGCCTTCCTTATAATTTTCGATTGGAATAGCTGGCGCTACGTCAGCCCTTTACGTTTCGTCATTGGTATTCCTTTGGTTTTGATAGGAACGCTGTTATTGATTTGGGGGATTCGTACCCTGGGCATCAATAATACTTCTGGTTCAGCAGCTGGGTTTGTGAAAAACGGCCCCTATCGGTTTACTCAGAATCCGCAGTACCTGGGGGATATAATCCTATTTGTTGGGTTAAGCCTGTGCACAAATTCTTTATATCTTTGGATAACACATACCCTCCTTATTTTAGTATTTTTAGCCACACCAATAGCTGAAGAAGAATGGCTTGGAAAAGAATATGGTGAAGTGTATGAAGAATATTTTGGGGATACTTCAAGATTTCTATAAACTCGTCCAGTTTATCAATTTTCGGGCAGTCTACTGCTTCACATAGCTAAGTCGGAATATAAAAAAATAATTATTGGAAATAAAATGGCAAAAAAAAAGAGGATTCCTATAAATTCAGAAGTCGAAGCTGTATTTAATACCTATCCACAACAATATAGAACAAAGTTGTTATTCCTTCGGCAATTAATATTGAACACAGCCACGTCCATTCCCGGTAATGGGGAAATTGAAGAAACACTTAAATGGGGAGAACCAAGTTATCTAACGCCAGAATCAAAAAGTGGAAGCACAATTAGGATTGCCTGGAAAAAATCCCTTAAAGAACAATACTCTATTTTTTTTAAATGCACGGCCAACTTGGTTCCGGCATTCAAAGAAAAATTTCCTGAACAATTTAATTTTGGAGGAGATAGAAGTATTGATTTCAAAATAAATGATGAGATTCCCATTGAGAAATTAAAACTATGTGTCGCAATGGCTTTGACTTACCATCTGAACAAAAAATTAAAAAACCAAGCCCGATGGGAAATGGTAGAAAAATTTCTCATAGATTGAGTACGAAAAGGCAAGATTATTTGAAGGTCTCAGTTTTGGGCTGTGATCGTGAATATTCTCCAATAAATTGGCCGCGATTTTTTACCCTAAGAGAAAAATGACATATTGTTAAATAAACCCATGAAACTTAAAACGCCTGCTTCCATATATAAAATTACTGCCATCATGATTTTAGTCTTCGCTCTTGTTGCTTGCAAACCGCGCGTAGTTGGCAACCCGCCACCTTATGAACTCGTGAATATCACCATCCTGACGACAGATGGTGGACGCGTAGATTGGTCACCTGATGGGCAGACCATCGCCTTCGATCGCCTGGGAAGCGACGGCAAGTGGGACTTGTGGTTGATGGAAGCCAACGGAGCAAATCAAGAATGCCTTACCTGTGATCGTCCTGATCTCGGAGATGGTGATATGGGCCAGCCCGCGTTTCACCCCTCAGGTGAGTGGCTGGCCTTCCAACGCGAGTCTCCCGACCACCGCGACAATTGGCTGCCCACCCATCCTGGTGCAGGGGTATACAACGATTTAATGGTCTTTCGCCTTTATGACGGGGAAGTATTTATGCTCAATGACGTCGCGGACGGAAAAGATGGCAAGAATGGCGGGACACTGCACTCGGTATTTTCTCACGCTGGCGACCAAATACTATGGACCGACTATGAACGGGGTTGCATGACCTGTCCGGTGGGTGATTGGCAGATCGCACTGGCAGACTTTGTTATTGAAAACGGACTGCCCAGTATTGCGAACCGCCAGAATTTTGATCCGGGCCAGGAAGGATTATGGTATGAAACGCATGGCTTCGGCCTGGATGATAGCTGGATCTATTTCTCTGCCGCAAGCGAAGGCCAGAATTTCCTCACATCTGACATCGTTCGCATGGATCTTGCCAACACATCAGAATACATCCGCCTGACCGAAACTGGCGGCAAAAGTCTTGATGAAACCTGGGCCTATGACGAGCACGCTCATCTTACCCCAGATGGCGATGCTATGATCTGGCTCAACGACGAATCAGGTGTCAGTGAGTTTTGGATGATGCGGCCAGACCTGAGCGGGCGTATGCAAGTGACTTATTTCAATACCAAGGGCCATCCCCACAACGATCTCGTAAACGGCAAATACAGCGTGCCTTCAGATAATGCCTGGAACAAAACAGCACCAGAAGGAACAGCCAGCGCCCTCGGTTTTATTCAGGTTGATTTTGATCTTCTTGGCAACTCAGCACCCCTAAATTACATAGTCCGGTTGGATTTCGAACGGACCCAGGATTGAAACAAAAAAATATATTATGATGAAACAAAAAAAATTGGTTTTGCTTTTGATTATCTTTCTCGGGTTGGGATGTGGCAAGTATGTACCACGTCAGGAGCAGAAAAATGAGCAGGAGAACTCTCCAGCAGCAACCACCACAATAGAGATAATAGAATCGATCACACCTGAAGCCATCGTAGAAAAAACGGATAATTCAGAAATATCAATATCATCCATCAAAATTCTGGAAGAGAAGGGTGGTCGTTTATCATTGTCATCAGACGGCATGATCATCGCATACGATAAAAGGGGAGCCGATAGATATTTTGACATCTGGACCATGTCTCCTGACGGGAAAAACCAAATCTGCTTAACATGCGATCACCCGGTATTACCAACCCGCAACGTCGGTCAACCTGACTGGCATCCAACTGGTGACTATCTCGTCGTCCAGGTCGAAAAGCAGGAACATCATGAAGGCATTGCCAGTGCGTTGGCCGCCAATCCCGGGGCAGGTTTATATAATGATTTGTGGATAATCGAATATGGATCAGATCGAGCATGGCTGATAAATGAGGTACCAGAGGGTAAGGGGCATGGTATTCTACATCCCCACTTCTCAAGAGATGGCAAGATGCTATCATGGGCTCAGGCTTATCGTGATGCTGATCTGACTGATCCAGCCCGAATTGGAGGTTCCTGGGATCTCAGAATAGCAGATGTCTGGATAGACTCAGACGGCGTCATGTCATTGAAAAATATCAGGATAATCCAACCGGGACAGGATGTTTGGTATGAAAATCATGGCTTTTCACCCGATGGTCAAAAACTGATCTTTACAAGCAATCTAACCAGCGACCAATCCTTCGCCAGTTCGGATATTTATACCTATAACTTGATCAGTAATGATCTGGCACGTCTGACTGATGTAGGCTACAACGAACATGCGCAATATTCTCCCGACGGCACCAAGATCATTTGGATGTCCACTAATCAGAATATTGCGCCTGAAGAAGTAGTCGAGGTCATTTCTACAGACTGGTGGATTATGAATGCAGATGGATCCGGGAAACATAGATTAACTTACTTCAATCAAGAAGATCATCCCCATTTTGTTGTATGGGGAACAGTCGCCGCAGATTTTGCCTGGTTGCCAAAAGGAAATGGTTTGATCGGTTACTATCACACATTTGGATTGGGAAATGTGTTGCTGGGTGAATTCCGAGAAGTCATAGTCCGCCTGGAATTTGGCGAGTGAAAACAGGTGTATTAATCTGGTCAACGAGACAAGTACTCCAAAGGAAACAAATTTGTGAAACAATCGATAGTACATATTGCTCTAGTAGTTCGTGATTACGATGATGCCATCGCATTTTTTACTGAAAAACTCAATTTTCAATTGGTAGAAGACACATATCAACCAGAACAAGACAAACGTTGGGTGGTTGTCGCTCCTCCCGGATCGTCTGGAACAACCCTTTTATTGGCAAAAGCTTCAAAACCTGAACAGGCACCGTTCATCGGTGATCAAACTGGCGGAAGAGTTTTTCTGTTTCTAAATACGGATGATTTTTGGCGAGATTATAATGACATGGTGTCTAAAGGTATCAATTTTGTCAGAGAACCGAAAGAAGAAACCTACGGGACGGTTGCAGTCTTTGAAGATCTTTACGGAAACCTGTGGGATCTGCTTCAGCTGAATAAAGATCATCCCCTAATGAATAACTTGGTTCAGGAATCAGAGGCGACATGAAGCCAGCTCCAGTCAAACAGAACGTTACAATAGAAGATCTGCAGAAACTTGACATCCGGGTTGGCACGATCACAACAGTCGACGATGTCGATGGGTCTAAGAAGCTGGTCAAGCTCAGGGTCAACTTTGGGGACCACGCGAGATCGATCCTCGCAGGTCTGAAAACGGAAAGGGAAGATCCAAGCGAGATCATTGGTAAGCAAGCCCTCTTTGTACTCAACCTGCCACCACAAAAGATGGCTGGCCTCGTTTCTGAAGGAATGCTATTCGATCTTGGCTACGAAGATGGCGTGACTCCAGTGCTGGCTGTTCCCGAGTCGGCGGTTCCTGACGGAACAAGAGCCGGTTGAGGATGAGCAAGGAAAAAAGCCGGATGACTTAGCAAACTCGTGGCGCTCATATCGCCCTTTAGAAAGAATTAAACAATGAATTCATCATCGAGGAAAAATAATGTCTCAACTCATCTTTGGTAATCGTATTGGTAAAGATCTCCCGGTTTTAGTTGGAAGCTCTGCTCAGATCTATGAGTCAACGAGTGGAAAAATCTTACTCACAAAACGAGGAGACAACGGACGTTGGTGTCTTCCGGGCGGCCAGTTGGATACTGGTGAGAGTGTATCTGAAACTTGCGCCCGAGAAGTATTGGAGGAGACTGGATTGGTTGTCGAGGTTGGGCGTTTAATTGCAGTATACTCGAGCCCGAACATGGTACTCTCCTATGATGAAGAACACAAATACCAGGTCGTCTCTTTTCATTTTGAGGTAACCGTAATTGGGGGAGAGCTTGGCTTGAGTAATGAAACATCTGATGTTGGATATTTCTCTTTAGAAGAAATCAAGAATATGGACGTAATGGAACATCATCAACAACGTATAGATGATGCCCTATTAAGGAAAAAGGAAACGATCGTTAGATAAAATCCATCTCCGGTAATATGGCCGGGGATTTATTTACATTCTTCCTGATTTTTCCTCCTGGCGGTCTCCAAAGAAAAGGTAATGCTATAATAAAAATTGCACTTCCTGATCCACTACAACCTGTTCAAGGAGGTTCTTCAATGTCTGACAATGCCCAGGGTTTTTCACTCAGCGATGAGCATAAAATGATCCAAAAAGCTGCCCGTGATTTTGCGGAAAAGGAGATCAAACCGATCGCAGCCGAGTTTGATGAAAGCGGGGATTTTCCTTCAGAAACCATCAAAAAGATGGGCGAAATGGGTTTTATGGGTATAGAAGTCCCGGAAGAGTACGGCGGCGCTGGCATGGACACCCTGTCTTATGTCCTGGCTCTGGAAGAGATCTGTAAGGCAGACGCATCCCACGGGACGATCATGTCTGTCAATAATTCCCTTTTTAATTACGCCTTCATGAATTTCGGCACGGAAGAGCAAAAACAAAAATTTATGGTGCCTGTTGCAAAGGGTGAAAAAATTGGAGCATATTCCCTCACAGAACCCATGTCCGGTTCAGATTCAGGAACAATGAGCAGCCGGGCTGTCAAAGAGGGGAATGAATATATCATAAATGGTCGAAAGTCATGGGTTACTGGCGGACCTGTAGCGGATTACGTTCTGCTTTACACCATTACAGATCCAGAAAAAAAACACCGCGGTGTGACCGCTTTTATTATAGACGCTGAACAACCAGGATTCATTCGATCGAAAAAAGAACCGAAGATGGGCATCCGCGCCTCTGCAACAAGTGAAATTGTTTTCGAGGATTATCGATGCCCTGTAGTACACCGTTTGGGGGAAGAAGGGGAAGGTTTTAAAATTGCCATGACCGTTCTCGATGCCGGAAGGATCGGCATTGGTGCTCAAGCGTTGGGAATAGCGGAAGCTGCATATGATGCCAGTATAGAATATGCAAAAGAACGGGAAGCATTTGGAAAAAAGATCGGACAGTTTCAAGGAATTTCTTTTAAATTAGCGGATATGAAAACACGGATAGAAGCATCTAGGCTACTTCTTTATCAAGCGGCATTCGCCAAGGAAAACAATAAAGTCACTGGTAACAGATTCACTTTAGAAGCTTCCATGGCAAAACTATTTGCCTCGGAAACTGCGATGTTCTGCGCTCATGCTGCAGTTCAAATACACGGCGGGATGGGATATTCCAAAGAATATCCAGTTGAACGTTATTTCCGTGACGCAAAAATCACTGAAATTTACGAAGGGACCAGCGAAATCCAGCGCATGGTTATCGCCCGCCTTGAAACCGGATTGCGATAACCGGAAAAATTGACCAGAAAAAAAATTGAGAAATAATTCCATGCCGGGAAACGAAATCAAACCCAAACAGGAGCAAGGACGCCCGTCAGGAATTAAGTTTTTAAGCATCCTTTGCATTCTGATCGGCCTATTCTACCTGCTAAAACTCAGCCAGGTGCTGTTCAAGTGGTCCTTGCTGAAAGAACTCCCCTTGACTATAACTCCGGCTTATCTGGCAGCAGACAGTCTGGTATGGTGTGTCGCAGGGATCAGCCTGGCCTGGAGTCTCTGGAACGGTAAAAGCTGGTCAAGCTCAGCTGTACTCGCTCTGAGCTTCTTATACAGCCTGGTCTTCTGGATTGACAGGATCTGGATTGCTGAACCAGAAGGCCTGGTTCAGCGCTGGCCATTCAATCTCCTTCTAACAATAATTGGCTTAGGATTGATCCTGCTAGTCCTACGCCGTAAATCAAGCCAGGATTATTTCCAGAAAAATCCTGCTAAAATACCATAACGGAGCACAGCTATGGTTGAAAAATCAAAAAATCCCAAAATCCAAGAACTTCGCGATAAAAAGGCCCGGAGCAGGGAGGGCGGTGGTCATGATAGGATCCAAAAACAGCATGAAAAAGGACGCCTAACCGCCCGAGAAAGGTTGGATCTGCTCCTGGATAGAGGTTCTTTCCGGGAAGTTGACGCGTTTATCGAACACCGCACTACAGATTTTGGGATGGACAAAAACAAGATCATGGGGGACTCGGTCACCACAGGCTGGGGAACGATCGAAAACCGATTAGTGTATGTCTTTTCACAAGATTTCACTGTATTTGGGGGCAGCCTGGGTGAAGTTCATTCTGAAAAAGTATGCAAGATCATGGATATGGCATTGCGCAATGGCGCTCCCGTAATCGGTATCAACGACTCCGGTGGAGCCAGAATCCAGGAAGGTGTGGTTTCACTTGGCGGTTATGCCGACATCTTTTTGCGCAATACACTGGCATCTGGCGTCGTCCCCCAGATCAGCGTTATCATGGGCCCATGCGCTGGCGGTGCTGTCTATTCACCAGCCATGACCGATTTTATCTTCATGGTCCGCGGCTCTTCCTTCATGTTCATTACCGGACCGGAAGTGGTAAAAACAGTCACCCACGAAGAAGTGACTTTTGATGAGCTTGGTGGAGCCGATGTACATGCTGAAAATTCCGGAGTATGCCACATCGCTGCAGATACAGAAGCAAACACCCTGTTCCTTGTCCGAAAATTGATGTCCTATTTACCACAAAATAATATGGAAGACCCTCCCTTCCACCCTACTGGCGACAGCCCTTTGCGGAGGGAACCTTCCCTGGACACGATCATCCCTGATGATGCCTCAAAACCATACGACATCAAGAACGTCATCTCTTTACTGGTCGATGATAGCGAATTTTACGAGATCCAGGAAGCATTTGCCCGCAATATCGTGATCGGGTTCGCCCGTTTGGGTGGGCACAGTGTTGGTATTGTTGCCAATCAGCCAGCCTATCTGGCTGGCGTCCTTGATATCGATTGTTCTGAAAAAGCAGGGCGCTTTGTGCGTTTCTGTGACTCTTTTAATATACCGATCCTGACCCTAGTTGATGTGCCAGGTTTCCTGCCCGGTTTGGACCAGGAACACGGCGGTATCATCCGCTCCGGCGCCAAATTGCTCTATGCTTACTGCGAAGCAACCGTTCCAAAGATCACCCTGATCACACGCAAAGCCTACGGCGGCGCCTATGATGTGATGAGCAGCAAACATATCCGGGGAGACATTAACTTGGCCTGGCCCAGTGCAGAGATCGCTGTCATGGGGCCGGAAGGTGCAGTCAACATCATATTTCGCAAGGAACTTGCCGAAGCCAAAGACCCTGCAAAGAAGCGGGCTGAGCTGGTTGAAGAGTACCGCAATAAATTCGCAAATCCTTATATCGCGGCTTCCCGGGGGTATATCGATGATGTCATTGAACCCAGCACTACCCGGGCTCGATTGATCAACGCCCTGGAGATGTTAAGTCATAAACGGGATTCTAACCCCGGAAAAAAACACGGAAACATACCTTTATAAAGTCGGGATTAACAAATAACTGATGTTTAAAAAGATATTGGTGGCCAACAGAGGTGAAATCGCAGTTCGGATCATACGCAGCTGCCGGGAAATGGATATCCCGACAGTAGCAGTTTTTTCCGATGCCGACCGGCACGGCCTGCACGTTCGTCATGCAGATGAAGCCTATTATCTGGGGCCTTCAAAGGCCAGCGAATCCTATCTAAAAATCGACAAGATCCTGGCTATCGCCAAAAAATGCGGGGCAGATGCCATACATCCCGGCTACGGCTTCCTGGCAGAGCGGGCAGAATTCTCACAGGCCTGCCTGGATAATGGCATCAGTTTTATTGGCCCCAAACCTTCCTCGATCGCGGCTATGGGCGATAAACAAGTCGCCCGCGATACTGTCACCAGGGCGGGCGTACCAATAGTACCAGGCACAGAAGGACAGGGGGACCTGTCTGATGCAGCCCTGCTCAAAATTGCTCCCGAGATCGGCTTCCCATTATTAATCAAACCCAGCGCCGGAGGTGGCGGAAAGGGCATGCGGGAAGTCGCCAATATCAAAGAGATGCCCGGGCTGCTAACCGCGTCCCGGCGGGAAGCTGAATCCTCTTTTGGCGATGGGAATATCTACCTGGAAAAGCTAATCCAGGGTGCCCGTCATATTGAAATTCAAATACTCGCAGACCAGCATGGCAATGTGATCCACCTGGGAGAGAGGGAATGCTCCATCCAGCGCCGCCATCAAAAACTGCTTGAAGAAGCGCCTTCCCCTTTCATTGGTGATGATCAAAACCTGCGGGATAAAATGGGGGAAGTAGCAGTCCAGGCAGCCCGGGCGGTGGATTATATCAATGCCGGAACCATCGAATTCCTGGTGGACGAAGATAAGAACTACTATTTCCTGGAAATGAATACCCGCCTGCAGGTGGAGCATCCCGTCACCGAAGCTGTGACAGGTATCGATATCGTAAAGGAACAGATTCGGATTGCAGCTGGATTGCCCCTGCAGCATAAACAATATGAGATAACCATGTTTGGTTGGGCTATGGAATGCCGGATCAATGCGGAGGACCCTTACCGAGGATTCCTCCCGTCAACAGGAACGATCACCCAATCGCTTCTTCCAGCAGGACCCGGTATCCGGGTCGATTCCGGTGTGTATACTGGATTTGAGATCTCTCCTTATTATGATGCCCTGATTGCCAAACTCATCGTCCACGAGGAAACCCGCGGGGAAACTATCGCCCGCATGAAACGGGCCCTGGAAGAGTACCGGGTGGTCGGAGTCCGAACAAACATCCACTTCCATCAGGCATTGATGGAAAATCAGGATTTCCTGGCAGGCGATTTTGACACCCAGTTTGTTAGAGATGAAGTGCCTCCTTTAAGCGGAATTCAGAAAGACAAGGATCTCCCAGAAGCGGCTGCCCTAGCCGCAGTCCTTGCCACCCATGACCGCACTAACAGGTCAGCTATAGTCATCCGCCGTGCCAAACGTGATACCAGTAACTGGAAATGGATTGGCCGCTGGGAGCGGACAAATAAATAAAAGCCTATGAAATATATAGCGGAAATCAATGGCACAGAATACGAGATCGAGATCAACTCGGAAACCCAAGTTGTGATCAATGGAAAGCCGCATGAAATTGATTTCAAAGCGCTAAGACAATCTCTCTCATATTCTCTGCTGGTGGACGGGAAATCCTATGAAACCAACATCTACCAGGATAATGGGGATTGGGAGGTTTGCCTGCGCGGCAGGTGCTTCCAGGTTAAAGTTGAAGATGAAAGAGAACGCCGTCTGCGGATGGCAGCCGGCAATACCTCAATTCAAAAAGGGAAAATCACCCTCCAGGCACCTATGCCAGGGCTGGTCATCGATATCCCGGTGAAAGTCGGGGAGGATGTTAAAGAAGGGCAAGTGCTGCTCATTTTGGAATCAATGAAAATGCAAAATGAACTTACTGCCCCCCGGGATGGAAAGATCTCCAGGATCCAGGCCAAAATCAACAATAACGTTGAACGCAAAGAAACACTTCTAATCCTGGAATAACCTGCTTTAGATTGTGATTAATCCTTTCCCTTATCCTCATTTTCCTGATCCGGATTTGAGCGTGTTCGGAAAAATCTGTAGAAAACCGGACCCACAACTAATACCAGGACAAGGATCAAGATCAAAATTTCCCCATAACCAATTGTAATGATCGGGGTGCAAGCCAAAAGACTGATCCCTATCGTTCCTGCTGCTAATGCAAGTTGATTGCGCCGGTTCATAGTACAGGTTCCTTATACAGAATAAATGGACAAAAACAAATCATACCATTTAATAGAGAAGAGGATGGATAACTCCATCCTCTTCTTTTGCTCTAGGCAGTAACAACTGGTAGGTTTTTCAACGCCATGTCAATTGCTTCCTGGGGCTGCTGGTAATTTTCAAGCCCTCCATTCATATACTCCTGATACGCTGTCATATCGAAATAACCATGCCCGGACAGATTAAAGACAATAACCCGTTCCTCTCCCTGTTCCTTGGCTTCCAGAGCTTCATCAATTGCGGCCTTAATGGCATGGGCTGATTCCGGCGCGGGAATTATGCCTTCAGTGCGGGCAAAGGTGAGGGCAGCCTCAAAAGTTCCCAGCTGCGGCACAGCAATGGCCTCGATATACCCTTCATCATAAAGGGCTGATATGCTGGCAGCCATACCGTGATATCGCAAACCGCCTGCGTGCAACGGGGCAGGCACAAAATCATGGCCTAATGTGTACATTTTCAAAACTGGGGCCAGACAGGCTGTATCTCCATAATCAAAGGCATACAGCCCCTTTGTCAATGACGGAGTAGCCGCCGGTTCTACCGCCACCAGCCGGGTCTGCTGCCCATTAAGTAAATTTTCCCTCAAGAATGGGTAGGCAATTCCCCCAAAATTAGAACCTCCTCCCACACAGCCAATTACTACATCGGGGTATTCTCCGGCCAGATCCATTTGTTTGAGAGCTTCTTCTCCTATCACAGATTGATGGGTCAGAACATGGTTTAAGACGGATCCGAGGCTGTATTTTTTCTCTCCCCGTGAAGTCACTGCCGCTTCAACCGCTTCTGAAATAGCCATACCCAGGCTTCCGGGCGTGTCCGGATCCTGCACCAGGACAGACCTTCCATATTCTGTTCTATTTGTCGGGCTTGAATATACATGTCCACCAAATGCCTCCATCATCAGACGGCGGTAGGGCTTATGATCATAAGAGACCCTGACCATATATACCTCAATATTCAGATCAAAAAAGGATCCAGCCATCGACAAGGCAGAGCCCCACTGCCCTGCACCTGTTTCCGTTGTAAGGCTCTTGATTCCTTCAACTTTATTGTAATATGCTTGGGGAACTGCCGTATTTGGTTTATGCGATCCTGTAGGTGATACTCCCTCATTCTTAAAATAGATATGGGCTGGTGTGTTCAATGCTTTTTCAAGTTTCCTTGCCCTGATCAACGGGGTAGGACGCCATAGTTTGTAAATTTCCCTCACTTCTTCAGGAATGGAAATATACCTATCTGTACTGATTTCCTGCTCGATCAAACTATTAGGAAAAATCTGGGCCAGGAAATCAGTCGTGACCGGTTCGAGAGTTTGCGGATGAAGGATTGGATGGGGTGCAACCGGGATATCAGCATTAATGTTGTACCAGGATTTCGGCAGATCACTTTCATTTAACAGGTATTTGGTTTCGTTCATATTCTTTCTCCTTGATATGTTGATGGGGTAAATTGATTTTTTACAAAAACGCCAGACCTCCCAATACTCTGGCTGGCTCTTGATAAGATTTGTCGGATGCACTTATTTTCCGGTACTGCTGCAGCCCCATTGCCTCGCGAACCAATTCCAGGGTATCTTCCGACTCTTTCTGCATCCGGCGGGATCCCTCATTTAATATCTCTAGGACTACATCTGGTTGGCAGGTATATTTTTCCCGCCTGGCCTGCAGTGGATCCAGGAACTGGTTGATGGCAAGCACCAATTTTCTTTTCACTTCTACATCACCGACCTTACCCTGTCGGTACCTCTCTTTCAGTTCGAGGACTTGCTCCAGGTCTGGATTAAATTGATCATGATAGATGAATACCGGATTCCCTTCCACCTGGCCCGGTACATCCGCGCTGGTGCGATTGGGATCAGTGTACATCCCCATCACTTTTTCCTCTACCACAGCGGGGGCGTCTGACAGGAAGATTGCATTATTTAGGCTTTTACTCATCTTAGCTTGCCCGTCAGTGCCGATCAATGTGCCCTCCAGTTCCATTTCTGGGACCGGGAAAACCTCACCATAATTGCGGTTGAATCGGCGGGCGACCTCCCTGGCGAGCTCAACATTGCCCTGGTTGTCTGTTCCCACCGGGACTAGATTCGCCCGCGGCGTTAGAATATCCGCTGACATCAGGACCGGATATCCAAGTAATCCGAATGGCATGGCAGATAATCCTTCAGAACGAGCCATCTCCTTCTGGGAAGGTATCCTTTCCAGCCTGGGTGCTGTGACCAGCATACCAAGCAGTGTGCTTAACTCACTGATGCCTGGAACACTGCCCTGCACAAATATTATGGACCGATCAGGATCTATCCCAACTGCCAGATAATCCAGAACGATGTTATGGATATACTCATTCATTCGAGCGATTTGTTCCTTTCCTGGACGGGTAGTTAAGGTATGTAGATCTGCAATTACAAAAAAACAATCGTGCGAATCCTGGTACTTTACCCGATTTCGCAAACTGCCCAGGTAGTGGCCCAGGTGCAAAGGACCAGTAGGCCGATCTCCAGTTAACAATCTCTTTTTCATTTTTTCCTCCTATACAACTCCGAGGTTCTTTGGACATCGAAGGTTGATACAAAAAATGCCCTCATCCACAAAGGGACGAGGGCAAAATCTACTCGCGGTACCACCCAAATTAGCCTGGCTTCAGGTTAAAACAAAAACCCGTCAGTGAAACAACGGGAGTTGATTTATAGCAGCCCTGAAGGCCAGCCTCACTTTCTCAGATACGGCCCGGAAGACCCGAGATTATATCTTTTACCTTGATAACGGTGGCAGTTCCGGCTCAGGCTACTTGGGAATTACCCGTTCGCCCTGCGACTCCGAGGCCCATTCGACATTATTGGACGGGTGAGACTTTCACCATCGCTCACTCTCTGTGCCGTCACAATCAATGTGTACTATTTCCTCATCACAGTCTTGGGATATTCAATTTGATTGCTGAGTTTATACACCCACTAAAATAATTTGTCAAGCGGTCCTATGAAGAAATTCGGGATCAAATGATATTCTTGGGAGAAATTATCATTTTTGTCCCATTTCTACCATTATTTTATCAATCACTCCAAGGTAATGGGTTTTTCGGCGCTGGCGCTCCTCCCCTGTCGGCAAATGTTCTTCATGGAATACGAGAATGGACTTGTCATCAACCGCCAGGATCCTTAACTGGATAAGTGAAGGGCGATCATAGGAAGGGTCCGGCGGATTCCTGGAAATTCTAAAGTGTGAACCTGGCTGATAGACCCTGATTTTTCCTGTGGTGCCATCTGTAAGTTGATATTCTTTACCTTCCAGGAAGGGAGTATCCAGGCCTGTTCCCAGCCAGATCGTAAGGCCCTGTTTTGATAGTATAAAGTCCCACAGAATTGCTGCTGGCACAAGTATTGTCCTGCGCACGCCAATCTGCCAACCGGTGTCACGGGTCAATCCAGTTGTGTTTTCACGATTATTCTTCATCGAGTACCACTATCAGTAAAATATATCCGGTTTCAACAATCTGTCCTACATCAATTTCATTTTCTTTTTTTGAGGAGTCTCGCTAAAGAAGAAGCCTCATTCAGGTGGGTCATCAGATGCCGCGTGGGTGGCATCAGCAGCATTTCATATATTTTTCTATTTCCCCAGTAGTCCAATAATCCCTCCGCTTCTAATAAAACCGCATTTTCACTAACCAGACGAACCAATCGGTCTGGCTGCACTTTTTGGCCAAATTCGTTTCTCTCAAGCCCACGGACAATAAATCGGGTCTGTTTGCCAACCGCATCCCGATAATCAAAAAGGGGCTTCAACTTTATTGTCTGTGTGAGAGTGAGCAAGTTTTCAGCTTTGATCATGTTGCCGACATGATCAATCGGGGAAGCCAATTTCCTCTTCCAATGATCCTGCAAATAGACCTGGGAGTCACCAGCCACCAGGACATTCATAGTAATGTCTTCAATTCGACTGATATGCCACAAGATCTAGATCAAAGAGTGGTCCTTCTTATCAGGTTTGATCCGAAACTGGCTTTCATCCAGCCCTTTAAATATTTCATCGGCATAGGACCAACCATCCATGCCTGACATTTTTTGGCTATGAAGAACAGCGTGCTGGGAATAAAACAGTTCCCGGGTTTGATCCAGGTCTGTCCCAGCTTTTAACTTATCGCGTAAGAGTTTTTGATCAGAACTCCAGTTCCGCCGAAACGTTTTCAAATCCGGCATAAAATCTTCCAAATAATATCTTTAGCTTTTTATGTGCTTGAACTCTGTCCAGAAGATATAGCTACTGCCCAAAAGGGAAACTGTCAGCGCAATATCCACAGCCGCGACTCCCAGCATAAAATAATAATGTCCTTGTGATAAATGATTCAGCAAAACCCCGAAGCTAATCATGACTACCAGGGCCAGGAAAAAACCAGGGCGGAAAAACTGCCACAGATGGGGATCCTCCAACTGATTAATCCGCTGCAGATTCCTCCTGCAGCTGGGAGTGAAAATGACCAAAGCCTGTAAAACACCCAACCCAATACCCAGTACAATAAATATCACTGGCCAGAGTGTGTCTTCTTTCAGGCTTCTGATCTGGACGATCAACTCCAGACCGCTGCGTAAAAGCATGATCCCGCCGATATACCATACCGCCGCAGCCAGATAAACGAGTGTTCTTTTTGATGTTTTCATAATTTTAAGATTAGAAACAACATTATATCAAATTAGATAGTTACAATAGAAGGGAACACAATAATTTAAGGAGCAAGTATGGATACCGTTCGATGGGGACTATTATCCACCGCAAATATCAACCAGGCGTTAATACCTGCCATCCGTGAGGCTAAACGGGGAGAATTGACTGCTGTAGCCAGCCGCTCATTGGAAAGCGCAGAAAATTACGCCCAAGACTGGGAAATTCCCCAGGCTTTTGGCAGTTATGAGGAAATGCTGGAAAGTGGAGAGGTGGATGCAGTCTATATCGGTCTGCCCAATCACCTCCACGCAAAATGGACTATTAGAGCACTCGAAGAAGGCGTTCATGTTTTATGTGAAAAGCCATTCGCCCTATCTCTGGATGAAGTGGACGCGGTGATCTCAGCCAGGGATAAGTTCGGCAAAGTTGCGGCTGAGGCTTTTATGTACCGCCACCACCCCCAGACTAAGATAGTCAAGGATTGGGTCCAGAAAGGAAAGTTGGGAGAGGTTACACTGATCCGGGGCACATTTGACTTCAAGATGGGTCCAGAGGGCCGAAAACCTGAAAGCCTGAATGTGCGCATGGTCCCGGAATTCGGAGGTGGCTGTCTGTGGGATGTGGGGATCTATCCCCTCAGTTATACCCAGTTCCTGATGGGAGGGCCGCCAGATTGGGTCTACGGATCCGAGGAACTTGGGCCTACTGGAATTGACGAAGTGTTTGCCGGGCAGATGGGCTTCAAGACAGAGAATGGTGAAGTATTAGCCCAGATCTCCTGCTCGTTCAACAATCCTCTTCACACATTTTTAGAGATCGTGGGTACAGAGGGCAGGCTGAATATCTCCCGTCCTTTCGCGAATATGGACCGAAAACCCCAAGTGATTTTCACGGATCACAAGGATAAATCGAAGGAGATTCAGGTCCCCAAGAAATCACTGTATCTCGGGGAAGTGGAAGATCTGCAGAACGCTATCCTGGACAGCAACCCCACCCTGATCAGCTTAAAGGAGACCAGGAATCATGTCCGGACCGCTTTGGCATTATACGAATCTGCCAGAACCGGTCATGCTGTTCGATTATTCAAGCTGGGGTAAAGGTTGTAGGACAAGATCCTGCTGAAGTTTTGGCGTTTATCTATATAACCCCGTTAAAGAACGACCAGTAAAGATCGTTCTGCTTCGGAAGAAAATATTTTGATAAAAGATTCCAGGACCTCCAGCTGTCCCTGGACCTGGGCCATGGATATCCCAGGGGGGCCATAGGTCGTAAAAACCGCCTGATTAGTATCCGGGAGGATTTGGGTACGTTGGTCCGGACCGTAGATCACTGAGGAAAGGATGCCCTCCTGGTCCCGAATATACATATCACCTTCTTTAAGGGTCTGGTCTGACCCGTCCAGCCGCTGATAAGTTTCAATTCCCACTGCCACATCCGCCACCAGAGGCAGCGTCAGAGCCGTCAGATCATGAGCCGCTGTTAATAATCCCGTTTTCAACTCAGCCATGAACATGCTCGCCACAAGAGCAGAGGGAGAAAAGATCGATTTACCTTTGAATACTATGGATTCCAGCTGGAGTTGGACATGATAGGATTTCTTGAAGGGCCGATAGAAAGCATCGTAAGCTGCGAAAACCGGGGTTTCCCGCAGCGTCTTACGATCCATTCCTCCATATTTAGACCTCAATTCGTTTTCCAAATTCTTCCTGGCTAAATTTAAATCCGGATGATCTTTTTGATTGGGTGCATTTTTTATCGCCAGAAGACCTACACAAGCCTCCGGTAATGAATTAATCCAGGATTCTGACAAATTGATCACTATTCCTCCACTTCATCCAGTTCTGCAATTTCCTCTAAAGAGCCTGCAGCCTCCAGGCCAGCACAGCTTCCCCTTCCCTGATATATAATTTCTCGATCCTGGCCATCCTTAGCCAATCCAGATAAAGTAACCTCTATTTCTCCCGTTAAACTCTCCAGGATGCGGGGAGTCATACCGTCCAATTCAGGTGATAATAATAAACCTCCCCGCCCCCGTTCAGCCTTGATCTCCAGATAGTAAGCCTGAAATTCTTTCCCCGGATCTGATTTGCGACTACCCTGCAGGTTCCAGATAACATATTGATCATTTACTGACAGACGGGTGATTTTTGAACCCAGGTAAGTTGTAAAACGATACAGGGTTCCATGCGCTACAAACCCTACCAGGAATCCTCGGAACCAACCTGTCAACCAGGGAATCGTAGCCACAGACGCAGTCAAAGTAACACCATTTTCAGGGAAATGATTGCTTTGCATCCATATATAAGCCCGCGGGAATGTTTTTCCCCAATCCTTTTCCACATAACCCCGGCCGCCACCGAAATCCACTTCAACCCCATTTATTTTGAGACTGCCCATGATTTCATGATCCAGGCTAAGGACACCATGGTAAGTCTGAAGAAATGGTGCAAACCGATAAGGTCCCATCACCCCAGGTGAGAACAAACTGACCGGCCAAGGTCTTAGCTTCCCAAATACCAAATCACCCTGGATGTGCTGGTTTTCTCCTAATAAATTTAATGAAAATCCCTGACTATAAAAGGAATTACGATCGATCTGGATTTTGAAATTGGTTGATGAAGCATGAAAAGCCTCAAATGGGAAACGATGATATTCAACCGTGCTGGTCATACCATCAAGAACTTGAATGAAGGAGTGAGCGCGCTCTGGATCAGGATGATGGGAAATCCCGGGAATCACTGCCCATCGCTGATTCTGACCAGCGGAGATTATCTTGTAATACCAGCCTTCAAAGAACACCTTTTGCTTATCCCGGCCGTGATACATTGCGGGAGTAAATAATCTATTAATCATCTTATCCTTCCAAAATGTCCTGGGGATCCGACCTTAAAAACATTGAAGAGAATCAAATCCAGGCAGTTTCTCCTCTTGTCATTTCTCCGCCAGCGTCACCAGTGTTCAGGGTGCCGGCAGGTTCTACCATCAGGATCTGGCATTCCCCCACAGTGGCAGGTTTATGCTCCACCCCTTTGGGAATGACACATAATTCTCCCGGTTTAAGATGTAAGAGTCCATCTCTAAGGTGAATGTTCAGTTCGCCATCAACCACCAGGAACATTTCATCCGTTTCCGGGTGGCTGTGCCAGACAAAGTTGCCCTCGATCTTAGCTATCTTGAGGTGGTAGTCATTCAATTGGGCGATAATCTTGGGATCCCAATATTCTGAAATCAAGGAAAATTTCTTTGTAAGATTTACCACATCTATCATCGTCTATAAATCCTCTCTGAGTAACATTATTTTTTATTGTAACCGGTACCTATTAAGATAACCTAACAGCTGAAATAAGGGCGAAAAATGAAAAAGCCTTCTCCTTCTGATCGGTATAACCCTGATCCTGGCTGGCTGCAGCATTCAGGAACGCCAGGGAAACCTGACATTGCAAAGTCTGGGCCCTGCTCCGGAGCTTCAAAACGAGGTTTGGATCAATACAGATGAGCCATTACGTCTGGCTGATCTACAGGGACAGGTAGTTCTGATAGATATGTGGACCTACGGTTGAATTAATTGTAAGAACGTAATTCCCTCGTTGAGGGAATGGCATATGGACTACAAAAACCAGGGGTTGGTCTTAATTGGCAACCACTACCCCAAATTTTCCCGCGAAAAAGATCTGGAAAATCTCAAACAGGCTGTGAGTGAACTTGGTATAGAATATCCAGTTGCCCAGGACAATGACGGCAGCACGTGGCGGGCATACAATACCCACTACTGGCCCAATCTCTACCTGATCGATAAACAAGGAAATATCCGCTATGTTCATATCGGAGAAGGCGCCTATGATGAGACCGAGGCTGCCATCCAAACATTATTGGCGGAGACTTATCCTTAATTCCTGTTCAAAACCAGTTCAGGGCGTCACATTAAGCGACTTCTTTAGACAATCACCAGCCAATCCGTCTTCTGTGCAGGCCTTGACACTGGCTTTTATCTCATGTCCCGTGGGGTTTCCATCAAAGATAACATTCACATATGAACCTTCACCTGGGGTCAGATCATTCTGTGAATTTCCCATAACACATCCAAAAGAGCTGAAGAATATATCCTGTTGATTAGGATTATTGGTCAATCCGCCAGAATTGTCCACTCCGGATGATTTCCAGGATTCCAGTGTAAATGATCCTATATTATCAAGCTGGAATTGCAGACCCCACCAGGGACCACACTGAAAAGTCTCAAGATAGGTAAGCTTAAAATCAAATCCCGGCGTAGGAGTAGGTATCTGTGTGTAGACTGGTAAGGATTGATAAGGCCCTGATGGTGTGGCGTATTTGCCCCACATCCAGCAGAATTGAGAAGGGCTGTCAGGCCGCCGGATGTACCAGTAATCTCCTGAAGAATCTATACCTACTGCTTCCGCTTCATCTCCACCCTGCAAGGTGACCAGCCATTCGAAGAAAGTTCCCTGTCCCGTTCGGCAGTTGGTATTGGCCGACGCATAGATCATGGCTACTTCCGGAGTCGGAGTATCAGTAGCTGTGGGAGTCAAAGTAGGTGTATCGCTGATCTCTGGTTCAGGTGTTTCTGAAGGAGTATCGGGGGCCTGCCCGGATTGATCCGGTGCTTCCGAGGCCTCATTCCCTTCCAGGGCACTCAAAGTTTCCCTAACACTGATCTCAATCTGGGCTGTCTCGTCAGCCCCCTGGACAGATTGTGCCATCGAAGGCAAGTTGCAGGACAAGCTGAGTATAATCAACAAACTAATTATCAGAAATAGTTTAGGTGTGTGTTTTTGAGTTTGCCCCATGAATGGCTCCTTGATAACGAGTCAATATTTTACAAATCCTTTAATGCTTTTTCCAAGGAGTTATAAACATTCTCCGGAAGAATAGCATACGCCAGGCCCAACCCATAAATAAAAGATTGTAAAGCATCTTTGTGTTCTGTTCTCAGAATCGGTTCATCCCCGCTCGATATAACATAGCCATCACCTGCCATTTGGACAGATATACCCCACCCTAGCCGATTCGCTAAATCAATGCCCCCTTCAAGCTCCCCTTCAGGAAAGTACTTATCCAGCATTAACAAGTCATTCATGGTTTTACCTCCTGACTTTGCTGCCCCCTAGCTGTTAACATCTATTTATGAAAAGATTTCTTTATCTTATTGTACATTAAAGACAAAATGCCAGAAGAGAAGAATTCCTTCTGACATTTATAACAAAAGTAGAGTTTATTGAACTATTTATCAAGCTGGAACTGCTTGAGAGCTTCCAGGGCCGCCGAACCGTAAACAACCGCCGGACCGCCGCCCATCATGATAGCCACACCGATAGCATCCACGATCTCGTCCTCGGTAGCGCCAGCTTTGAGGGCATCATGGACATGGAAAGCAATACAACCATCACATCGAACCACAATGCCGATAGCCAGAGCCATCAATTCTTTGGTTTTTGCATCAAGAGCTCCATCAGAACCGGCAGCTTGATGAAGCTTGGTGAAGCCAGCCATAATATCAGGGTTCGCTTTTCCATAAGCGCCCATCTCTTGCTGAACCTTTTTAAAAAATTTGGGATAACTTTCAACAGCCATAATCTACCTCCAGGTAAGTTTGTGAAAACATTAAGGATCATAGTATACTCCCTGGCAACTAGGCCGAGGTCTCTTTTTAGGTAATCTAACATAACGTTAATGTTGTGAATTAATTCACAGATTGTCTGGATAAGTTGCTCATTTAGACCTGGAGCAAAAAGAGTATTTTCTACTACCTGATAATGACATATTGATAGTAAAGGATTTCCTGGCGTACAACTTCTTTTTCCATTTCCATCCCGAGGCGTTCTGCCAGGCGAATGGAAGACTTGTTCTCCCGGCGGATCACCGCCGCAATGCGGGGTAAAGCCAATCTATTCAAGCCGAAATCGATCACGGCCCTGGCCCCTTCTGAGGCGAAGCCTTTCCCCCAGGCTGATGCGGCCAGCATCCACACTAACTCAACATCATCAAATGAATCCAGGAACTGAAGGCCGATCCTTCCGATCAATTCTCCCGAAGAACTCTCTTCAATTCCCCAAATACCAAAACCTCGCATATGCCAGTGCCCCAGCATAAAACAGAGCCAATTCCAGGCCTGGGTTCGGGTCATTGTGGTTCCATCATAGGTTGCTCGCTGCATTACCTCGATGTCAGATACCATGGACGCAAACGGGTCAAGATCATCCTTCTTAAATGCCCGCAATAGTAATCGTTCTGTGCTCAGGGTTGGAATAATATAAGGTTCTGACATAGTGATTTTCCCTAGATTGTCCGAATCGGTTGACGAAGAATTGTCTTTAATTTATGCGGTTCTACTCGCCTGGGATCGCCGAGATATATTTCATGATGCAGCCCGTTAAATGTATAGCCTTGTTCCGGCATCCATTCTTCATGTAATCTGGCCAAAACCGGACCTTCGTCATCATAGGATCCCAGATGCAGGATCTGAACACATAGCCCTTCCTGGTAAACCTCCCAGCGAAGCTTTGCCAGCGAGGGCAGGTCTTTCTTTTTAACAACCTCTGCCCTTGATTCAGCCCTCATTTCTTCTGTGATCCACTCTGGTACCATGATCATCATGGTCCAATGCCATTGACTCTTGTCCAGGGCAGTTGTAAAAGATGCCATATCATCTGCCCACCATAAACCTTCCAGGGGTGGGACCACATAGTCTTTTTCAATTTTTTTACTCAAGAATTTAGTTTTATAGGACATGGCATAAAGCGCTTCAATGGCAGCTGTATATTCGGGAACAACACCTGGCGTTCCATGACCATCCACCTGGAAAAATGCCATGTCTGGTACTTCCACAATCTGGAATTCTTTCTTTGAGGGCTGGTAGAGATGTTTCCATTCCTTCTTAAAATCGACTTTTGACATTGTTACTCCTCGAAAACATTAAATATCTGCTCTCTTGTTTTCCTGGAATTGTCATGCGCGAGTATTAGCAATATTTTTTTATTATGTATCCCACTAGAGGATATGAATCACCATCATTTTCTGTGAAATAATTCAAAACCGTGAAACAAAACATTTGCTGCCATTGGAGAGGGTTTCCCCCGCTTATTGACAGAACTATTCGTTAGAGTAGAATAGAATTACATTAGAAAGTTGTTGCCTAATCATACACCATTATCCATGTAAGTCAGATTTTGGGCATCAAATTATCAAATGGGAGATAGTGTGGACCAATCAAAAGTTATTGAAAGATTTGCGATGCTGGGAGTTGGAGGATATATCGCTCCCAGGCACTTAAAAGCAATTAAGGTAACAGGAAACGAGCTGGTTGCAGCAATCGATCCCTATGACTCAGTGGGCATCCTGGACCGATACTTCAACAATGTAAAATTCTTCACTGAAATTGAGCGGTTTGACAGACATCTTGAAAAGTTAAGGCGACAGGGAGAGGGGAAAGGAATTGATTATCTCACCATCTGCACACCCAATTACCTTCATGACGCCCACTGTCGGCTGGCACTGCGCTTGGACATAAATGCAATATGTGAAAAACCCCTGGTTGTTAATCCTTGGAACCTGGATCAACTTGAAGCTCTTGAAGAAGAAAGTAAGGGAAGAATCTATACTGTCCTTCAACTCAGGGTCCATCCCGAGATAGTGAAACTTAAAGCTGCCATAGAAAAAGAATCTCCAACAAAACCCTATGATGTAAATATCACTTACATCACACCCCGAGGTCCCTGGTATGATGTCTCCTGGAAGGGTACGCCAGAGAAATCCGGCGGCATAGCCACAAATATCGGGGTACATTTTTTTGATCTCATACTGTGGCTTTTTGGTGAACCAAGAGAGAGCAAGGTTTACATATCAGAAAAAGAAAGAATATCAGGATTTTTAGAACTCGAACACGCAAATGTAAGCTGGTTTTTGTCCCTCAAAGAAGAGGATCTGCCATCACCTCCTCAGACCGAACAACCTAAAACCTATCGGTCAATTACAATCGATGGAGAAGAAATCGAATTCTCGGGTGGTTTTACAGATCTACATACGCTGGTCTATGAAAGGACTTTAGCAGGGAATGGATTTGGTATTAAAGATGCCAGACCGGCCGTGGAGATAACTCACAAGATCAGATATCAAGAAGTCACTCAACTTGATGATAAAGCTCATTTCCTTATTTCAAAGTAAAAGGCGCGTCTCATGAGTGAATATTACGTTCATGAATCCAGCATTGTAGAAGACAGGTCTGAAATTGGCCCAGGCACAAAGATATGGCATTTCAGCCACATCATGCCTGACGTCCAAATCGGGAAAAACTGCGTAATCGGACAGAACACATTTATAGCTTCTGGTGTAAAGATCGGCTCCAATGTAAAGATCCAGAATAATGTGTCGATCTATGATGGAGTAATCCTGGAAGACAATGTGTTTTTAGGTCCTTCCATGGTCTTTACCAATGTGGTCAACCCGCGAAGCCATATCAATAGAAAAGACCAATATCAAATTACGCTGGTCAAAAAGGGAGCGACCGTTGGCGCAAATGCAACTATCGTTTGCGGCACCACGCTGGGGCAGTATGCATTTATTGGAGCGGGTGCTGTTGTAACGAAAGAAGTCCCTGATTACGGGCTTGTTTATGGGAATCCAGGAATATTACAAGGCTGGATGTGTCAATGCGGAGAAAGGCTGAAGTTCAATCAAGATAATAATGAAAACGAAACGACCTGCTCCAGTTGTGGGAATAAGTACCTTCGTTTAAATGATAGCAAGATCAAACCAGCGTCATAATTTAAGGGCCACTTTGAATATTCCTCTTCTGGACCTAACAGCCCAGTATCACAGAATCAAACCAGAGATAGATTCCGCGATTCAACGAGTTGTAGAATCCGGGCATTTTATTCTCGGTGATGAGGTCCAGGCGATTGAGTCTGAGGCATCAGAGTATCTCGGGGTCAAATTCGGGGTGGGCGTTGCTTCGGGAACAGACGCCCTGATATTAAGTTTACGAGCGCTTGATATTGGACCAGGCGACGAGGTGATTCTGCCAGCCTATACATTCTTTGCCACTATTGGGGCAGTAATTCACGTTGGAGCAAACCCCGTCCTGGTCGACATTGATCCTGATACGTATTGCCTAGATGTAGACCAGATCAGAAATTCAATCACACCAAAAACAAAAGCCGTGATACCGGTTCACCTTTATGGCCACCCAGCTGAAATGGATTCGCTGATTGAGATTGCGGCAGAATATGGGATTAAACTCATCGAGGATAACGCGCAGGCAATTGGGGCCGAGTATAAGGGGACGAAAACCGGCAACCTGGGTGATGTTTCCTGCTTAAGTTTCTTCCCCAGCAAAAACCTCGGGGGGTATGGAGACGGGGGAATGGTAGTCACAGATTCAAAAGAGATTTCCGATCGGATAAGGAAATTAAGGGCTCACGGCTGGAAGAAGAAATATTATCCCGAGATTCTGGGATATAACAGCCGTCTTGACGCTATCCAGGCTGCTGTTCTAAGAGTAAAGTTGAAATATCTCGATAGTTGGAATGATAAAAGAAGAGAGATCGCCCAACGGTATTCAGAGGCATTCTCAAATATCCCTAAGTTAAAAACCCCTTCGGAAAAACCTGGGGCAAAACATGTATATCACCTCTATATTATCCAATCTGAACAGCGTGAGGAAATCAAAGAAAAACTAAATCGGGTGGGCATTGCTACCGGTATCTATTACCCACAACCGATACATCTAGCAGAACCCTGTTTGAAATATGGGTATCGAATCGGGGATTTTCCCGTTTCCGAAAAAGCCAGTCAAGAGACTCTGGCAATTCCAATTTATCCCGAAATGAGCGAGGATGAGATTCTGTTTATCATCCGAAACATTCAGGATCCGGATTAAGAACACCTTCCAATCGGTTTTAAGGATAGAAGCCAGCATCCATAACCTACCTGCAATCCCAGAAGAAAAGAAGGAATGGGTATTCGATTGGTATAATAAATTGTTGCCGTCTAAACAAAATATTTATTACGAGGATGATATGGTATTTCCATTTAAAAAAGCTTTAGTAACCGGTGGCGCCGGATTTATTGGCAGCCATATAATTGAAGAACTGGTCGGGATGGGCGTTGAGACCATCAGCATTGATAACTATTTTGCCGGTAAGCATGAGAATCTTGCTCATTTGAAGAAACACGATCACTTTCATGAAGTTGAGTGCGATGTGACGGACCTGGCTGGACTTGAAAAACACTTCGCTGGCGTAGACGTTATCTTCCACCAGGCTGCCAGCAAAAAAACAATCTGCCTCACCGACCCCCGACGAGATCTGGATATCAATGCAAAAGGCACATTCAACCTATTGGAATTATCCCTAAAACATAAAGTAAAGAAATTCGTCCACGCCTCAACAGGTTCTATTTATGGCGAAGCGCAATATTTTCCCCAGGACGAAAACCATCCCCTTGTGCCCACATCCTATTACGGGGTGAGCAAACTTGCTGGTGAAAAGTATGTTAAAGCTTTTCAGCATCTTTATGGACTGGACACGACAGTTTTGCGTTATTTTCACGTTTATGGTCCGAGGCAGGAATCCAGTGACGTGGGTGGTGTTGTATCAATATTTTCTCGCAGGATGGTTGAAAAAGAACCTATAACAATATTTGGCGACGGAACCCAACAAAGGTCTTTCACATATGTGAAAGATGTTGTAAAGGCTAATCTTATGGCTGCGGTCACCCCAGGAACAACCGGCGAGGTGTACAACTGTGCATCTGGAATAAAGGTGACAATCCAAGAACTGGCAGATCTAATATCAGCGCATCTCGGAATTGAAGACCAAGAAATAAATTATGCGGATTGGATGCCGGGCGATATAAAAGTTTTTGACATCAATAACTCTAAGATTCGGGAAGCATTTGGGATGGAGTTTTTGACAGATTTTCCGGCAGGTCTTAAATTAACTATCGATTGGGCAGTTAGATATTTTAAGGGAAACTAAATGTACAAGGAAAACAAGATTGGTGTCATCGTCCCTGCTTATAATGAGGAGCTATTAATCCAGGAAACTCTGGAAGGCATGCCTAAATTCGTAGACAGGATCTTCGTAATCGATGACGGCAGCAGCGACAACACACCGGAGATTATAAAAAAGAGACAGCAGACCGACCAGAGAATTATCCTGATCGAAAACCAAACCAATCAAGGACTTGGTCAATCCTTAATCAATGGGTATCTGGCTAGCAGGAAGTCAGATATTGATATCACTGCAGTTATGGCTGGAGACAATCAAATGCACCCGGATGATTTACCCGGGTTGCTTGATAAAATTATTGAGGAAAAGTACCACTATGTCAAAGGGAATCGTCTCCTACATCAAAACATTGACTCTATGCCCTTATATCGAAAGCTTGGTAATTCCGTTTTAACTTTACTCACAAAATTTGCCACTGGCTACTATTTTGTAATGGATCCTCAATGTGGATATACGGCAATTCATAAAAAAGCACTAAAGCAGATACCTATTCATAAAATGACAACGGGGTATGGCTATAATGCTGATATCCTTTGCATGTTAAACATCAATAATTTCCGCGTTGCGGACCTTCAAGTTCGTCCGGTATATGATCGCGAAATCAGTAAGATCAAGGTTTGGAAGTATATCCCTATGATTATCGTGCTCTTAACCAGGCTGTTCTACCACCGGCTGTGGAGCAAGTATATCATCCGCGATTTTCATCCTTTGGTTCTATTTTATCTATTTGCTTTTTTCAACACTATAGTGATTTTGATTCCATTCACAATCAGGTTTTTCTATATGTTCATTAAGTACAATGAACTGCCAAAAACAACAGCAACGATTATTACATTTACCTTCCTGATAACATTCCAGTCCATCCTTTTTGCGATTTGGATGGATATGGACTATAACAATAAGAACAGGTGATTCGGAGTTTATAATGTGTGGCATTTTTGGTGTAGCTCTCAGCAGAGAAGTAGGTTTTTCTCGAAATGATACAGAATATCTAATGAAGCACCTATTCCTGCTTTCTGAATCCAGAGGAAAAGAAGCTTCTGGATTCGCGTTAAAAACTCCAGAGACGATTTTCGTGGCAAAATATCCCCTTCCCGCCTCAGAGATAATCAGGTTCAAAGAATATAAGGACCTATATAACAAAATTTATATTGGGAATAATGGCAATGGATATCAAGAACCGGACTTTCCTATTTGTATCATCGGTCACTCCCGTCTGGTCACCAACGGCGGCAGGCAAATCCATAATAATAATCAACCTGCCATAGCAAGCAATATGGTTGCAATCCATAACGGGATCATTACCAACGTTGATGAGCTCTGGGGAAAACATCCAGAGATAGAAAAAAACACCGAACTGGACACAGAATTATTACTCGGTTTAATTCAGACTTTCCACAACAAAACAAACGGGCTGATAAGTGGAGTTCAAGAAGCTTATCAGCATATTGAGGGCGTTGCCTCCCTTGCTGTTCTATTTGAAAACCTGAACAATATCCTGTTATCTACTAATAATGGCTCACTCTATCTGGCAACCAATCAAGCCAAGAATGGCTATATATTTGCTTCAGAGAGTTATGTACTGGAAACGCTGCTGAATAAAAAGAGACTCCGGGGCTTGCTAAAAGATTTTGAGATCCAGCAAGTCCTTCCCGGGACAGGATACCTGCTCAATCTTGATGATCTCAAACTAGAGCCATTTACTATTCGGAAGGCTCCCGGCGATATCATTCACACAGATGAGATCCGCAAACATCACGGGGCCACAGTGGATATTACACTCCCCGCTAGTAACTCCAGACCCCTGGACAGAATTCCCGGGGACGGGCCGTACATCCTTTCTCCCTCTTTTAAGGATGAGTATCCCAAAAGGAAGGAGGCAATATCTCAACTCAGGCGCTGTACAAAATGTGTCCTGCCTGAGACCATGCCATTTATCGAATTTGATGAAGATGGTGTCTGCAACTATTGCCGCCATTATGAACCAATTGGTTTCAAGGGAGAGGAAGCCCTTGAAGAATTGCTGGCCCAAATTAGAAAAACCAACGGCTTGGCAGATTGTTTGGTAACCTTCAGCGGAGGAAGGGACAGCAGTTATTCAGTACATTTAATGAAGAATGATTTCCAAATGAACCCGGTCACTTATACATACGATTGGGGCATGGTCACTGACCTCGCCCGCCGTAATCAAATGCGTTTATGTGGACAACTTGGACTGGAACACATACTTGTTTCTGCAGATATAACAAAAAAGAGGAACAACATCAGAAAGAATGTTACTGCCTGGTTAAAGAAACCCGATCTGGGAACTGTCCCGATCTTTATGGCAGGAGATAAACAATATCATTATTACATGAACAAAGTAATGCAGCAAACGAGCACAAATGTAATAATTATGGGAGAAAACTTACTAGAAACTACCCAATTCAAATACGGATTCTGCGGTATCCCCCCCCGGCACGGCAGCCGCCATACTTATACGCTGTCATTAAGAAACAAGCTTCAGTTGGCCTGGTATTACGCAACCCGTTATATCAGCAATCCTGCCTACATCAATTCCTCTTTAGTGGATACAATCGGGGCTTATTTATCTTATTATTTCATTCCCCACAACTTTATAAATATCTATGAGTATGTAAAATGGGATGAAGACATAATCAACAATACCCTGATCAATGAGTATAACTGGGAAACTGCGGCAGACACAAAAAACACCTGGAGAATAGGTGATGGAACCGCTTCATTTTATAATTATATATATTATATGCTGGCCGGTTTGACTGAAAATGATACTTTCCGCAGCAATCAGATCAGAGAAGGCATGATCACACGTAAAGAGGCTTTGGCTTTTATCGATAATGAAAATGAACCCCGTTATGAGTCCATACAATGGTATTGCGATATCATTGGCATCGATTTCTATGACACAATAAAAAGAATTAATTCCGCGTCAACGATTTACAAATTTTAGATCCCGACGAATCTCGATTTTTCTGAAAATGACACGTTTCACTGCAACCATATCCGAGAGGTATGTTAAAGCGATCAGAAACGCCGCAGTTGGCAGAACGAGATAATCAGCCCAGATATTCATCCTTGCGCTGGTATACAGAGAAAATTGGTTTCTCTTTCAAAGAAGGACTAAATACAATCAATAACTTGCTGAAGCGTTACTCCTTGTTATCATCACGATCCAATCCCATTAACTTTTATTCCCGTACGCATAGAAGGCCGCGATTCCTACTTCATGAATCCATTCTTGTCATGCTGGCTACTGTAAAATAATAATTAATGGGAAATAAATTGATGGCAATCGGTATAGTAGGCATCTAAATCCAAATTTTTATGTAGCGCAGAAAATCCTCGTTGATTGGCCTCGGGGCAAAAATCTGCCGGGGTTATCCCATACTCAATAACAAAAACAGGCTTGTTAGCATCGAGGAATGGCAGCAATTGATCACATTCTTGGTATGTAAAACATTCCTCGTTCACTACCCAATCAAAGTCTTCAACCAACTCCCGGATTTGATTGACGTCGTTCTTTAAACCGATTTTCAATCCTCGATCATGGGCTGCCCGGGCCAGATATTTATTAAACACCAATTGATCGGACCCTGTTAGAGGGAATCTAGTCTTATTTTCATATCCATCCAAATTGTCTGGATCAAGACCATCACATCCTTTTTCAACAGCCAGATCCATTCGGTTCTCAATAATAGGTCTTAAAGCAGGTATCTGCCGAATATCCAGCCAGCGCTCTCCAGGCCAATCTTCCAATTCATACCCCAAAACATCGTCTGGGAACTTGTGCGCATCTGGTCGCCAGTTTTCGTAGCTGCCAGCACTGAAATAACAGATTACGAAAACTCCTCTTTCCTTGAGCTCAATAATGATCTCTGTTGGCGTATCAAATAAATCTAGATTAAAAGCATCTACATCAATATCAAGATCCAACTCCCCGCTGTATTGTATTTGCCAGCTTGTGAGTGGCAGCAAGCTAAATTCTGATGTACTTACCCCAGGAGCAGAAACCTCTGAACGCTGGCAGGCAGTAACCAGGAAAAGCATTAGGAATATCCAATAAATTAACTTAAGAGAATCTCTCAAATGCAACCAATCCCTCCCAAATAAACCGATTGTATTCAATTATAAAGGAGTTTGGCATGTTATTTTTCCATTGTCCATTTTCTAAGCTTGATATTTTCTTTTTGGGTCTTGGCTAAATGTTAGAACTGACCTGGTATATCGGTATACGTTATATCGTTGTCCGGTATAACGCAAGATGTTATAAAACATTGCCCCAGAAAGGAGTTTTTATGGAAGACAAATCAATCTCAAAACATCTTCCCCTCACGGAAGCCACTTATTATATCTTGCTAGCGCTGGTAACCCCCAAACATGGCTATGCAGTGATGCAGAAAGCCGAGGAAATCAGCCAGGGCACCCTCCGGTTGGCTCCAGGCACAATTTATGGTGCATTTACAACCCTGGAAGAGAACAAATTGATCTCCATGGTCGGAAAAGTAGGGAGGCGGAAGATGTTCCAGATATCAGAAATGGGAATACGGGTTCTCTTAGGACAGATCCAGCGAATGGAAATCATGTTACAAAGCGTTGGAAAGAATTTTGATTTTTGGCAGCAAGTATCTGCCGAGGAGGAGAAAGAAGAATATGACTAATGAAATAATAACCAAAACAAAATGGTTCTGGGCTTGGCAGGACGAGAAGGAAGAGGCTTAGCTGTCGGAGATGGCAAATCAGGGATTGCATCTGGTAGCTGTTCCCATCCCTGGAAATTACCAGTTCAGGGATGGAGAGTCTGCGAACTATGTCTACCGATTGGATTATCAATCCCTCAAGACGAAAGATAAGGATTCCTACCTACAACTTTTTGCAGACGCAGTCTGGGTACACATTGGAGAAATGGCCGGTTGGGTATATTTCCGTTTCAAGGTCACCAATGGCGAAGCCCCTGAAATCTACAGCGATCTTGAATCTAAAATTGGGAAATACCAGCGGGTTATGCTTTACCTGGTGATATTTTTACCGATAATTCTTCTACAAATCAACAATTTATCTGCCGCTGACCGGTATGGCCCATTTTTCATGATCCTGCAAGGTCTTACAGCCCTGCTGATGTTTTTAAACTTCTTCGGGATGATTCAACTCTTCATCAGGATCAAAAAACTGAAAAAGACAAACTATGCCAAACTACACAGGACCGACCCTGAGATGTAATTTGGCTCAGGGCTGCCTTATTGACACAACTAGAGAGTGTTGTAGAATACATTCAATAATTCCACCCCGATAACAACCATAAAGGGGCAGGCAAATGCTTCATCCAAAGCCCAAAATCAAAGATACACTATTTCTCAACCTATTTCTGTTCTATATTCTCTATTACGCATTAATTCTGACTGAAAAGCAGTTAATCAGAACTGGTTTATTGGGATTCGTATTGCCAATCAAAATTGGTTTGTATGAATATTTTATTGGCTTTACTATAGGAACGGGATTAATAACAATATTATCGATGGTCTTAATCAGATACCAGAATATTATTCGAATTTTCTTACTGGTTCTAATAATGGGATTCACTATTTCCATTAATTATTATTTATATACTGAACTGACCTATCCTCCCTACACGCTTGTCCAAAAAGGCAGTTTAAATCAATTGGCTGAAAAACGCTGGAACCGGTCGCTGCCTTACGATCTTGTTTGGGACATTTCCGAAACATATCCTTTGGCTCGCCTTCATATAAATCCTTCCATTGATAATTATTCCCAGCTTCAAAAAATATCGAGGTTTGGAGTATATATTATTGAATCAAATGAAATCTTAATTGATCTTTCAGATGAACTGTATAATAATCTTGAGGATAAACCAAATTCCGGATATACAATATATCAAAACGGGGGTATTGAATACCGCATATATAATACTGATCCGAAAAATAATGAGCTCTTTCTAACCTCATATAACAACATCATCATTATTGCTCCGTTATCCTTGTTGGACTGACATGACAATGCCCATATTTTACGTTCTGCTCTACATAATAGGAAATATTTGCCTGCTCCCCCTAAACAGGAAAATTCCTTCCTGGCTGATCACATCTGCCGGCTTTCCTATCGGGGTAATCATCTGGGTCTTAGCTTCAATGATCCTTCTAATCCTTAAGATCCCCTATACCTGGGCCAGCTTAATCATCCTGGTTTTGATAATTTCTATAATTTCCATTGCCAAACCTGTTTATAAGAAAACCATTCAGATTTCAATTAAAGATCTGGTTTTTATGATCACGGGACTTCTGATCATTTCAATACTCAGTTATATATTTTCCAATCAATACTTTGTTTTCGCTACAGAAGACAGTTTTAGTATTATCTTTCATGGCCGAGGTTTAGTTGAATCCGGGTTGGTTCCGTGGTCCATAAGTCAATTTACGGAGTGGGGTGTTATTGTACCTGTCATACAAATGGCTGCGGGGTTGTTTTCCTTTGATTATCTATCAGGCTATCAAACAATCTTGGCGGTATGCCTCATCGCCATATTATTCTTGGGAATGTTCCATGAACTTAAAAACTATTTTCCCCTAATAACCTCACTGATCATAGCGGGGGCTTTTATTTTGGTTCTGGCCACAAAACAATTCCTTAATCATTCCTTTTATATTCATAACAATCTTACAGCCTCAATATTCCTACTCCTTGCCATATATTCATATTGGAAGTTCATCAAATCAAACGAGGACGATTGGATGATTTTGGGATCAATATCCATCACAGCCTTCAGTTTTTCAAGAATTGAGGGTCCAATATATGCAATTCTCATAATTTTATTAGTAGTTTCAATTAAACTGTCAAGTTATAAACAAACATTAACTATGGTTGTTCCTTACGCACTTATTGCAATCGCATGGCATGTTGCCTTACTGTTATCTGGAGGTCAAAATCAATTATTAAGTAGCAACAATATCCTAATAATTCTGATCGCATTAATTAGTTTACTGATACTAGCATTTTTCAGCTCAAAACTTAAACCCCTCTTATCAGTAATGCCATTATTGATCCTTACCGTTTTATTCTTCGGAGTAGTTCTGGCAATACTTGTTGAACCTGAACACATGATTACTTCAATAACTAACTACTGGCAAAATCTGGTCCACATGTATTCCTGGGGATGGACTTGGTTTGTGCTTCTTTTCTTTGTACCATTAATCTTTTGGCAAAGTGAACAGCTTCCCGAAAACTGGTTTCTCATTCACACTATCGGAGCATATATTCTTGTTATTATATTAATCGCCCTGGCAAGGACACCCTACCGACTTGGAGAAACTGATTCCTCTAATCGTTTAATGATCCAGATCTTACCAATAATATTATTTACCATTGCCAGCAACGCAGCAACTCTCAAAAAGTGGGTTTCACCCGATTTATAACTCCGGAATAATCTTGAAGCCTATTCAATACTCTCCTCATTTGGTAAACTATGGTGTTATATTGTGTGAATCCGGCCAAGATCGGTCGGGTTTTTTTATGCTTCAAAAGTGAAAATTATGCAAACTACCAGAACTGACATACGAAACGTAGCCATTATTGCCCATGTTGACCATGGAAAAACCACCCTGGTTGATGGGCTCCTGCAACAGGCAAGCGTTTTTCATGAAAAGAAGGTCTTCAAAGAACGAGTGATGGACTCAAACGAATTGGAGCAGGAAAGAGGCATTACCATTCTCTCCAAAAACACGGCTATCGTGATCACAGATCCAAAAAGCGGCCAGCTTACAAAAATAAATATCGTTGATACCCCAGGCCATGCTGACTTCGGCGGCGAAGTAGAACGGGTCTTAAATATGGTTGATGGAGTATTGCTATTAGTTGATGCTGCTGAAGGTCCACGGCCTCAGACTCGTTTTGTACTCCAGAAAGCGCTGGAACTTAACCACAAGGTGATTGTGGTCATCAATAAAGTGGATCGCAAGTTGGCTAATTCGGAGCAGGTTTTAAATGACACGTTTGATTTGTTTATAGAACTCGGAGCAAGCGAAGAACAAGCTAGTTTCCCGGTGGTCTATGCCATTGCAACCCAGCATCGGGCTGGCCATACCCCAGATGTTGGCCCCGATCTCCAGCCTCTATTTGAAACTATCCTGAATTCGATCCCTGCCCCGTTAGTACACATTGATCAACCACTACAAATGCTTGTAACTTCTCTGCAATATGATAATTTCAGGGGATCTACAGCCATCGGGAGAATTTCTTGTGGAGAGGTAGCCATTGGAGAACAAGTCGTTTATCTTACTGCAGATGGAAAAACCGTCCCGGGAGAAATCACCTACCTCTATGATTACCAGGGTCTGGAACGCCAGGAAATCGAACTGGCCAAAGCTGGTGAAATTGTCGCGATTGCTGGATTGGAAGGCATAACAATCGGAGACACGATCTGCAACATAGATAATCCTATTCCCCTCCCAAGGATAAAAGTTGAAGCGCCTACAGTAAGAATGTCATTTGGCGTCAATACCTCACCTTTTTTCGGAAGAGAAGGTGTCTGGAAAACCTCCCGGAAACTCAGGGAACGTTTGTTCCGTGAAATTAGAAGCAATCTGGCTTTACGGGTGGAAGAATCCGGATCCACAGACAGACTGCTTGTCTCAGGCCGGGGAGAATTACACCTGGCTATCTTGATAGAAACCATGCGGCGGGAAGGTTATGAGTTCCACGTATCCCGTCCTGAAGTAATTCTTCAAACATCTCCCTCCGGCCAGATCCTCGAGCCATTCGAAGAGGTTCGGATTGAGATCCACTCAGATGATATAGGCGCGGTAATGGAATCCCTCAATAATCGGCAAGGTGTACTGCAGGATATGCGGGAATCAAGCACTGGAACAGTCTTGCTCACGTTTCTGGCTCCTACCAGAGGCATTCTTGGTTTCAGACATCATTTCTTAACCATGACCAAGGGAACAGGTGTACTAAACACCTCTTTTGACAGCTATGCACCCCAGGCCGGCTCAGTAGAAGTTCGGTCTCACGGTTCGCTGGTTGCCTGGGAAACCGGGACAGCATCAATATTTGGTTTGAAAAATGCCGAGGAGCGCGGGGTTCTCTTTATTGAACCCGGTATGGAGGTCTATCACGGGATGGTTGTAGGAGAGAATAAACGTCCGGATGATATTGAGGTTAACGTCTGCAAAACCAAACATCTAACCAATATGCGAAATAATATCCGTGAAATCAATCAGCGCCTGGTCACTCCCCGGGAAATGAGCCTGGACCAATATATTGAGTACCTGGCAGACGATGAACTCCTGGAGGTAACTCCCAAAAACCTCCGGATCCGAAAACGGATCCTGGACCACGGCACTCGAAAGCGGGAAGCCAAACATGAGGCTGAGAAGGCCATCGGGTAGCAGCCCTATCCTTTAGAAATATTTCACCCAGGACCAAGTTGGCTGGCGAGCTTTGAACTGGCCGTACCAACTGGCAGGAAAATAGAGAATAGCCAAACCGACAAGCCAGAGTACGATCATTATACCCAGGCTGGAACCGTTCGGTGCCAGCATTCTGCCCATCAGAAAATAGACCCCGATATGGGCAAGGTAAAAAAAGAGCGGAACACGCCCGAAATTCAGCAATGGATTCCACTCCCCAAAAACTGGCCTTCTGAATCGGGAAAAAACCCACAACAGGATCAAATTTATTCCTGTGGTTATCAGAACGAAGGTCATACTGGGGGGATACTTCACCAGACTGAGAAAATCCATCCAATTTCCAATAGGCATAGATCGGATATTCCCAAAACCGTTTAAAAACCGCAATAATACAAACCCAACCAGAAAAGTCACTCCCAGCCAGGCTCCCTTACGGTAAGCTCTGCTGACGTCATTCTGGATCCACTTGCCGAATAATAAACCTAATATAATTAATTCGACCCAGGCCAGGAGTGGGTAGTTTGTCCAGTACTTCCCTCTCCCCCCACTAAAAATCAGCAGAGTTCCTGCCAAATCATCAAAATTTCTTCCCCATAGAACAGGATCAGGAGTCAGGACCTCCATGGCAATAAAAAATCCCAGGCTGATCCCAACCAGAAAAATCGGCCTCAAACCCAATAAGGGGATACAAAGGATCATTCCAAAACCGAGAGCTGCCAATACACCAACGTACCACAACAAAGCTGAAGATCCAGCGACTGACCAAGCCTGGCTGTAATTCAGAATAACCTGCAGGACAATCAACACTAATCCCCGCAACAAAAAATGTCCCCGAATATCTGATTCCTTCCAGCCTTTTTCTCTACGTGATGAAGCAAAAAGCATCATCCCAACCCCCATAATGAAAAAGAAACCGGGCGCGCTGATATGAGTCACAAATCGGGCCAGGAAGTGCACTGGGCTGGAAAAGTCGGGAATCTGCCCTCCCCAATATTCACCAGATGAGTGATGCTGAGCAATAAGGAAATTGGCATGGTCCAATGCCATCGGAATCATTAACAACCCCCGCAGCAGATCAAGCGGGAGCAAATGATTTTTTTGATGGGCATGAGATTCGACAGACATATCCCTCCAAAGATCCCTGAAATTTTTCCCAGCAAAGTCATCTTCATTATAAACACAACATCAAAAGTAGATGGCATCCCCAGGAATCATTTTTTGTCCTGATCTGGAAGTAGATATTTCCTTAATAATTTGAAGCCTTTAAGGTTCCTTCGTTGCAGTCACTAATCCCCCGTGATAGAATAACAAGACATCAGGTTTAACCTGAAGGAAACTCCAATTATGGCCGCTTTGATCGAAGTAGTGATAGATAGCATCCGCGTCAGTTTAATGTCTCAGCAGCGTGTAGTGATTCTGCGGGAGACCACCTCAGACCGTTATCTACCCATCATGGTTGGAATTTATGAAGCCGAGCATCTTACATTGGCTTTACAAGAAGTAGAAGTTTCCAGACCCCTGACCTATGACCTCTTTGTAAACATATTGGATACACTGCAGGCCGAGGTAATCCAGGTTGAAGTGGTTTCGCTGAAAGATGAAACCTACTACGGCAATATTGCCATCAATATTAATGGAACTTTACATAATATTGACTCCCGCCCGTCAGATGCTATGAATTTAGCTATCCGATTGAATGTGCCAATATTTGTATCTGAAGATGTGCTCAATGAGGCTGGATTGATCCCCGAAGACGATTTGGCAGAAGCTCTCCCGGATGAAGAAGTAGATAGCGAACGTTTATCAGTCTTTGAAAATTACCTGGACCAAATCAGCCCCGATCAATCTGAAGACAAACCCGATGAAGAGGATTCTGAGGAGGACTAACCCTTCTTTCAATCCCCATCTGCCCCACAGAAAATCCTCACCAATCAAATTATTAACATCAACTCAACAAACCTACCATGACCGAATCCTTTGAGTTTGAATCCGCTCCCGAGACAGCAGGACCCCAGATGGTTCCCCACAGCCGGGAAGCTGAAGAAGCTGTCATCGGGGCAGTGCTGATCAACCCCGAAGCTTATTATGACGTGGCCCAGTTCCTGGCCGCGGATGATTTTTACATTCACCGCAACAAGTGGGTCTGGGGTGCCTTTGTTTCCCTCCACGATCGCAACGAGGCAATCGATCTAGTGACGGTCACTGAAGAGCTTGACCAGAAAGGCCACCTGACAGATATCGGCGGATCAGCTTATATCACCAAACTGATCAATAACGTCCCCTCTTCCCTGCACGCTGAAGCTTACGGTCACAGGGTAGAAGAAACCGCCATTAGGCGCAGGATGTTAGACGCAGCCAACAAGATCGCCAAGCTGGCTTACGAGGAGAATCTCACTCTCGATACTGTCATGGACGACTCTGAGAAAGCCGTCTTTAACGTCAGTCAGCGCCGTACGAACCAAGACCTGCAGCCCATCAAAACTGTATTGAGTGACTATTTCGACCGAATGGAAGAGCTCTCCAAACGGGATGAGGAACTGGTCGGGGTTCCAACAGGTTTTATTGATATAGACAGAATGTTGGGCGGCTTGCAGCCATCAGATCTTCTGATCATCGCCGGCCGGCCCGGTATGGGAAAAACCGGCTTTATCTTGTCAGCTCTTAAAAACGCTGCCATGACCCACAAAAAACATGTGGCAATCTTCTCATTGGAGATGTCTAATGAACAGCTGGTGCAGCGCATCATAGCCCAGGAAACCGGGATCGATTCCACCCGGCTGCGTTCTGGAAAGCTCAGCCCCGATGAGTGGCTGCTTTTCACCCAGGCGATAGAGGTACTCTCCGACACCCATATCTTTCTGGATGACACACCGGCCCTGACGCCATTGCAGCTGCGCACAAAGTGCCGCCGCCTGCACCTGGAATATAAATTAGATTTGGTCGTAGTGGATTATTTGCAGTTAATGGGCGGGGACATTCGCACCAATAACAGAGTCCAGGAAGTCTCTGACATTTCCCGCAACATGAAGATCCTGGCCAGGGAACTGAACGTACCTGTTCTAGCGGCTGCCCAGTTGTCACGAGCCGTTGAACAGCGCTCGGACAAACGACCTGTTTTGTCAGATCTCAGGGAATCCGGAAGTCTGGAGCAGGACGCCGATATTGTAATGTTCATTTACCGCCCGGAAGTGTATGAGGAAGATTCGCAGTTCAAGAACCTGGCCGAGATTATTATAGCCAAACATAGAAACGGTCCTACCGGGGATGTACAGCTCGTTTTCCGGAAGAATCTGGCCAAATTCGAGAATGCCGCCACTCGCGATATTGACCTTTCTCAGGTAACCTGATGGCTTTTAACGGTCTTCCTCCTGGAAAAATAAGCACAACCAGGATACCCGGTCTGTTTTTCACAGACCTACTTCCGCAAATAGACGATCTGGACGAAATGAAAGTCACACTATATTCCCTATGGCTGTTCACTCGACTGGAAGGTGAAGTTCGCTACTTAAAGGAAGAGAATCTTATTGGGGATCCGGACTTTATGGTGGGCATGGGCACCACGACCGCCGCCCAGCTGGCTGCAGTCAAAACCGGACTGGAGCGGGCGGTGACCCGCGGCACCTTGTTAAAGACGACTGTCCCTGAAGGCGAGGGTGAGCTGGCAATTTATTTTTTCAACTCTCCGCGCGGGCAGGCCGCGGTCCAATCCGTCGCAGACGGATCGTGGCGCCCCTCGGATGGAGACAATCTGATTCCAATGTTAAGCTTAGAACAGCCTAATATTTTCCGGCTTTATGAAGAAAACATTGGTCCGCTGACACCGCTGATCGCAGACACATTAAGAGATGCAGAGAAGGAATTTCCAGAGGATTGGATCAGACATGCAGTAGCAATCGCGGTCCAGAATAATGTCAGGAAATGGAATTACATAGAAGCCATATTACGAAGCTGGCAGGACGGTGGAAGAGATGAGCGACCGGATAGAGGACATACTAAAAAAGACCGCCGGGGATATCTCGAAGATGAATTCGCAGAATTCATCGAAGACTGATCCAAACACTGGGTCATACCCGGGTGATCCCAATTGTGAGATTTGCGGTGGGGTTGGGTACCTGCGGCAGGACCTCCCGGTGGGACATCCAGATTTTGGCAAACTCCAGATTTGCTCTTGTCGGGCTGGACAGCTAAGAAAACAAGCCCGGGCAAGTTTATTTAAATTGAGCAACCTGGATGAGTTAGCCCATTTAACCTTCGAGAACTTTGAAATCCGAGGGCAAATCGGATTGGGTCCAGCCCAGGCAGACTCGCTGGAACAGGCCTTCAACCATGCCCAGCAATATGCCGGCAAACTAAAGGGCTGGCTGGTTCTGCAGGGCCCTTACGGGTGTGGAAAAACCCATCTGGCAGCAGCTGTGGCCAATTTTGTAGTCGATCTTGGTGTCCCTACTCTGTTCCTGACTGTCCCGGACCTGCTGGACAGTCTGCGCTTTTCATACAACAACCCGGAATCCAGCTTTGAAGAACGTTTCGAAGATATCCGACGGTCCCCCTTACTGATCATGGATGATTTTGGGACTGAAAACGCCACTCCCTGGGCCCAGGAAAAGTTATTTCAGATCCTCAATTTTCGTTATGTAAATAACCTGCCCCTCCTGATCACAACCAACCTGTCGCTCAACCAATTAGAAGGTCGCATCCGTTCCCGCCTTCAGGATCCCGAACTAGTAAACCGGGTAAAGATCCTGGCTCCGGACTACCGCCGTCCTATGGACGATACCGGCCATTCCGAACTGTCCTCGTTGTCATTGTTGGGAGACCATACCTTTGGTAATTTTTCGTTACGTGATAACGAAAACCTGGAAAAGGATGAGAGGAAAAAGTTGGAAAGCGGTTTCAAGGCCGCGCAGAAATACGCCGAGAAACCCAAGGGGTGGTTGGTGTTTCAGGGTGGTTATGCCAGCGGCAAAACCCACCTGGCTGCTGCTATTGCCAATTATCGCTCCGGACAAGGCATACCCCCGTTATTCATCATGGTTCCTGACCTGATGGACCACTTAAGAGCAACCTTCAGTCCAAACAGCACTGTGAGCTATGACAGGCGCTTCGATGAGATTAAGAAATCTCCTCTATTGGTGCTGGACGACCTGGGAACAGAATCAATGACTCCCTGGGTGAAGGAAAAGCTGTACCAGCTCTTTAACTACCGCTACAATGCCGGGCTTCCCACCGTGATCACTACCACGGACAAGCTCAGCGAGATCGATCCCCGCATCCGCAGCCGGATCCTTGATCGGCGTCTGTGTCGGATCTACGCTATCACCGCACCGCCATATCGCGGAGGCTAACAAATCATGATCGGTATATCGTAAGTAATTCCATCTGTTCACACGTTATAACTTTCCAACGCTCCTGTGATAATTTAATAGAACTCTTATCTTGCCATTTAGGTAATTTGCTAAAATGAGTATATTAGTAATGGAGGAAAGATGGCCAAGAAAAATGTGCTTGTAAAAAGTGATCTAAGAAAGAATTTAGCTGAGACAGCTGTATTTCTGCGCGAATTGGCGGATAAAATCGAAAGTGGACAGGTAACGCTGGTCCAGGGAGGGCAAGACGTCGTTGTCGATCTTCCGGATACAGTAGGTTTTGAGCTGGAATACTATGAACAACCTAAAAAACACGGTCTGAAAAGGCAACTTGAGATTGAGCTGCAGTGGACAGAGGGTGGTAAAAAGAAACAGAGCGTCACCCTGGGATAATACATCTCAATCATTGTCACCAACGCTGCCATTCGTGGCAGCGTTTTGTTTTAATCGGTTCAGCGTCGATCAAGCGGGATTACTAAAAGAAGATTAGGATATACTAAAATCACAACCCCAAGGATTGATACATGAACTCCAATCAGGATTTTTCAAGAGTAGATCGGCCAGTTCGGGCAGCAGAAAGGTATTACTCCAAACTGAGCGGCATTTATGACTTGGTGGCTTCCAGTGAAAAAAGATATATCAGCCGGGGGCTCGATTTATTGGATCCCAAAACTGGGGAATGGATCCTGGAAATTGGGTTTGGGACCGGATATGCTCAGAAGCGTATCGCTCCGCTGGTCAGGGGAGGATTTAGTACCGGTCTTGATCTTTCGGTGGGTATGGGGAGGGTCGCTCAAAGGAAAATATATCGGGCGGGCCATCTGAACCGAGTGGGACTGGTGCAGAGTGACACTCTGCCAATCCCCTTGCCAAGTAATATGTTTGATGGGGTTTTTTCCAGTTTTACTTTAGAGCTTTTTGATTCTCCGCTCATCCCCAAGGTATTAGGTGAATGCCGCCGGGTGCTGAAACCGGGCGGCCGTTTAGTAATCGTATCCTTATCCAGGGACAACCCCTTGAGTTTGATGGGCAAAATCTACGAAACTTTCCACAACTACTTCCCAAAATGGGCGGATTGCCGTCCAATCCCGATCAGTCATCTGGTTCAAGAAGGGAGATTCGAAATTCGGGAATCTTACGAATATAAGATGTGGGGAATACCAGTAATCATCTTGGAAGCTAAGCCAAACTTACCTTACAACTCATTAAAATAAAGCTTTTGTTTTGTTTACTTTGTTTTTGATCATTTAAGGAAATTCTCTTTATTATATTTCAGAAAAATGCCTGGCAAGAAAAACTCAAAACCTTAATGTCCGAAAAAAATCTTGTCCATATAAGCTACATTCTCATATGGCTATCTAATGACTTAATAATGTCTTTAATATTTGTGATTTCCACATCGGCCATTGTAAATCGCGTCAACAAAGATCGATAGAATGACAAATGATTTCTAATACGACTCGGATGAGTATTAAAAATCATTACCCCATTATATGGTTTAAGAACGTTAACTATATCCTCAACAACGTCCTCCGCCTGGGAATCAGATAATGCTTGGTCATGAAACAAACCGTCATCTTGGATCGTCAGCGGAAGCTCCCAAATTCGTGTACCAGGATATATATATGGAATACATATATCAACACCACCACTATAGAATACATTAGATTTAATACTGCTATCATATCGAAAACCCAATTTGTCAAGAATATTAAGTAGTTGTTCTGATATAGCAAATGCAGGTGCTCGATATCCCAATATCGGCCGATCCAATTGATCTAAGCAGCGTCGTAGTCGAACTTCGATGTCTTGGGGATTTCTATATCCAAAAGACATGTCGTGAGTATCACCATGTAATCCAATCTCAAACCCTCTATTTTCTAGATCATCAAGCCATCGTTTCTCAAGTTTGTAGGGACCATTAGTCAATACATTGAAAGTTGATCGCATATTATAGGATTGTTCAATATCTGCAATCACCGGCCAAAATTCTGCACAAACTTCTGTGTCAATATCATGAGTTAGGCATAGACGGACTAATGGAGTTGTTTTATCATCTAGTACTTTGGAAACAGCTCTCATATATCGATTTGGTTCAAATTTAATTACATCTCTTTTATTGAATAGCCCATTAATGCGTTTAACCATGCCTGTGATAAACCCATAGATCGGTAGCGGAATAGTACTGAGTATGTTTGAAAACATAACACGTGACAAGCGTTTGTGAAATGGAGTCTTGTATCTCAATTCGTGGCAAGTCGCATCTTCAATTAATAGTGTTAAGTCATAATTTTCTTTGATGAATGGTTTGTTCAAATATCGTATCCATGCTTGGAAGGATTCAAATATTCTGTGAGAATGTAATTCCACCTAGAGACCTCCATCAGAAAAACGGACCCCGTATCGCGAGAGGAACATTACTAGTTGCTCTCCAATTGGATTTGAGATTCCTCCTCTCTGGCGAGTATCAAGATCTAGCCACATTTGTCTGTTGTCTCTTATATATTGTTGTTGATTGTGATTTAACTTAAGCAGCGAGATGCAAACAGTCGTTTTTGGAGGTAGGTGGTCTAGTTGGGATTCCCAACTATCCTTTCCCTCGATATAGATTACAGAAAAAGTCTTTTTTCCTTTCCGATATGAATATGTGAGACAATAATTATTTGAAATTGGATCAATTGCGTCAACCTTGTACCAGATCATCTGATCATGGAAAGATTGCAGGTATTGTCTTATTAAGTCACGACGAGAATCTTCACTCGGACGACCCCCTCTTTGTTCTTTTGTTTTTAATATTTTTATTGGGACACCAGCAGCCAAAGCCCCTGGGGGTATATCTTTATTTACCAAAGCCCCGGCACCAATTGTTGCGTCATCTCCAATCGTTATTCCTGGCATTATAAAGACATCCCATGGGATCCAAACGTTTTTGCCCAAGGTGACTGGGGCGAAGGTTACAGGATATCCTTCAAGTTGGTTTTGCCAAGATCCGTGAGTAAATATTGAACATTTCCCCCCAATACCTGTGTCATCTCCTACCCGAAGAGGGCGAGTCGGATTAAGAATAGAATTCTCCATAACAATAGTGCGTTTTCCTAAAGATAACTCTGAATCCGGAAATTCAATGCCACCAACAATTACTTGGTTATTTATTCGAGCATCATCATCGATAAAAATCTTGCTTGAGTTTATATAGCTCAATGAACCAATCTTGACATAACGGCCTATCTCAATATCTCGCCCAATGATAGGCGTAACAAATCCAATCTTTGTGCCATCACCAATTATTACATTTTCACCTATTATTACTGATCCAATACCAATTTTTACTTTCTTCCCAATTTTATATCCCCGAAGTCGATAAACCATTGTTTTAATGAACGAGGGCAGTAAACCAATCGTTATCAATTGTAATACTGGAATCTTTACTTTTTCTATAATGGGCCGAGTCCGCATATTCTTTCCTCCTTAAACCTCAGATGGGTTTCGATCCATCGGTCTGATGTAAATGGATTGTATAATATATTTATTTTACCAACTACTTTATAATAATTGAGGTATATGACTTGAGATAACCGGATCTCTCTCTAAAGACCAGCCGCTGGATCAGCTTTGGTTTGTTATTAATACATGCGATCCTGACTGCATTGAAGAAGAAGACCTCCCAGGTCCTGAGTATCTCGGAGGCCTCAATCTTCCCTTAAATAAAAAAACCCTCTTTTCAGAGGATTTTTTTCTGTGCCCCCACGGAGATTCGAACTCCGGTCTTAACCTTGAAAGGGTTATGTCCTGGTCCCCTAGACGATGGGGGCAAAATTCTGTTTTGTTAAGACAACGGCAAAAATTATACTATCCCCTCTTAATCAGGTCAAGCCTAGCGGTATTCCCGGCAGGGACGAGTCTTCATCAGCTTTTTTCAAGGCATGGGTGAAAGTAGCAATATGTTTACGATTGATCAGCATTGCTTCGCTTTTGATTTCCATTTCGGGATAGATAATGGAGCGCACTGTCCCGTCAAAAACTGGCAGGTACTCCCAGGTGCCACCAGACATCAAGGCTTTAAAATCGAACCTTCCTGGCCATTCCAGGTAACCTTCATACTCGAAGGTTGAGTCAGTGATGGCGATATGAAAAAGATTGACATGTTCATAGCCCGCTCGGGTGATCCCTCTCAGCCCGATATCCTGGCGTCGTTTAACGCTAGCGCTGTGAATCTGGTCTTTTACCAAGCGAATGTCTGGCAATCTCTGTACTAGAAAATCCGGATCATGGATACGACCCAGGCTGGCATCCATAATGGTCATGAACTGACTTGTCGAATCCGTCATTAAACCACTTAAGCCAGTGTTGCTGACTTTCGCCGTACCCGCAATACGGTAGCTGGCAGTTAATACATGGACCGGGATAATGCGTTTGGTAAGGGCCCTCTGTGCCATTCTAAACTCCCACTCAATAACTTATACACCTACATTAAAATAACACCATCCTCTACGGGAAAAGTGTTTTTCAACTAGTTTCCTCTTATTATGATAACAGATACTTAGTATTGGCCAAAGATATATGTTTTTTTCTACCAGTACAAGAGTCTAAACAAGAAACAACCCGATATCATGGCCGGATTGCTGAATTATCATTCCGAGGCCAAAACAGGATTTGCCCCGTTAACTAATCCCCATGAGTCGGGCGGCCAGTACACCAGCAGCGCTTCCCCGACTATATTTCCCATGGGTACCAATCCCCAATTGTGGGAATCTGAGGAGTTGTTCCGGTTATCGCCCAAAACAAAGAGGGAGTCTTCAGAAACAGCCCACTCGCCTTCGTATTGAGGATCTATCATGAGATATGGTTCAGAAAGCAGTACCCCATTAATATACACATTTCCATCTTCAATATGTACCTGCTCTCCTGGTAAACCAACGATCCGTTTAATATATTCCTGGGTGATATTACGAGGAAAATCGAATACAACTACATCTCCCCTTTCAGGTTCCCCAATCCGGTAATTGATCTTGCTGACAATCACAAACTCACCATGATGGAGATTAGGTTCCATGCTGGACCCATCAATTCGAATCCGGGCGGAAACTGCGTTGATCAGAAAGAACAGAACCACTGAAAGCAGCAAGGTTTCCAGGATATCAACCAGGACACCCAGTAAATTTGGCTTATCTGGCCGTATTTCCTCATTTTCGAGTTGTAGAGAGTTGAAATCTTCAGTCATTTTCGCTTATCACCTTTAAACGTGTCCAGATTATATAATCCAAATTCAGGCAAGGCAAGGGGAAGGATAACACTCGGCCTGGCCTTTAACTATTATTTTTATTGAATTTGCTCGGAATTTGGGATTTATATCTACCTTTGGCGGAGAAAGATCTTAATCGGTGTCCCTAAAAAGGGTGTATGTTCCCTGATCTGGTTTTCTAAATATCGCAAATAAGTGAAGTGGGTCAATTTTGGATCATTGACATGGAGTAAAAATGTGGGAGGGTTAGTTCGAATCTGGGTGCCATAATAAATCTTGAAATGCCTTCCTGCCTTTGAGGGTGCTGGATGTTTATCCTGAGCATTCTGCACAATCTTGTTCACCTGAGAAGTGGACAGCCTGACCATTCTCGCCTCCTGGACTTCCATAGCCAGGTCAAGGATTTGGTCCACCCGTTTGCCGGTCAAGGCAGATGTAAACAGGATAGGCACATAATCCATAAAGTTCAATTCATAACGCACGTAATTTGTGAATTCAGCCATTGTATGGGTATCTTTTTCAATCAGGTCCCACTTGTTGATCACAACAACAGCACTCTTCCATTCATCCAGGATATAACCGGCTACGTGAGTGTCTTGAGATTTTACACCTTCAAAGGCATCAACTACCAGCAAGGCAACATCTGAACGTTCAATGGCCTTCATCGCCCGCAGAACGCTGAATTTTTCTACGCCCGAGTCAATGCTGCCTCGTTTGCGGATCCCAGCCGTATCAATGATCGTAATTGGGACATCCTTATAGACCAGGCTGGTATCAATCGAATCCCTCGTAGTACCAGGGATATTGCTGACAATCACCCGGTCTTCTCCAATGATCTTATTCAGCAAGCTAGATTTTCCAACATTGGGTTTACCCACAATGGCTATCTTTACGGATGTGTCCTCTTCAACTTCCCCGCCCTCAGGAAGAACTTTCACCAGCGCATCCAGCATGTCTCCGGTCGCAGATCCATGGATGGCAGATATGATATATATATCGTTATACCCCAGCTCGTAGAATTGGACTGCGTTCTGACGCGTTTCCTTGTTATCGCACTTATTGACAACTAAAAGGACTGGAGGATAGGGTTCTCCATCCTTGATCTGCTGGACTTTTCTGAGAGATGCGTTGATCTCCCGGTCTGCAGGCGTGACTCCAGACTGTCCATCTACAACAAATAGGATCGCGTCTGATTCCTGGATGGCAATTTCTGCCTGGCTGCGAATTTCTTCAATGAATTGGTGAGAACCTATAGAAAGCGGTTCCTGTCCTTTTCCGGGACCCACCTGAGTGGGGTCTAGTCCACCGGTGTCAACGATATCAAAGATCACTCCAGTCCATTCAACTTCCGTAGCAAGACGGTCTCTGGTTGTTCCCGGTATATCATCCACAATCGCCATCCGGCGTTCAGCCAGGCGATTAAAAAGGGTACTCTTACCCACGTTGGGTCGGCCTACAATGGCCACGGTTGGTTTCGGCATATTTTTTTTCGGGGACTATTTATTGGAGGAGTCCAGTTTCCCTACCCCTCCACGATGACAATTTCAATGGTTGCGGGAGACACATCTTCCCAGACAATATCGGGGGGCAGGATTTCAACCGTTGGAGTGATAGTGTGAGTCCCAGCTTCCAGACTGGTGAGATCAACGACAACTCTGATATCCCTCAAGGTGAGATTTTCCAGGATGGGCACCGGTCCTGAAACCCGGACACTTACCTGGTTTGGTGCCACTTGCGCATTGAGTCCAGGCAGCAAACCTATCACTTCAATTTCCCTAATGATTACCATGCTGGTTTCCAGCGCAGTGACATTCACCTGGACAAGGACTGTCGGATCGCCAACTACAGTAATCCCTTGTGGTAGATCCAATTCCAGGATTGTCTCCAGATATCCATCCACTCCATTCAGATTCAAGGGTTTGGTATTCACATAACCCGGCAGCCCTTCCACCAGTTGAGGGTCTTCAGAAAACACCATCACTGTTGGAGGTGCCGGCGTAATACTCGTAAAGCGGTATCCAGGTTCCACAGCTCCTTGCGTGGTGACGTTCACGGCCAGATTTCTGTATCCACCCTGCAGGCTGATCGCCTGGTTGACCAGGACTGTCTCTGGTTGGAAGGTCACACCATCAACGATCTCCCCTGCTATGTTCCTGGCTTCGAGGGAAATGCTCCTAGAGATTGATCCTGTGGCATCCGCAATGTCAAGTATACCAACTACCGCCAAAACTTCCTGGACGTTATTATCCAGCCCGGTGATCGTGGTTGAGCTCACGTCCCATGATAGTCCACTAGTTTGATAGCCGATGGCTGGTTCTCCTTCCACCTGGATCGATACAGGCAGCAGCTTTGATATCAGGTTACTGACCTTCAACTCCAGTTTCTCGGGGTTTTGTTCAAGAACACGAATAGGTTTCAGCTGGTCGGGTATCTGGATCATAACGGTAAATCTGTATGTACCCGCCGTTATATCCGTCAGGTTAATGTATGCCACAAGTGGATTATCCTCTTCCAGGCCTTGTATAATGCTTTCTGGAGCCAGAACCTTCAGATCAATTGTTTGTGGCACTGAATCTACAATCGCGATATCAGAAGACTGCTGTCGCACTTCAAAGGGAATAGACAACTCAGCCTCAACATTCGGATTACCAGAGGTCACAGCGGAGATCCAGATCACAAACGCCAACAACAGTGACAGGATCAATGATGTAAGATTGCTGCCTAACCAGCGCATCGGTTTCATTCGAAGGTTCCTTGAAAAAGTGTGCTCAGTCGTGAAAGGAGTGATTTTTGAACTCGTTCGTGTTGGAAGAATCCATTCAATTTGCCTTGCAACTCATCCAACGGAACATATTTGTCAAGTTTCCCATCATAGGCCAAGGAAACAATGCCTGTTTCTTCAGAAATCACAACCGCAATTGCGTCACTTTCCTCCGCAATACCCAATGCAGCCCTATGCCGCAACCCCATCGATCTTTCCGGGGATGATTCCAACACACCACTGGCTGAAAGAGGTAATACACAGCCAGCTGCAGTTATCACGTTATCAGAGATGATCACAGCTCCATCGTGTAAGGGCGTTTTTGGAAAAAAGATCTGGATCAATGTTTCCGGGCTAACAGATGCTTTTAACTGCACCCCGGTTTCAAGATAAGCTTGAAGAGAATCTAGGCGGGAAAAAACTATCAGACCGCCATACTTACGTTCCGCGATTCTGCGAGCCGCCTGAACAACAACCTGGATGTTCTTTTCCATTTCTGTAGTGAATTGGTCCTGAGAAAAAATTGAGCCCGTCCGGCCTATGCGTTCCAACACCCGCCTAATCTCAGGAGCAAAAATAACTGGAATTGCCAGCAGTAATGTGGGCAGTGTATTAGTTATTACCCACGAGAAAGCGGGGAGGACTCTCAGACTGGAGAGCAAGCTGATCACAACGATCAGGAACAAAACTCCCCGTAGAAGAACCAGCGCTTTGGTATCCCTGAGCAGGTAGAGGACAAAAAACACAACAGTCGCTACCAGGAGAATATCAAATAAGCTGAGCCAATTTGCCCGTTGAAATATAAAAAGCAAATAATTCCAAAGATTAATAATCACTTCGATCTACCTGATGTAGAATTAATTATTGCATCGGACGTAAAACACGGTCCTTTCTGAGCTGCTTAAAGAGCAGTACTGTGCCAGGCGGCATGGATTCCATTACAGCGTTCTGCCAGGCTTTTACCTGGAGGTCTTTAACGGTCCTGGCTTGATACCCCAAACCGCTCCACAGATTTTCATGTTGAGCGAGGGATGGCGGAAGGAATAACAGGGCGGCCTCACTCTGAAGTTCTTTGGAAGAATCCTCCACAAAGCTCATCAGAGCTTTCAGTCCATTCTGGATTGCCAATCCCTCTGTGAGCATGACATCATCCACTCTCGTTATCAAATTTTCGACCTGCCAACCTAATAGACCGATAATCTCTTCATCCGACATCAGCAGCATATAGGCCTTTTCACCAAATGCGGCCATTATGTCATCTTTGGTCATTTGCCGTTTCGAGCGGTTGTGCTGGCTCATATACACAGCGATCTGCTCAGCGGATTCCGGTGTTGCCCTTTTCACTTCGAGCTTGCCGTAAGACTTGCTCGGTACTACTTTAAATCCGGGCTCTTTTTGAGTAATGACTTGCCAGGCATCATAAACCTGCTTCCAAGTCTTTTCAAAAGAACCATCATTTTCAATAACCACATCTGCTTTGGTTAACTTTGCAGTAGCTGGCAGTTGGGCATTGATCCGGTCCTCTGCTTCCCTTCTGGTCATGCTGCGTTTTTCAATCAGTCTTTCTAACTGAAGGTCTGAAGAAGACATTGTCACCCAAACCTGATCACAAAGGTTATGCATGTCAGATTCCAGCAGTTTGATGGCCTCAATGACAACGATCGGATGAGAAGTTTTATTAACTAGGACGTCCAACGCCTGTCTGACCAGGGGATGGATGATGGTTTCCAGCCGCATCATCGCGTCTGGATTCTTAAACACCAATTCGCCAAGTTTGTTCCGGTCAATATCTCCATTCGAGCCCAAAACCCACTGGCCAAAGGTATCCATTACAGGTTGATATCCTGGGGAAGATTTCATAATGGCGCGGTGAGATAACACATCCGCGTCAATACCGTATGCGCCCAGATGCTCTAGCATCTTTCGGACCACACTCTTTCCAGTTGCAATATTTCCGGTTAACCCGATGGCATATTTTCCGCGCCAGGAACTCATGATCCCTCCTAACCGACTTGGGTCAGCGCCTCGGTCATTCTACATTGTAGTCTGCGGTTGAAATAAAGTCAATTAATATATGCTATCTAGAGCAATGATAGACATTGAATTTGTAAATATAGGCAGTCTATTTCATGCCAGTTTTGCGAACTATTCCAATTCCTGGCCTATCAGGCAGGGATACGATGGCCTGATGGTAAGAGACGCCTTCAAAAGGATCGTTGGAAATTAATAAAGGCGCATCCAGGTCGATCCAATCCGCCATAGCTGCCAGGTGTGACATAGCAGTAACTCCCAGAGATGTCTCTGTCATGCAGCCCAACATGATCTTGAGTCCAAGTTCCCTTCCCCTATTTAATAATTTTAGCGTTGGCCCAATCCCACCCAACTTCATAATCTTTAAATTGATTCCCCGCACGCCCGATCTGGCCAATTCTTCCAAAGTCTCCAATGATTTAAGAGATTCATCGGCCACGATTGGAATATTGGTCTGGTTCTGAACATAACCCATACCCTCAATATCATATCCGGCAACCGGCTGCTCAATCATCTCAATATCCAAGGATTCCAAATTCTTGATTAGCCGAACTGCCTCATCTGGCTCCCACCCTGCATTCGCATCCAAATACAACTTGGCGTCCGGCCTGGCGCTTCGGACTGCTGCAACCCGGCTGATATCATCATCACTGCCTAGCTTAAGTTTGATTACAGGAAATTCCGGATGATTGGCTGCCATTTGAGCCATTTCTTCAGGCTCCGCGATAGCAATTGTAAAAGCAGTAGAAAAGGGAATTGGGGCTGGAAGATCATACAACTTATGGAGCGGAAGATCTTTCCTTCTCCCAATCCTGTCGTGCAAAGCCAGGTCTAGAGCAGCCCTGGCCGGTGCTGGTCCCTGGTCGCCTATCCAACTTGGAATCTGCTCCGGGGAGTCCGGGAAAGGTTCCTTACTATGAGATTTCTCATCCCATAAGGCCTGCATATCCTCTTCACTGATGTTGTAGTAAGGAGGGATGGTGCCTTCACCCCAACCCTGGTCATCTTCCAACCGGATCCAGTGAGCTGTCCGTGTTGTACTTACTCCTGTTGAGAGTCGAAAGGGATGACGCAATTTAAGCGTGATGGCTTCCCAGGAGAGTCGGGAACCAGATTTCATAACTCATTCTCCTTCTTCAAGTCCTTACCCAGCAGGAAGATTTAAACATCAAATCTATGCCGAAAACGAAATAAAACAATACCCTCCCAGCATCTCCGCCAGGAGGGTATTTATCCTCTATAAAAAAGCCCGATTGGACTGTTTTATTTTACGAGATGGCATGCTACCCAGTGTCTATCTTTTACTTCTCGATATTCTGGTTCTTCTTTAAAACAAATATCTGTGGCCACAGGACAGCGGGTATTAAAATTACACCCCAGCGGTGGATTGGACGGATTTGGAATATCTCCATCCAGGATTACCCGATCTTTTTTCTCAGCAAGGTCGGGATCAGGAACAGGTACCGCAGACATCAACGCCTGTGTATAAGGATGAAGAGAATTAAGGAAAATTTCGTCTCTATCTGCTAATTCAACAATTTTGCCCAGATACATGACAGCCATTCGATCACTGATATGCCGAACCATACTCAAATCATGAGCAATAAACAAATAGGTCAATCCCAGTTTCTTCTGCAAATCCTCAAGCAGGTTGACAACCTGAGCCTGGATTGAAACATCCAAAGAAGAAATAGGTTCATCGCAGACAACAAAGTCCGGGTTTAATGCAAGTGCCCGGGCAATACCAATTCGCTGTCTTTGACCCCCGGAGAACTCATGGGGATAGCGATTGACGAAATCCGGATTTAACCCCACTATGTCCAGGAGTTCCTGAACCCGTTCCCTTTTTTCTTTTTTACTCTGATCAGTATGCACATCAAGGGGTGCTCCAACTATCGAGCCAACTGTCATGCGTGGATTCAGAGAAGCATATGGGTCCTGGAAAATCATCTGCATTTTACTCCGTGTAAAACGAAGCTCTCTTTCTCCCAAATCGTTTAGATCCACCCCATCAAAGATAATTTTTCCAGCTGTAGGCGGATAGAGATGTAACATTGTTCTCCCAACTGTGGTTTTACCACAGCCGGTTTCACCAACTAAACCAAGAGTTTCCTGTTCATAGATATCAAAACTTACACCATCAACAGCTTTTACATCCTTACCCGTCCGAAATATTGAAACTTCCGTACCAGGAAAATATTTCTTTAGGTTTCTAACTTTGACAAGCTTTTTCATCTCTGCTTTCATTTTGACCTTATCCCTGCTATCTCTTCCCATCGCCAACAAGCCACCGCATGATCTTTTCCATCAATTTCTACTAGGGGTGGTTTCTCAACCAGACACTGCTCGATCCGGTATTCACAACGAGCCGCAAACGGGCATCCTTCGGGCAAGGCTAATAAGTCTGGGGGTAAACCCGGTATCGAAACAAGTTCAGTCCCAGGAGCATCATCCAGCCTCGGAAGTGATCCCAATAATCCAATTGTGTATGGGTGTTTGGTGTTTTTATAAATGTTGCGAATTTTTCCTGTTTCTATGATTGAACCAGCATACATGACATTTATGGTATGAGCAAGTTCAGCAACTACTCCCAAATCGTGCGTAATCCACATAATGGACATGCCTAATTCATCCTGGAGTTTCTTTACCAGGTCAATGATCTGTGCTTGGATTGTGACATCCAGAGCTGTTGTTGGTTCATCTGCAATCAACAGTTTTGGTTCACAAGACAACCCCATTGCAATCATCGCTCTCTGGCGCATTCCTCCAGAGAATTGGTGCGGATAATCATCAAGGCGGTCTTTTGCACCCGGGATGCCCACTAATTCAAGCAGCTCACCAGCCCGATATTTCGCTTCTTTCTTGGTCATATCGTTATGGAGCAGCAGCGCTTCCACAATTTGGAACCCAACCGTATAAACCGGGTTCAACGAAGTCATTGGGTCCTGGAAGATCATGGCTATATCCCGCCCCCGGACTTTTTGCATCTCCTCCTCACTAAGAGTAAGCAGATCCTGGCCGTCAAGCCATACTTCTCCATTGGTTATTTTTCCCGGAGGATAAGGTATCAATTGCATCATTGATAGTGCGTGAACACTTTTCCCACAACCGCTTTCACCAACCACTCCCAAAATTTCTCCGCTATCCATGGTATACGATACATCATTAACAGCTCGAACAACACCATCCTGAGTATAAAAGCGGGTTTTTAGATTTTTAATTTCTAATAAAGGCGTCATATTTTTTCCTACGTTCGGAGCTTGGGATCGAGAGCGTCCCGAAGACCATCCCCAAGCAAATTGAATCCGAGAACACTAAGCATGATAGCCAGGCCAGGGTATAAAACAGCCCACCAGGCTCCACTGGTTAAATAACGATAACTGTCTCCCAGCATCGCTCCCCATTCTGGTTCGGGCGGTATAGCACCGAGCCCAAGAAATCCCAGGGCTGCTGCCGAGAGAATAGCATTCGCCAATCCCATGGTTGTTTGGACAATGATAGGGGAAAGAATATTTGGAGTGATATGTCGGAAAATAATCCGTCCATGAGATTCTCCTACAGATTGAGCTGCCAGGATGTATTCTTTGTGGACGACGGACAATACCGCCGATCTGGTTAATCGGGCGTAAACCGGGATTCCAACAACACCAATTGCTATCATACCTTTACCAAGACCAGGTCCCAAAAAGGCAACAATTGCGATTGCCAACAAATAACCTGGGAAGGATAAGATCATGTCCATAATCCGCATCATCACATTTGAGAAAAATCTTCCATCCAAAGCCATGGATAATAGCACACCAGACATCAAGCCCAGCGTGCCGCAAATAAAGGCAATCGAGGGACCCACAAATAAAGCTGGGATAGCACTGCCTAGAGCCCCAATCAACCCAAAAAATCCTGCTCTCAACCACTTTCCTGCCAAGAAGTTATCAAAATAACCAGCCGCAAGACCCAGAATCGTAAACGCTATCAACTGGATGATCTGATTTGAAATCCAGGCCGATAACATGCCCAATAAGAAACCTGATATGCCAAATAACACAATCCTCTCGATTGTGGTCATAGTAACAGTTTCATAAAAGCCGGTCAGTAAACCTACCACACCTCCAAAAAACAATGAGATACTAACTGCGACAATACCAACTCGGAGAGAGTTCCATCCACCATGCACAACTCTTCGAAAAATATCCCGTCCCAATTTGTCAGTACCAAAGGGATGGATGGATGGTATTTCTTCAGTCACCACCAGGTTGGGAGCTTTTAATTTTAATGAATAGTCCAGATCCTTCTTCGGCTCATATTCCCAGAAATAATGAGAATAAGTCGCCGAGAAAACAAACAAGACCACGATAAACATGCCCAGGCGGGCTGTATTACTAGATATGAGCCGCCTCCAGGCGTCGCCCCATAAGGAGCGGTGTTCCCGAACCGCAAAATCAGTTACAGTAAACTTTT
>CAZOUN010000002.1:56081-72655 GCA_964582965.1 uncultured Anaerolineales bacterium | reverse complement strand
CTTATATTGTACGAGAGGTGTTTTATTTCGTGTCCTGTTTTTGGGGTTCAGTTCAAGAAACTGCGGTCTTTGAATTTAATCCGGGCGGTTGATACTACTCTCTTCACTGAATCCTTCAGGATAGCGTTTGATTAATTTATCAACATTATGGGAAGCGATATCTTCGAGGTCGAGGCCAACAGCTGTAGCAGCTTCTGCTAAATACCAGAGTACATCTCCCAGCTCATCTTTCAAGGATTCTGGATCAAAAGGATGGCCGTGCGCGGTCATTTTCTTTACTAGATTCGCGAATTCGCCAGCTTCTCCTGCCAGTCCTAGGGCGGAGACAACCAATCGCTGGTCCCCTTCACCTCCTGCACCGGCAGATCGATTTGCGAGGTCCTGGTATTCTTTCAAGGTTATGGGTTTTGATTTCATAAACCTGATTCCTGTATATTTGTCAGGGTGATGATTTCTTCAACAATCTGTCTGAGTTCTTGCTTTAAGAAAAGATAAGGTGATTTGTCAAAGATATTCGCCAGAGATTGGTAATACCATAATGTGCCGGATTTTCCACCTTTAAACCTCTCCCAAATGGAATCTCCCTCTTTTTGAAAGTCGCGCAGGATGGATCTGGCGTTATGGACTTTATCGGATAACGAGACAAGCAATATGGTGTCAGGTGCTGTTTTTAATTGATTCAGAAAATTAGTTTTCCTTTCTTTCCAGGGTGGCTTAGGTTGCGTGTAGGCGTCTGTGCAGCCATCTACAATCTCAGCAACTTCGTCCCCAAATTCATCTCTGATCCTTTCAAGTGTTGGTATACCTCCCTGGTCTTCGACTGCGTCATGGAGCAGGGCGGCTATGGCCTGGTTTTCAGATCCGCCATTCTCGAGCACAAGAGCTGAGACAGACATTAAGTGGGTGAAGTAAGGTTCCCTGGAGCCTTTCCGTTCCTGATTTTGATGATACTCAAATGCCACCCTGAGGGCTTTATTGAAACGATCTGTTAGATGGGTCGGTTCCATTAAATGTCCTTTTAATGATAGAAGATCAATGTTGCGGATGGTCCAATTCTGGAGTTATTATACTCTTGAGCGACGTATATTCTAGAGAAGGTTTATTTAGGGGGACCTCTACGCTTTACTTGTTCACTTTCCCCCAGCTGTAGAAAGTTGGTACATAGATCAGCCTGGTCCCTTTTTCCAAAGCCTTCTTTTCGTGTTTTCTAAGAACAGCGATTTCCGCACTGGTAAGGATACCTGAAAGATCTTCCTCGAGTACCTGCCATTCCGAATCAAGATCTGATTGAGAAGGAATATTATTCCAGGAGCCTTCATAGACACCGCAGACAATATCTGAAAATCCTCCAGTAGAAAAAATTGCTTTAAGCGATCTGCCCATCCGGGGATCAGCTCCCGCATTTAATAAACTTGTGATCTGGTAATCGCGGATCCTGATAAATTCCGGAGGGTAATCGATTCTGCCCCCATAATCAGGCTCAGCGAAAGCAGCCACATAGCCATTATTGGTGGTCACGCGGCGCATTTCTTTCAGAGCAGCGCTCGGGTGACCGGTCCAGAGTAGAAAATAATGGCATAGAACCATGTCAAATGAATTATCTGGAAATGGGAGATGGAAAACATCTGAACCAATTAAATGAGTACCAGGGTTTTTCTCTTTTGCCATGTAGAGATTTCCAAGATTGATATCTGCACCGTAAACTTTCGCTGGAGATAAGGCTTGCAGATTGGAAAGCAGAACGCCAGTTCCACAGCCAATATCCAATATCCTTTCCTGTGGATGTGTTTTTAGGAGTCCGAAGAAATGTGTGCGCAATGATCTGGTCCATTGCGCTTGTATCTGATATCGATTGTGCCAATCCTGAATTGAGAGCGGCATTAGATTTGCTCTTCAGGATTCCCCTGCCAAATAGTCTTCCAATCGTCTCTAAGCAGATTTCCAAGGATCTGATTAATTCCCTGTCCTGGGAGAACATCACCATCAGGCTCGACATAGAACCATGCTTTTCCCGCTCCAACGACTGCGTCTTGGCTGTTTTCGATTTCGATCGATATTGGGTTATGAAGAGAATATGGAACCGGCAGATCCCATTTGAGGGGTAGATCAGCATCCGCGACGAGTGTTTGAGCCTCATGCAGGGCTTGTATCAAAGTCTTGTTGGTAGGGTCGCTGCTTGTAAGTGAGATTGCGTTGGCACCCAGATCTTTACAGTTCTGAATGATCTGCGGGAGACGTGACGTGATTTCGGGAGAGATTGTGATATGAACAGTGGTGAATAGGTCCTCTTCGAGGATACTTTTTAACGCATCCCATGAATTCTTATCGCCAGGGGAAAGCAGGAATAACAGATGATCCAACCCGCTTTGGAGGATTTCGTTTTTGAAATGGGCCTCTTTGAATTTATAACCATCTGATAACAAACCTGTTACTTGTCCGTTTTTCTCAGCTCGGGATATTAATGTGATCAAGTCATCCCGCAGTGTAGGCTCTCCTCCTGTGAATATTAAATGAGGAATCCCTGCTTCCCAGGATTTATCGATAATGGAAAGCCACTCCTTAGTAGTTAGATCTCTATCTACCCTGTCATCAGGGGTGAGGTCAGGTTCGTTTTTCTGAGATAGTTGGTAAGTGATTGCGCAATCCAGTCTGTAAGGAGCTGATGGTGCACCACTATACGGATCATCCCTTGAAAAATCTAGGAAGCTAACAGGATCAAGATCTGGTACTTCCAGTAATGTCATGATCTTTTGGGAGTTTTCAATAAAATCTAATCTGGCATCTTCTCGTTTGACTTGATATCGCTTTGAAATTATTCCAGCAGCCTCTTCAAGGGGAGTCTCCTGGATCAGGTGATAGGTATATTCGGTTGCAGTCTGATTAAGATGCAAAATTGTAGAAGCGTTGATGATCAACAAACCTTCTCCGTTTTCCCCCACGCGAAGGTGCAGACGGTATTGGAGTTGATCATTTGCAGGAGTTTGGTAATGATATAAGCCTGCCGGTAACAGCTTTAAGGGTTGAAAAATATTGGTGATGTTCTGGAAGAACTTGTTCATTTACTGCTCCTGTGCTCACTATATTTATATCACCATGTATCGTACCGGATAATGTCCCCTAGCGCTTTCCTGATCTTAGGTTTTGGTTTATCTAGCGGATAACCAAGAGGGGTAAAAGCAATAGGTTCTACATCACTCGGGAGATTGAGAAACTCCCTGGCAGACTGGGGATTGAAATCTCCAATCCAGCAAGTACCCAGCCCCAGATCAGCTGACTGAAGGGTGATATGGTCAACAACTATGGCAGCGTCGACCGCAGCGTAACTCTGATTATCATATTTCTTTCGCGTCCAGGCTTCATTTGGCTGACTGCAGATGCAAAGAACAACCGGAGGTTGAATAAACCAATCCCGGTGGTAAATATCCATCAGTTTTTCCACATTATTTTTAGTTTTTATAATAATGATCTGGAAAGGTTGGCGGTTGGATGCCGTTGGGGCCAGACGGGCAGCTTCTAATACCTTGGTCATCTTTACGTCTTCAATTGGATCTGGGGAATAAAATCTGCAGCTGTATCTGTGTTTAATTAAAATTTCAAAGTCCATAACTTGCTCCTCTGAAGTTGGGTGAGATCAAGAGATATTTAATAAGTTCCAAAGCCAAATCGTTGTACCTGCGCCAATAATCCCCAGGCCAGCACCGGCCAGTGTATCCGTTAGGTAGTGAACGCCCATGACCAATCTGCCAAGGGTGACCAGGACAGCTAGAAATATGACTGCTATCAAAAATAAAGTATTTCCGCCAGAAGCGGCCGAAAATATTAAAGCCAGGTACCAAACTCTTAGGGTGTCACCGCTGGGAAAAGAAGAGTCCAGTGGTTCAAATGGCTGAAGCATGGATATCCCTTGCTGGGATATAAATGGCCTGTTCCGATAGTAAAGAGATTTGACAAGGTACTCAACACCGATAATTAGAAAGAAAACACCAGCTGCAATCAGCCCAATCTTCCAATCAAAGAAAGTCAGGAGCAATAGCATGATCAAGGAAAATGTTGTCCGTCCAAAAATCCAGATATCTTTGAAAATAGTCAGCATGGATTTTTGTTTCAAAGCCTGTTGGATAAATAGGGTAATCTTCGGTTCTGTCTTATTTACCTGGTCAAACATATGAAAGCCGCTGAGCAATATTAGGATCAGTCCTATCAGATAGTAGGTCATAAATCCTCTCTCATATGGTCCGGCCACACTGGATAAAACATCAACCATTGTTCTGGCGAGAGCAAAATATATTCTTCAATTTTGTTTAAAACACGCCCTGCATTAAGAATAATTTCATCCAGCTTATTACTGAATTTCTTCAGCACGATCGGCTTGGATATTCGTAATCCATAGCTGCCATTATCTTGCATGAAAGCTGCCACAACGATGACTGGCACGTCTGCTGCCAGTGCTGTAGTTATATAACCAACGGGAAGAGGACTGGGTTTCCCGAAGAAACTTGTATAATGCCTTCTTTTCCTATTAGGAACCGGCCGGTCCACTCCGGTTGCAACAACGCCTCCATCCTTTAGGTATTGCACAATATCTGCTTCTAGACTCGAATCTCCTAACGGAATAATATCCATACCGAAATATTCTCGAATATTGTTTTGAAGTTGATAACCGCTTCCTGGATTTGGATACGAAAGAACTTTACCTTTAAAGCCACCCTTTACGAGTCGGGATACCACAAGATCGAAATTACTCAGGTGAGGGGCGACAACTAAATACCCCTGATTTTCTAGGGAGTGATTGACTAAATCAGCCATTTCCTGGGACCAGGGAACAAGCTCGTTCAGTATTTCTGGTTTGTTATAGCAATGATAAAGATCGTAAAAACATTTGCCTGCATGTGTCAAAACTTGTTTTGATAGCTGCGTAAGCTCCTGGTCAGAGAGTGTTCTACCGCTAATAAAGTCCTGATTATTTCGGATAGCGTTAGTGATATCCAGTGTCTTTCTGGAGCTCAAAAAAGAGCTGATCTCATTGATTAACCAGGCGGCCATTTTTTTCGGCATGCTTTTTCCAATCAGGATGGATAAGCGTACTGAAAATGTGCTGTTAAGTAAATTTTGCATTTTTTCTAATGATGAAACTTAATAATGCTGACTAGTCAGATTGTGCTGGTTTGGATTTTCTTAATTCCTTCTACCAAAACGGGAAGTCCGCGGATAATACAAAGGCAGACGCTGACCCAGGTAAAAACCTTTCCAGTTTGGTAGATTATGTTTGACCAAGCACCAGTATTCGTTTGAAGTGCATAAGCAAGAGTAAGAAAGCCAGCTGCTGCTCCTTTAGCTATACCATAGAATGCACGCATGAAACGTGAACTGACAAGGAATTTATTCAAACGTGATTGGACCTGATCGAAGGCACTTAATCCGGAATTCATTCTAACTGATCGGACTGCATCTACTGCTGTCCCGCGAATGATCACAATAATAGGTACCAGTACCGGAATCAAACCAAGGTGGGCGTAAACAACCCAGAGAACATATTCCAAAGTCCTGTCGGTTGCGATATCCAATACACTTCCGAGTAGAGATGACTCATTGAGTTTGCGGGCAACCCATCCGTCTAAACTATCCATGTTGAATATAAGGATAATTAGAAGGACGTTCCAAAGCATTAATGTCTGGTTTCCAAAATAGATAATGCCAAGATAAATGAAAAGAAGAGGAAATCTAGCGACAGTTATTATATTTGCCATGTTTTGGTCCCGGTCCAATAATTTACCGAATATATTTTATTGACTTTAACAATAACAGATTTAATGAAATTAATTTGAATAAGAAAGAATAGACTAAACTGATATTGATTATAAACCTCAGTGAAAAATGAGGTATTTATTGTTGAATTGCTTGACTATGCTCCAATGTGATTTGATATAAGTTGTCTTAACGGATTGGATATCTCTTTGAAACCCGTTTCAGAATCCTGAAATAATTTGTGATATGAGAGATAGGACTGATATGGCTCTTTTCGTTAGCATAGATTGTTTTGATTGGTACCCAATCGATCGAAAGACCTGCATAAAGGCAGGCAAATATCATCTCAACTTCGAATTCAAAACCCATTTCCTGGCTTTCAAGCAGTAGTTTCATTAGATTGGCATCGATCAAGCGGTAGCCAGATTGATTATCATAGATTGGTTCTCTGGTTAGCTTGTTTACAAGGACACTGCCGAGCGAGTTAGCCAGCCGCCTTGTAAAAGGCATTTTAGTGAAATCCCTCATTCCAATGATCATGTTGCTCTTCTTTCGCTGATAACATTCCAGGAAATTGGGGATCTCATCTGGGTCGTGTTGTCCATCTGCGTCGAGGATTAATACGGCATGGTAGCCGTTATCCAGGGCATACTGAAATCCAACCCTTAAAGCAGCTCCTTTCCCAAGATTCCGAAAGTTCTTTACGATCATGGCCCCCGAGCCACTTGCGAGTTCCACAGTGGCATCTGTTGATCCATCATCTGCAACCAATACCGGCAGGAAATTCATGGTCTCGCTAACAACAAATTGGATCGCGATCTCTTCATTGTAAGCAGGTATCAGTGCAAGGATTTTCATATCAATTAACTTTAATTAGGTGGAGGAATTATCGGTTTAACTGTGCGCGGATGAGCTGCATAGGCCAGTGGACAGCCGGCCCCACATTCTTCCAGCAGGCTGCAGGTTTGGCACTCATCGGGAACAAATTTTCTCTGGCGCAGTTTCAGAGCGAGGTCATGCTCCCAAATCGATTTCCAGGGGTCTTCAAGGAGATTGCCTAATTGAGAGTAGTAAGACTGACAGGGGATCACACCGCCATCTGGTTCAACACACATATTATAAAGAGCTGCAGTGCAGCCTTTAATACCAAGGCCCATTTCCATGGGATTGAAATGACAGTAGAGAGTTGGGGTATACCAGATCAATTTTATTCCGGATTTCGATGTTTTTTCCTTCGCAATATTAAGGAGGGGCTTTAGTTCTTCTTCGTTGAGTCCGGTGCCAACATCTTTACCTCTCCCGGAATAGATCAGTGCGTTGAGTCCGATGGTGGGCACTCCTAAATCGATCAAAAAATCCAGTGTTGTTCCAATACTGTGATGGTTGTTGTCCAGCATTGTGGTGTTGGTCATGACGAAGAGGGAACTATCAAGCGCGTTCTGTAAGCCAGCGATGGTTTGTTTCCAGGCACCCTTGCTGTTAACCATCTCGTCATGGATTTCCGCGTCATGAGATTCAACTGTGATCTGTACATGATCGAGTCCGGCCCCTACCAGTCTCTGAGTGAATGCCGGATCAGCTAATCGGCGGGCGTTGGTGTTCAAACCAGTGATATGGCCCAGGTTTTCTGCGTGCTGGATCAATTCTGGCAGATCGTCACGCAAAGTAGGTTCGCCACCCGTGAAGATCAAGTGGGGGATATTGAGATCCCAGAGTCGGTCTATGATCTTTTTCCAATCTGTTGTTCCTAATTCTGGGTAGGATCTTAAACGAGCGTTATAGCAATGGGGGCAGTCATTATTGCACCGATATGTAACAGCAAGGTCCATTCGATAGGGCGCGGTTGGATGCTGGCTGTAAGGCGCGTTGATCTCGACACCTGAATAGGTATTGACTGGTTTACCGTCGGCCTGGATAAATGCGTCCAGATCTGCTGAGATCAGTTTAATATTCTGGTCTACCTGTTCTTCAACCTGGTTGAATCCTTTGATAATTTGTATTTTTATCTCGTCGGGAGATGATCCTTCTAGATAATAGTAAGCTATCATCGTTGCGCTAGGATTTAAATGAAGGATCGAACTTGCGTTGATTATCAATGTGCCACAGCCATCTGGATCCACCCTGAGATGAATCCTGGTTTTTGACATATCATCAGACTTCCGGAAGTGGTAAAGACCGGGAGAGATGCCAGTTTTATTTAACGCAAGCTTGAATTTTCTCCATATCTGCGGTTGACCCTGGTGTTTTCTAATTTTCATAATATCTATCGACCGCCGCCAGCACAAGCGCAGGCGCAGCCCGCACAGGCACAAGCACAGGCACAAGAAGAAGAACTGCCGCCGCCGCTACTCCTGGATGACGTGGAAGGTTTCGGTACAGGGTTTGTTTTTTGGGTTATTCTGCTTGTGAAATCAGTGATATTTCCCACTACATTGCTTGAGAAATTTGAGATTCCAGTTGCCATGGAAGCTGCGAAATCACCTCCGGGAAGATTCGGCAAAGCACCACCTCCACTCGTTCGGCTGGAAGGAGCAGCAGTTTTCGGTGAGCTGGATCCGGCTGTGGTCGTTCTGGCGTAACCGGGATCATATCTATTCCACCACAATGGGAGGATAACTGGACCTCTGCGGAATACATCCTGGGTCTTATCTTCAAAATCTCCATCCAACATGGTCCAACCCATGTGATCATTGAACTTTTCACTCTTTACTTCCGGTGTATTTGCATCCTCAACCTGTTTCCAGGCTCGTTTGATTATGCCTTCGTAGTACCGGACACTTTCCTTGTGACTGAAACCTTCCATCTTTTTACCGACACTTTTGATCAAATCGATCATTAGATCCTGCAGCTCGGTTTTTCGTACTCGGCTGGTAGTGTTATTGAAAGCACCGATAAATTGGGTTTCATATTTGCGCAATTTTTCGGGCAGGGGATCGCTAAACTCAAGTTTGAGGGGATCTTGTTTGATAACTGTAGCAGCATTCTTTTGAAGCAAGGAGAACAGGATCATGGTAAAGACCTTGTCAGCTGGACGCTCTAGTAAAATCGCTGCTTCAATGGCGGTCAAGCCGCGCTTGATACCGTGACCTTCAATACGGATCTTTGGAGGGAGGTATTTCATTTTTCTTTTGTTGCTGCTCTTTACAGACACGGTGATAATTACCCCAACAAACAGAAAGAATCCTCCCACGCATAAGAAACCTGAAACAGCTTCGGCAGAGATACCAAGCTGCTGCCATAAACTAGGTTTTGAGACTGAGCTGGCCGGAACGTAAGATAAGGGGAATGATGCTCCGAATTTATATTCCTTTGAAATGTTCCCATCGGGATTTCGCCAGGTATAAGTGATCTGATCAGAATTATCCATCCCCGTGATCGGGGTGCTGTTAAAACCGCTTGGCGCGTTGTGCCAGCGAGGTTCTTCGGGTTTCACACCTGACGGCAGGTGAAAGGTCACTACCATGTTCGTGGATCCGGTAACGTATTCGGACTCAAAATATGATGGAACGAAAACAGCACTGGCGTAATCATCGGCTTCTGTATCAGGAAACAGTACATCCCTGATCTCATTAATGAAGACCCGGACAGTGCCGCGTCCCCCGGGAGGGATGGATAAAGATCCAAGACCAATAGCAATTCCAGAGCCTGTACCTTCATAATCAGAGCTGGATATATTGGAAAGTCCCTGTCCATCAATATCTGCGCTGATGTTGTAATCTGAAAAATTATAATTTGGCAATCCGACATCTACATATTCGATGGCATGGCCTTCTGGTTGGTTGACAAAAACGAATTCGTAGATCAAATCAAGCGTGCCGTCATCTTCCCAATAGACATGTACGGTTTCTTTTTCAACCAGGAAGTAATAACTCTGGGCCAGCGCTGAGGTTGGGATGATGAGCAGGAAAATTATTATGAGAAACAAAAATGATTTTTTCATGGACAGCCTCTTAAGGGTTACCATTTGGGTTCTTCTGTTAGCTGGTAGCTGGTTCCGCAGAAAGGACAGGAAACAACCGGAGCACCTGCGACCATAGATATATGTTCGGGGCTTAACTGCCCGCCGCATGATTGACAAGTAAGTGTTTCTAAATTGACATCTCCCGAGAGATCGATCTGCACTTTGACTTCTTCTTTGCCAGGTTCCCTCTTGCCTAAAAACCAAATAATACCGAAACCGGACAAAACACTGATGCCGCCAACGATCAACCAGACGGGTTGGCCCTCAGATCCGAATGCGCCCCAAATGAAAATCACTCCAAAAAAAATAAGGATGATAGCGAAGATATAACCGATAATTTTTCCAGCAGACATTGATTTCTCCTCAATTGGATTGACCGACCTCATTTACTTGCAAGTAGAATTTATCATTGTTCATAGAGCAGTATATCAGTCAGGAAAACTGCAGATTTTGCATTGTTTGTAATTATACCAATATCCTTGTTCCGCCAAGAACGAGTTGATTGGATAAGCATCCAGGGGCGCTCATCGACATTGGTTCTACGCTATAATATGGGTCATGGAATTCAAACAAGAACAACAGAGAATTCGTGATTTACAGGAACGGTTACGTTTCCACAACTACCGCTACTATATCCTTAATGATCCAGTGATAAGTGATGTGGAATGGGATCGCTTTTATCACGAACTTCTTAAACTGGAAGAAAAACACCCGGATCTGAAAACTCATGATTCTCCTACTCAGCGCGCAGGTACACAGCCATCTGATGCATTTGAACGACTGGAACATCCGGCGCCGATCCTAAGTCTTGATAATGCCTTCTCAGAAGAAGATTTAATATCATGGCAGGAGCGGGTTAGCAAGCTAGATGCCAGGGTAGCTGAGTCAGCCTATTCTCTAGAGCCGAAATTAGATGGGCTGACAGTTGTCCTACACTATGAAAACGGTATTTTTTCCCGGGGAGCTACCCGGGGGAACAGTTTAATTGGAGAAGAAATCACGGAAAATCTAAGGACGATAAGATCGTTGCCGCTCCGTATTCCCCAGGATCCTGACGGGCCTCGGCCACCGGCGCTGCTGGTAGTGCGGGGAGAGGCGTTTATTAGAATACCTGATTTTGATAAATTGAATAAATCCCTTGAAGAAAAAGGGAAAAAAACTTATGTCAATCCTCGCAACACAGCAGCAGGATCACTCAGGCAGCTGGACTCGTCATTAACTGCCAGACGACCCTTAACTTTACTTACCTACCAGATCGTAGCCAGTTCAGATGGGTTGCCAACCACCCAGAAAGAGACCCTGGAATATCTAAAAATGATGGGTTTCCCGATTCCTGAGTACGATTTTTGTGAGTCTATCCAATCCGTGATCGATAAACTGGATAAATGGGACCAGCTCCGGAAAATAATTGATTATGAGATTGATGGGGTTGTGATCAAGATCAATGATCTCCTGCTGGCTGAATCCCTGGGCGTGGTAGGAAAAGCACCCAGAGGGGCTATCGCTTATAAATTCCCTGCGCAGGTTGTAACAACAAAGTTGGAAGAAATTCGGGTCAATGTAGGTAGAACGGGAGTATTGACACCGTATGCTGTTCTTGAAGCGGTGGAGATTGGCGGAGTGACAGTGAGGCAGGCTACTCTACATAATTTCGATTTTATTTCCGAGAAAGATATTCGAGTGGGTGACCGGGTGATGGTAAAGCGGGCAGGAGAAGTGATCCCATACGTAATGGGACCGGTAATGGATATCAGGACTGGAAATGAGCGTATATTTTCTCCACCCGATCAGTGCCCGGTGTGCCACGAGCCTGTTGAACATTTTGAGGGTGAGGTTGCCTGGTACTGTGTTAATGCCAGCTGTGAAGCCCAATTGATCAGGAATATTGAACATTTTGTATCCAGACCGGCAATGGATATTGTCGGGATGGGAATAAAGATCGTTGAACAGTTAGCCCAGGAAGATCTGATCCGAAATGTAAGCGATCTGTATCAACTGGACAGGAATGACCTGTTAGCCCTGGAAGGATTTGGCGAAAAGAAAGCTGATAACTTGTTGGACGCAATAGACCACTCCAAACTACAGCCGCTGGAGAGATTAATTACTGCTCTTGGTATAAGGGGAGTTGGAGAAGTGGTAGCACGTACATTGGCATCTAGATTTGGAAGCCTTGATGTTCTTCAGGTTGCGGCGTATGATGACCTGGATGACATCGCTGGTATCGGGCCAAATATTACCCAGGCGATTCTCGATTGGTTTGAAATAGACAGCAATAGAATGATCCTGGCCGCATTAAAGAAATCTGGGGTCTGGCCGGCTAGGGAAATTTTAGAGACAGATAAATCCAGTAGTTTACCTCTTGATGGAAAGAGTTTTGTGTTGACAGGGACACTTGAAAGTTATACCCGAAACGAACTTAAGGAACTTCTGCAATCGTTGGGGGGGCGAGTGATCGGATCAGTCAGTGCGAAAACAGATTTCCTGATTGTAGGGGAAAACCCGGGATCCAAATATACCAAGGCTTTGGAGCTCGGGGTTACGATTCTAACAGAAGGCGAAGCCATTCTAATGATCCAGTCCGCAGTTGAAAAAACGGAGGGGGTATAAACTGGCAGCAGCGAAAAGAATGATCCTTAAGAAAGGACGAGAAAAGCCGATCAAGCATAAACACCCCTGGATCTTTTCCGGTGCGGTAGAACGCCTTGAGGGTGATCCTGCTCCGGGTGAAACAGTAGAAATCCGCAGCTTTGGAGGAGATTTCCTTGCTCAGGGAGCGTTCAGCCCCGTGTCACAGATCCAAGCCAGGGTATGGAGCTGGAACCAAGGCCAGGTAATCGCGCCCGACTATTTCAGATCGAAAATCAAACAAGCGATCCACTATAGGGATAAGATCAAGTATGACTATCCAATGAGGCGTTTGATCCACGCTGAATCTGATGGGTTTCCGGGCCTGATTGTTGATCAGTACGGGGATGTTCTTGTAGTGCAGCTTCTCAGTGTGGGTTCTGATTTTTGGCGGGATGACCTGGTCCAGATTCTTGCTGAAGAAACTGGTGCCAGATCCATTTATGAAAGGTCGGATGTCGAGGTCAGGAAACTGGAAGGTTTGGAACCTCGCACCGGGTTATTATATGGCAATGAGCCAGAGGAACTTGTTCATATCGAGCAGGGCGGTTTGCAGTATTGGATCGATATTCGCAAAGGTCACAAAACAGGGTATTATCTGGACCAGCGCTCTAACCGTAATCTTGTGGGGGAATTTTGTAAAGGTTTGAAAGTTCTGGATTGCTTTTGTTATTCTGGTGGATTCTCGATGCAGGCCCTAAAAAATGGAGCTGAATCTGTTACACTTGTTGATGAATCTGCAGGGGCGTTGAAACTGGCAGAAAGACATATTTCATCCAATAAGCTTCCCGGGGAACGTGTGACAATTCATAAGGGGGATGTGTTTGAGGTCCTCCGAAAATTCCGGGATCAGGCAAAGAGCTTTGATGTAATCATTCTGGATCCACCCAAATTCGCTCCGACAGCTTCTTTTGCTTCCAGAGCAGCCAGGGGATACAAAGATATAAATTTATTGGCTTTTAAATTGCTTAATCAGGGAGGATTATTAACGACTTTTTCCTGTTCGGGGGGAATCAGTAGGGATTTCTTTTTAAAAATTCTGTCAGGAGCCGCTCTGGACGCTGGAGTTAATGCTAGAATACAGTTACATATGGGACAGAGTGCGGACCACTCGATTAACTTGAGCTTCCCAGAAGGGACTTATCTCAAGGGTTATGGCATTCGTGTTGATAGAGAGGAGGTTTGAGATGTATGAAGATATCGGTCAGGGACTGGTTGAATATTCCCTGATCTTATTATTCATAGCAGTAGCCATATTAATTATTTTGTCTATTTTCGGCACTGAATTGGCAGACGTGTACAGCAATATCATCGGAAATATACCCTGAACCATTTATTTCAACCTGAAATTCTTATCATTTTAATTGAAAAAGCGAGGATTATCCTCGCTTTTTTGTTTAAATTTGATTATTTATATTAGAAAGAAATCAGCGATCAGACTCAGAAAGAGGTGTTTTTCCTGAGGGATCATAAACATAGACACGATCACCAATATCCGCCCAGTCAAAGAGCCAATGTGAATCGCCGACTGACAAGTTCACACAGCCATGCGATTGCGGGTATCCCAAACTCGCTCGCCAATACGCTCCATGGAATGCTCGGCTTTCATCAAAATACATCGTCCATGGGACACTTTCCAGGTTATAGGCAATCGTCGGATCGGTCAGCCAGCGCATGCGGGTGACGTCTTCTTTTACTTCGATGTCAAAGATACCAGGATAGGTGTAAAAGGGGTTTACTCCAGAGGCGATCAGCGTAGCAAAAATGAGTTTGCGATCTTCATATACTGACAGGGTTTGTTCATATAGGTCCACTTCGATCCAGCGATCCCAGGTCATACCTTCCGGGGGTGATGTACGAGGAGATATTTTAGCCACTGCGGTTTGGATGACCCACTCGTCTGGACCTATCAAATACCAATCCCACTTGTCTACAGTTTCGATATCGTAGATTTGCACCAGCTGTTGGTGTTCAAGGTACCGGCCAGTGTAATCATCATTTTCGTAACCGGGTGTATATTTGGTTTCTGCTTTTCCACCTGGTGAAAACATGGATAAGACCCATCCAAAAGCGTTTTTTGGTGTTTCAGTAAACTCCACTCCCTGAAAGAGCGGCACATCAGTGATCAATAGATCATCTGAAGACATCCAGCCAATACCTGTGTAATGATAGTACTTTCCCCGGCTGTATTCTGATTGGGAAATTGATACGTAATTAAAGCCTGGTGTGATCCAGCGAACAATTTTCTCTTTATTCTTGTTGATGGCGTCGTTGAGAGATTGGTAAATTGGCGCTCTATCGGAACTGACATAGGCATATCTGTACTCAACATTAGAAAGGGCTGGATCTGGATTGTGTGAGGGAAGGGGAGTCTCGGGAAATGTGATCCCTTTTTCGGCCATGTTGATTAAATAAGCGGTCGGTCCTGAAGGATTGCAGTCCTGAGTCGTGTCAAAGAACAGATCTGGCGGGCAGAGTGGTAAAGACCCGTCTTCCGGGCCATCTGCGGAAACGCTGGTGGGAGAAAAAAGAAATATTAACCCTGTAATTAGTAGGGCAATAACCAAATTTGATCTTTTCATAGGATTGTTGTTATTTTTCTTTTACATCCGTGGGTAGGTGTTGAACATCAATTGTCGCTTCGTCACAGAATATCATCGCTCGTTCTATGACGTTGCGTAGTTCGCGAATATTACCTGGCCAGGCATAATTTTTCAATAAATCCAGGGCAGCGGGCGTCATATTCTCTATATTGAGACTCATCTTCGGATTGTTGGTTTTAATGAAATGGCCAGCTAACCCCGGGATATCTTCAGGGTGTTCCCTGAGAGGAGGAATCTCGATATTGATCACTTTCAAACGATAGTACAAATCTTCACGAAACTCACCTTTTTCAATAAGTACCGCCAGTTTCTTGTTTGATGCCGCCAGGATCTGGACGTCCACATGGATAGAGGTTGTGCTGCCGACGCGGCGGAAGGTTCGTTCTTCAAGAGCCCGCAGGACTTTTGCCTGCATGTCAGGAGACATTGATGATATCTCATCCAGGAACAGAATGCCTTCGTCGGCAACTTCCATCAAGCCTCGTTTCCTTTTCTGGGCGCCTGTAAACGCGCCGGCTTCATAACCGAAAAGTTCAGATTCGAGCATGGTGTTCTGGACAGCTGCACAATTGATGTCAATAAAAGGTTTGTCGTTGCGGGGGCCCATGCGGTGGATTGCGCGGGCCAATACTTCCTTTCCCGTCCCAGTCTCCCCTGATATTAGAATGGAAGTGGAACGTTTTGCAGCACGTTGAGCTTCAATGAAGACTTGTTTCATAACATCGGAATTAATCACAATGGAATCCAAAACTTCACGCTGGGAGCGGCGGAAATGAGCCAGCTCTTCCCGCATTTCAACAATATCCTGTGCCCTTTTGATACTTTGTTCTAGGCGTTCGAATTTGATCGGTTTCTGGATAAAATCATGGGCCCCATTCTTCATGGCTTCCACGGCCATTTCGATCTTGCCATGAGCTGTGATCATAATAATAGGAGGGCGGAAAGGGAGTAGAGCAGTTTCGGCCAGCAGATCAGGGCCATACCCATCAGGTAGTTGGACATCCAAAAGCACGATATCAGCTTCTTGGGCAGAGAGATGTTTGCGAGCTGTTTTTAGATCTGCAGCCAATAAAACCTCATAACCTTCCGATTCAAGATAAGTCCCGATATTATTTCTGGCATTCTTTTCGTCGTCAACGAGCAAGATGGTTGCTGTCATTCCCTGGGTCCTCCTGCGTTACTCCTGGAAGGATGATCTGAAAAGAAGTGCCTTCCGGGAGGGGTTCTAAAGTTATTGTACCTTCATGCATGGTTATGATCTGTTTCGTGATCGATAGTCCAAGTCCGGTGCCGTCCTCTTTTGTGGTGAAAAAGGGCTCAAAGATTCGGTCCTGGACCTCAGGAGGAATGCCAGGACCAGTGTCCAGAACATCTACCTGCACTCCTGTTGTGCCAGTTGTTTTCTGTATAGATTTTAGGCGAATAGATAGAACACCACCGTCAGTGTCCTCCATGGCTCGGACTGAATTGCTGATCAAGTTGTTAAAAACTTGACCAAGCGCTCGATCGTCTCCAGGTACCAACGGTAGGTTTTCTTCTACCTTTAAGACATGTGAGACTGAGATCCTTTTCATTCGAGGTACCCAACGGTTCAAAATCCTATCAATTAAGACGGGCAAATCTAAAGGTGTTCGGTGATA
>CAZOUN010000002.1:0-56071 GCA_964582965.1 uncultured Anaerolineales bacterium | reverse complement strand
GGATTTTGAGAAAGTTAGTACGGTATCTAAAATATGGGTTAACCTATCGCAATCATCATTGATTCCCTTTAATACATCACGCTGTTTGAAGTCAGCCGGCAAGATCTTGTCCAAAAGCTGGATACCAGATGTGATGTTATTAATTGGGTTTCGAATCTCGTGGGCAAAAATTGCGTTCATTTGTCCCACAAGAGCCCGACGTTCAAGCTGTTGGGTTTGAATGCGAACCTTTTCTTCTTTACTGATATCCTGAACAAAGATTAATATCCCCTGGACCGAGTCGGAATCTGGACTGGTAACTGGGAAGGTTTTGATAAGGGCTGGAAAAGCGCTGCCATCTCTGTGGTGGATCTCAAGTTGTCCAAGGTTATGGGAGGGAATATTTTCCAGGGCATCCTGCAGCGCAGGGGTTAATCTATCTGTACCGATGATTACGTCATCAATATGGCGGTCAACAATTTCTTGTTCGGCGTAGCCAAGGATCTGTTCTGCGGAGGGGTTGACCTGCTGGATCATAAGGTCTGTGCCTAAAAACAATATACCCTCAGGCATATACTTATTGATCGTGTCTCCTATGGCTTTCTTAAGGGTTGTTTTTGTCAAGCGGTCATTGAGATTTGTTTTCAGAATGAAATTGTTGAACACACCTTCAGTTGCAGCAACCAGGAGTTTCATGCCTGCTAAAGCTGCTTTTCTATCAGGCGCCAAGGATTTTTCAGATCCCATGGCGACGATAAGACCGCTAATGGAATTGGTATCATTCATTGGGGATGAGATCACAAAAGCAGAGCCTTTCTCGGCGGCCCTCTCCATCAAGGGTGATAGAGGGGGTTTGAAAGGCGGAGAAAAATGGCTATCTTTATAATGAGAGAAAAAATCTGTTGTTGTTATGGTTTCTGGCAAAAATCCCGAAGGGTTATCCAGCAGAACGGCTTTTAACTGGGGATGATTTGAGTCAATTTTATAGATACCTAGCGATTCCGCATCCAGTATGTCTTTTCCTACCTGGAGAATGATATCAAGGGCTTTTTCCAGAGTGGATTGGTAGAAGATTTGAACAAGCGCCAGGATACCGTCCAGCTGAAATGCTTCGTGCTCTGTGAGATCTTTATTTTTAAGGTTTCTGGAAAACGCAGTAAGACGATAGACAGTGTAACGTCGATCCTTTCCCAGGGCCTTTGCTTGAATTATGGCTTCAGATTTTTGTTTGCGTCGATTGATAAGTTCAAGTTTGCAGCCCTGAAGGCTGTGAAGCTCCAGATTGTGGGAATCGTCTGTGCGAATGGCCTGAATGCCCGGGAGCAATACATCTAGGCTGAGATCAACGAGTTCTTTTCTGGTATATCCGGTTAGTTCTGACATGGCAGCATTCGCCGCCATGATCCCAAGATCATTATTTGAGACAAGGATTGAAGGATCCGGTGATATGTCCAGTAAATGGCTTACCTCCGTGGTCAACAAATCTATGTCTTTACTTGATCTGGATGAATTTGGTAACAAATAAAACCTTATGCCTTTAGACTTTTTGGCGCATACGAGAAGATAATATCCCTTCCATCGCCCGGTATTTGGCGACTGTTCTACGGGCTATATTATACCCGGCGTTTGATAGTTCCTCTACTAGCTCTGTATCCGTAAGCGGCGTATTCTCGTTTTCAACCAAACGCAGCAATGTGGTCCGGACTGGTAAGCTGCGGTCAAAAAATCGTTTTAGTGGAATGATCTTCCTGTTTGGGAGCTGAACCGATTTGTCTGATACTGCTCTGGAAATTGTAGATTCATGCACACCCAATAATACCGACATTTCTGACTGGGTTTGGGGGTGTATCTGGGCTGGATCTCCGCTGAGGATATAACCCCGCTGTTCTTTCACCAGTTCTGTCATCAATTGTTCCATGGTGTGGTTGCGCTGTTGGAGGCATTTGATCAACAGAGAAGCGTTTTCTATATCCTTAGCCCAATCCTCGGTTTTGTTTTCAGGAGCCTGTTTTTGAGCCTGCCTGAAGAGTGGATTGATGCGCAGGGTACCGCGATAGGGGCTGATGATCTCAACCATTAATCGGTGATTTGGTGAGTTATCAACTTCTTTGAGAATGATATCAGGCTTGTGGTAGGCCTGCGTGGAGGAGTCGCTTGGTTGTCTGTGATCTCCCCAGAATGCACGCCCCGGATAAGGATTAAGGTTTGCTTTGATGAACTCTGCGATTTCCTCGGCCTGTTCGAGGGAAGTGTTGAGTTCTTTGGCCAGATTGCGGTAGCTGTGTTGTGATAGATCCTTTAGACCGATCTTTATGGCTTCTTCTGCCAAATACGGGACCTTGGTATCTTCTCTCAAGAGTTCAAGCTGGATCAATAGTGCTTCCTGAGGTGAGGAAGCGCCTACTCCGGTTGGTTCCGCATGTTTGATAATATCTGCCACGCGAGTGACCCGGGAAAGAGGTACATGATAAAACTGGCTGATCTCTTCCAGCGGGACTTCCAGTAAGCCGTCATCATTCAAATTATTGAGGATGTGGGCCGCGATCAATCGTTCATCTTCCTCGATCTCTGGTGCAATTTGTCGCAAGACGTAGGAAGGAAGATCTTCTACGGCAGCGGCAAGATTGTCATAGGAAACTTCTTGAGGGGAGCTCAAATTCCCGTTTTTATTATATTGAGTAGGGAAATCGTCAGGTGAGGAAATAAACACGATTGGTTCGTCGAGCTGGGTATCAAAAGGCTGACTGCAGACTGGGCAGGGGCCAGGTGTAGACAAAATTCTGCCGCAGCTAGGGCAGCGGCTATCTTCCACTACTTCCAGGGCGGGATTATTAGCCAACTCTGTGCGGATCTTCTGCCGAATTTCAGTAGCGGGCATTTGCAGCAAAGACATTGTCTGGGCGAGATGGGCGGTAATTTGGGGTCGCAGCTCATGGTTTTGAACTTGAAACATATCATCCTCCTACAGAAGTATAGCGTTGTTGTCTATTTGTTGCAAGATGTATGCCAAACTAGATGCAATATTTGTACCGCACATAATTCAGGACAATAGATCCCGGTGGGGTGGGCCTGAGTGGTAGAATGAATTTCGGTTGCAATTTGAAGATAGATGATCAATGACAAAGTATTAATTGCGTGTAGGCATTATGGTATTTTCAAAAAATAGATCAATATTCTTTCAAATATCTGTCATGTTGATCATCTTGGCAAACCTGTCCGGATGCCAACCTTTGAAAAAAGCCCAGAAAGATCTAGTTGAATTCAATGCTGACCGGGCTTATCAGGATGTTGAATACCAATTATCTCTCGGCCCTCGCATTCCAGGGACTTCTGGACACGAACAGATCTTGGATTGGATGGAGTCTGAATTGGAAGCGGAGAATTGGCAGGTAGAAAGACAAGAGCTGAGCATTAATGGGAAAAATGTCATTAACCTTATAGCTAGCAGAGGAGTAGGAGAATATATCTTACTTGGTGCTCATTATGATACGAGGATTTTAGCGGATCATGACCCTGACCCTTCTTTAAAAGATGATCCTGTTCCTGGAGCAAATGATGGCGCTTCAGGAGTCGCAGTTCTTATGGAGTTAGCTCGTACTTTACCTGAGAACCTTCCCGTAGCGATAAAACTTGTATTTTTTGATGCAGAAGACAATGGAGGAATCGATGATTGGGATTGGATACTTGGATCGCGTGCCTTTGTTCAAGAATTAGTTGAAAAGCCGTCAGCAGCTATCATTGTAGATATGATTGGTGATGCTGATTTGGAGGTGTATTATGAACGGAACTCTGATGTTACCCTGATGAATCAGATCTGGCAGCAAGCCAGGAATTTGGGATACGACAATGTATTTATACCGGAGTACAGATATTCAATGCTGGATGACCACACGCCATTTATTGAGGCTGATATTCCAGCGGTGGATTTGATCGATTTTAGCTATCCCTATTGGCACACTACCAGCGACACGTTGGATAAAGTTTCCCCAGAAAGCCTGAAGGTCATCGGAGATACATTAACAGCGTGGTTGTTAGAACAAGAATAAATTTGCAGAAAAGGGTATTAGGTCATCATGAGTCAAAATAAACAACCAGCAAAATTAAGAGTGGACCGGGCATTACTGGTAGGTGTTGAAATTGCTGACAATAAAAAGATTTTGTCATTGGAACACTCTCTCGCAGAATTGAAAAGGCTTGCTGATACAGCAGGATTTGAAGTCGTTGGGGAAGTGACCCAAAAACTGGGTCATCCTAATCCAAAAACGTTTATAGGGTCAGGAAAAGTGAAAGAAGTAAAATCCATCGCTGATGAGTTAATGGCGGATGTGATCCTATTTGATGATGAGCTTTCCCCACGTCACCAGCGGGAACTTGAAGAAATTATCCAGAAGGAAGTGCGTGTTATTGATCGGACGGCTCTTATTCTGGACATATTTGCCCAGCATGCCAATACCAGAGAAGGCGCCTTGCAGGTTGAATTGGCCCAATATGAGTACAGGCTACCGAGATTGACAAAGGCCTGGACTCACCTTGTCAGGCAGGCTGGGGGCAGTGGAGGAAGGACTGGAGGAACGGCAGGTGTCGGACTTAGGGGACCCGGAGAAACTCAGCTGGAAGTAGACCGGCGGGATATCCGGAGAAGGATCAGCCACTTGAAAGCGGAGCTGGAAAAAGTTCGTGCCCACAGACAGCGCCACAGGACCCGAAGACGGGAATCCAGAATCCCCGTAGTTTCTTTGGTCGGTTATACAAATGCTGGGAAATCTACCTTACTTAACCAGATCTCTGACGCAGATGTCTATGTGGCGAATAAATTATTTGCTACCTTGGATCCGACTACACGACGAGTATCTCTGATTGACGGTCAGCAGATATTGGTGACCGACACTGTAGGTTTTATCCAGAAATTACCGACGACCCTGGTTGCAGCCTTCCGGGCTACGCTGGAAGAGATCGCCGAAGCAGATCTCTTGCTGCATATTGTGGATGTAACCCATCCGCATGCCTTGTCTCAGGCTGAAGCTGTTAACACTACATTAAAAGATATTGAGGCGGATCAGATCCCCTCTATCCATGTGCTAAACAAGATCGACCGGTTGGATGATCCGAGTAAAGCACAGGTGGTAATAGATACTTTTCCTGACGCGGTTTCGATATCTGCTTTGCGGGGTGATGGGATAGAAGCGCTGCTGCATACTATAAAGGATAAGCTATTCGCATCTTACCAGTTTGTATCTGTGGAGCTTCCTTATAATGAGGGAGGCTTGATTTCCCTGTTTCATGAAGAAGGGCAGGTAGATTCAGTGAAGAACGAATATGAGGGAGTGACGATCCAGGGAAAGCTGCCAATCCGCTATCTTGCAAAATACAAGAAGTTTATCGTGGATGGCTTTTTGCCTTAATCAATGAACTTAAATCGGTTACGATAGATCTACATCGGCCCTGCGAGAAGAACATCTTGCGGGGTCGAATCTTCATAACGCTTCATGTTGATTTTAAATTTGCTGACGAGATCCCGGATGGTTTTATCATAGGCTTTTTTATCCGCCCAGGATTCTGCCGGGTTGAGGATCTCAACCGGAACGCCTGGACAGGTTTGGGGTATTTCAAAACCAAACCAGGGATCTACGCTGTATTCAACCTGGTCTAGTTTTCCTTCCAATACTGCAGATAATAATGCCCTGGAATGAATGATTTTTATCCGGGAGCCAATACCCGAAGGGCCACCAACTAATCCGGTATTTAACAGCCAGGTTTTAACGTTATATTTTCTAATATTTTCCTTAAGTAATTCAGCATAATAGGCTGGATGGAAAACCATGAAGGGTGCTCCGAAACAGGCGCTGAAGGTAAGCTCGGGGGCTTCCCCGACACCAGCTTCTGTGCCACCTACTTTTGATGTATATCCAGATATGAAATGGTATAAAGCCTGGTCTTCGGAAAGTCGGGCAATTGGCGGTAAGACACCATTTGCGTCAAATGTCAGAAAGATAATATTTTCTGGGTGGCCTCCACGTTTTGATGGGAGAGCGTATGGGATGCAAGAAAGGGGATAGGACGCTCGGGTGTTCTTTGTAATGGAAGAGTCATATAGGTCCGCTTCACCTGTTTCTGGATCCAGGATCACATTTTCAAGAATAGTTCCATATTTCCTAGTACAGGCAAAAATATCCGGTTCAGCTGAACTTGATAGATCAATCACCTTGGCATAAGAACCATCTTCAAAATTGAAGATACCTTCGTCATCCCAACCGTGTTCGTCATCACCGATCAAATGGCGCTCAGGGTCAGCTGAGAGGGTAGTCTTTCCGGTCCCGGATAAACCAAAAAATAATGCTGAGTCACCGCTATCACCAACGTTGGCTGAACAATGCATGGTCAGGATTTTCTTTTTTGGCAGGTAATAATTGATTGCAGTGAAGATCGACTTCTTAATCTCGCCTCCATATCCAGTGCTTCCGATTAGGACTAGTTGTTTGGAAAAATCCATCAGGATCAAGGTTTCAGAGTTGAGTTTTTCTTGTTCGGGAAGCCCCTTAAATTCAGGTAGGGAAATAACGGTAAACTCTGGAATGAAATCATCTCCAGCTATTGCTTCTTCACCTGTGATGAACATATTTTTGGTAAATAGTCCCTGCCAGGCCCAGGTTGAGATCACGCGGATGGGGATCTGGTGAGCCGGGCTGGCTCCAGCGATACCATCCTGGATGAAAATGTCCTTGTCCCTGATATAGTCCTTCATCCTGGAAAACACATTCTCGAAGTCAGCGGCATTGTAGGAAATGTTATATTCTCCCCAGGAAATATCTGCTTCGGATCCTGTTTCACGGATGATGAATTTATCATTGGCCGATCGGGCAGTTCGTTCTCCAGATCTGACAACGAGGGCTTCATGTTTGCTCTTAATCCCCTCACCACGGAATATTGCTTCCTGGTAATACTGGTCTCTTTCTAGATTCCAGTATGCTCGTCTGAAGCCAGTTAATCCCAGATGTTCCAATCCATATCGGCTCTGGTTTTCTTCAGCGTGATTCTCAGCGGGTGTTGGATTGTCTATTGCCATATTATTTTGATATCTCCCAATCGCGAACAAGTTGTTGGCCACCTATGATGATTTCTGGAGAAGATTCCGGATCAATTGCCCACCGGATGCGAGCTGCGCTTTCAATGATCTGGTCAGTTGTGCAGGTGAAACTCAATCTCAAGAACCCCTCCTTTCCAAATGCGGATCCAGGTACCGTTGCCAGGAAAGCTTTCTCAAGCAGAAGCCTGGCCAATTCCTGGGAATCAGGTTGGATAGAGTGAAAATCGGGGAAACAATAGAACGTTCCTCCGGGTTCGTTCACATTAACACCATTGATCTTCTTGAGCTCGCCTACCAGGATATCCCGATTAGTCCTGATGATCTTTTTTAGATCATGGAGAGTGTTACCACCCTGGGTCAGGGCGCTCAATGCGCCTTCCTGAAGGAGAGATGAAGCACCTGATGTTGAATGACTTTGGAGTTTGTTCATTGCTTGAATTACTGGTTCAGGACCTATCGCCCAGCCAATGCGGAAACCAGTCATTCCAAATGTTTTGGAAATACCATTGATGATGACCAAATGTGATTTATCGAATTTCTTGGATGTAAAAACGTACCCTGGAACCCATTTAACAGGTTCAAATAGCAGTTGATGATAAATATCATCCATGATAAGGAAGATACCTTTTGACTCGCACAGATCTACAAGGGCAGCGACCAGTTCTGGAGGATACACAACCCCCGTCGGATTATTCGGAGAATTTAATAGAATTGCCCGGGTTTTCTCTGTCAGGGCAGTTGTGATAGTTTCCATATTCGGGATAAACTCATCATTTGTTTCGACGTGGACGGGGACGCCCCGAGCTAATTTAACCATTTCAGGGTAGCTGACCCAAAATGGGGTAAAGATAATAACTTCGTCTTCCGGATCCAGGATAACCTGGAGTAGATTGTAGATCGCTTGCTTGGCGCCTACTGTGACTGTGATATTTTTCAAACCTGGTTTGCGGCCGTAATGATCCATGGTATAGTCCTGGATCGCATTTTTCAAAGCCAAGGTTCCACTGGTAGGGCTGTATTTTATCTGCTTTTTATCCAGAAGATCCCTGGTGCTTTTTAGAACGCTATCAGGGAAATCGTTTAGAGGTTCGCCTATGCCGAGGTTGATCACATCAGCACCGGTTTGCCTGAGCTGATTTGCGATTTCATTTAATGCCAGGGTGGGGGAACTTTGAATTTGCGAAATGAAATGACTGAGATTATACATATGAAAACAAACCTTAATGTTTTTGAGATTGTATGCTAATTATGTTGTCAGCGTAACTTTTGATAAGCCGCGGGGAGTGTCCGGGTCAATGTTTTTGACCAAAGTTAAATGATAGCTGAATAATTGAGCTGGGATGATCGCAACCAGGGGGGATAGCCATTCTGGGATATTTTCTGGGAGTAGTAGAGGACAATCGGCAATTTGCAGCAAATCTTGATCATCAGACACTATAAAAAGGTCAGCCCTATGGGTTTCCTTTAATTTCTTTAATAAAACGATCATGTCTTCCAAAACTTCACCACGTGGAGCAATCGCGAATACGGGAAATCCGTTGGACACCAGGGCGATTGGACCATGAAGAAAATCAGCCGATGAATACGGTTGAGCAACTACATACGAAAGTTCTTTGAGTTTTAAGGACCACTCAAAAGCGGTAGCGTAATTGAATCCCCTTCCCAAAACAATGCATTGATCCATGTAGCGATACCGTGAGGCATAGGTCTGGATTAAGGTTTCCTGTTCAAGCAATTTTGATATAAAGGTGGGTATTTCGGCAAGCTGTTTCCAGAGTGTTGAGTCTCCTGCCCAGGCGGCTGATATCATTGCAATCGCCCCAAGTTGGGCAGTATAGGATTTTGTTGCTGCTATTGAAAGCTCAGGGCCAGCTTGGATATCAATTGCATAATCCGCTTCCATGGCAAGTGGGGAACTGGATTGATTAGTGATAGCAAGGGTTTTGCACCCCTGGTGATTTGCTTCTGCCAGTACAGCCAGAAGATCAGGTGATTCTCCAGATTGACTGATCCCGACAACCAGGTTATCTCCCAGGAGCGGTGGTCTCTTATAGACGCTAAATAGGGAAGGGGCTGCCAGGGCGACGGGTATCTGATTGTTAGAACCCCAGACATATTTTGCATAACGAGCTGCATTGTCTGATGTTCCCCGGGCTGCAACGAATATATTGGAGGGTTTACCAATTCTTTGAGCAATGGATTGGATAGTATCTGCCTGAGAATTAATAAGCTTTCTGATGGTTTCTTGTTGTTCAAGAATTTCATCTCGAAGAGCCATAACTAGTTTTCCCGGATAATATTCGCTCCGAGCGAGCGAAGTTTTTGATCAATCCTTTCATAACCACGGTCAATCTGGGCTACATTTCTGATGATGGACTCACCCTTGGCGGCCAGTGCTGCGAGGACCAAGGCCAGACCTGCGCGGATGTCTGGACTATCAACATTTCCAGAGGAGAGCTCTGAAGGTCCATTAACGATGCAGCGGTGGGGATCGCAGAGAACGATTTGTGCTCCCATGCTGGTTAATTTATCCGTGAAATACATCCTGCCTTCGTACATCCAATCATGGAATAACACATTCCCAACGGATTGTGTTGCAACCACAATTGCAATACTCATCAGGTCGGATGGGAATGCAGGCCAGGGCATTACAGAGATCTCCGGTATGACTCCACGAAAATCGGGCTGGATTATTTTTTCCTGTTTTGATGAGACAAATAGGTCTTCTCCTCGTACTTCCCAGCTGACGCCCAGCCGCTGGAAAACCTGGGAAATCATACCCAAGTATTCAGGGCCAGCCTGGCGGATCGTTATTTCTCCTCCCGTTACAACTGCAGCTCCGACGTAGCTGATAACTTCAAGATAGTCTGGCCCAACTGTAAATTCTCCCCCAACCAGTTTCGAAACGCCCTGAATTTGAAGGGTATTTGAACCAAGATGGGTTATTTTAGCCCCCAGGATATTCAGGAGCTGGCATACTTCCTGGACATGGGGCTCGGAAGCTGCATTGCGGATTATAGTTTCACCCTCTGCTAGAACCGCGGCCATGACAGCATTTTCTGTAGCAGTTACACTGGCTTCATCTAGAAGGATATCGGTCCCAATTAATTTGCTGGTTGTAAACTCGAAGATCTTTTCTTCTTTATTGTAGGATGTCTTCACCCCCAGAGCTTCCAAGGCTAATAAATGTGTATCCAGCCGACGGCGTCCAATCACATCTCCACCCGGAGGTGGTAATTGGAGTTCACCGGTTCTGGCAATTACGGGTCCTGCCAATAGGATCGATGCCCGAATTTTTGTACACAAGTCGGGATCGAGGTTGGAGCAGTGGATTTTGCTGGCGTGAATTTTCCAGGAATGATTGCCAAGGTGTGTTATCTCAACCCCAATGCTCTCAAGAAGGTCTCGCATCGCCTTGACGTCATTGATCTCTGGCAAGTTGTGCAGGATTACCGGTTCAGTTGTCAGAATGCAGGCTGCCAATAAAGGGAGGGCAGCATTCTTATTTCCAGATGGCGTGATCTCCCCTTGGAGGGGAATACCGCCTTGGATGATGAATTTATCCATGATTAATCCTTTTATCATTTAATGAGATCGATCTTAGTTTTACCATAACTTTTCTGCTGTGGAAGGTCAAGTATGTTTATTCCCAGACCAGGCTCACTGAGGCACCTTTTCCAATGCCAAGAAGGGATTTTGCAGAGGATTGATTTGCGACGATTTCTAGCAGGCCTGTGCTCCCGATCAGTCCCGCACACACCCCATGACCGATTGTAGCAAAGGTTCGAACGAGGGGAAGTTGGTGATTGTTAACTTGTATTTGAATATTGGTGGGGTCGTCGATTTGTAATTTTTCATTTTCAATCCAGGATCGATAATGGAGGGAGTTGTTCTTGTAGACGAAACGGCCCAGCGAAGTGAATAGGTTGCCAAAATGATCCTGGGAAAGGATTTCTCCTGACAGGGAGCTTTCACTGGAAGACAGGGTTGGTTTTGCTAGTTTGTTGAGGGATGTCACTTTCGGGCCGAATTGATCCCCGGAAATAGATCTTGCTGCATAAGCTGCTGCCGGAGCAAAAATATCTCTCCCGTGGAATGTTGCTGATGGTTTTTTCATTTGATATTCTAGATTGGATAACTCATGGCATCTGAATTCTGAATTATAGAGCAGGTAACTGAAAAGGCCATTATCGGGGCCAATATAGATCTGATCCCCGATTTGCAGGAAAATCGGTTTGCGTTCTGTTCCAACACCTGGATCAACCACACATAAAAAAATAGTTCCTCTCGGGAAGTCCTGCGCAGCCTGCCAGAGGACAAAAGCACCACGTTTGATATCACCCGGAGGGATCTGATTAGTGATATCAATCATAGGCGTACCAGGCGAGATTCCCGATATGATCCCCTTCATAATCCCAACATAGGGGTCATCTATTCCGAAATCAGTTAACAAGGCTATGGTTCGTGAATTCATGAATCCTTCCAAAGTCTGCGAAATCTATCTCAATAAATTATAATACGTGCATGATTATTTTTATCCCGGCAGTTATTCTTGGTTGGATAGGGTCCCTGATCGTCAACTATCTTAGTGATGTTCTGCCTCACACGCGTGCAATCACGAGACCAGAATGTGTAGAGTGCCAGACTGACCTGGCTATGAATTACTACCTCTTAAATCAACCGTGTCAAAATTGCGGTAGCAAACCTTCGCTCCGGCATTGGGTTGTCATGATAATGGGGCCGCTGCTGGCAGGATTGATATATTATTTCCCGCCACCGAACCTGGGTTTGTGGGGAGGTATCCTCTGGTTGATATTCTTTGGCATTGTTGTTGTGATCGATTTGGAACATCGTCTGATCCTTCATCCGGTCAGTTTAACCGGTGCAGTTTTAGGGATGATCTTCGGAAGCATCAATCATGGTTTTCTGAACACCATCTTGGGTGGTGCTGCGGGTTTTGGGATTATGCTGGTATTTTACATGTTTGGCAATTTATTCATTAAATTCTTGTCACGCAGAAGGGGGGAGGAAATTGATGAAATCGCCCTGGGGTTTGGTGATGTCAATCTGGCAGGAGTGATCGGTTTATTGCTGGGTTGGCCAGGTGTGATCGCCGGTGTTTTCCTGGCAATAGTTGTTGGCGGAGTAATTAGTGGATTTTTCCTGATAGTCCAGCTTTTTAGAAAGAAATATCAGGCTTTTCAGGCCTTACCTTATGGACCCTATCTCGTGATCAGTGTTGTACTGCTTCTGTATTTTTCCCAACATATCAGCTAATAACTTGGAAAAATAATGAACCATCCTAACAATATTGTTAGGATGGTTCATTATTTAAGAATTTCCACAGTCAATCTTGTTAGCCCACCTTACCTAATCCAACCCGTTAGGCTATCTTTGGTTTATTGTTTTATCTTTATCTTTATCTTTAGATCGTGTATTTATTTATCTGGAACTTATTTGAGGAGTCATTGTGAGCAGGAAGCCGCTATCTGGAAATGATAACGGGCAGGGGATGGTGGAATTTGCGCTCGTATTTCCTTTGCTTGTTATTCTAATTATTGGCATTTTTGAAGTTGGAAGAGTCATGTTTTCGTATTCGGTGGCGATCGCTGCCGCGAGGGAAGCCGCCAGATATGGCGCTGCTGTACAGGATATCGGTGGTGGTATACCCCAATATGAAGATTGCCAGGGTATCCGGGATGCGGCTACGCGTTTTGGTAAATTCGCCGGTATCACAGATGCTGATATAACGATCCAGTATGGTGATGGATCAGTGATTTATTCAACATCGTGCCCTCCATCCCAGGAAGTTGGCCTAACTGATTCGATTTCTGTCACGATCAATACTGCAATTTCTCCTATCACACCAATGGGGAGTTTTACTTCCATACCGGTTACATCCAGCTCGAGCAGAACAATTCTCAGAAAAATCAGATTAGGTGAGAGCGGTACCGGCGCCGGTTCATTAACGGGTTTAGCATCGGATGTTAATTTTAAAACCACAACTCAATCCGCTGAAGAAACCAAGGGCATAATCGTGGCTGAAATTGAATTGAACCAAATAGCTACCGATTTGGTGACAATCCCATTTTCCGTGACGGGTACTGCATTTGAAGGCGTGGATTACACAATAACTAATAGCCCGGTTTATATCAATCCCGGTAATACAACTACCACCATTTATATTACCTTGATTAATGATGCAATTGTAGAAGGCAATGAAACACTTTTTATTGGAATAAATACGCCCACAAATGCAACGAAAGGTCCACAGGATATTCACATGATAACCATTGTGGATCCGCCGTTGGTGAGTTTTGCTATAGCAGATTGCCTAAAATTAGAGGCTGAAACTATTACTGGATTGAATATTGTGCTTTCAAAAGCCAGTACGCAAGATGTGACGGTGCCAATTGTCAGTGTGGGAACGGCCACCTGGGGGGTGGACTACCAGACAAACCCCAGTACTGTCGTCATTCCAGCGGGATCGATATCTTCATTATTAAATGTGATCATCTACGATGACCAGATAGATGAGGATAATGAAATTGCTGTTTTGGGTCTGGGCGCTCCTTCCAACGCAGTTTTGGGAGGCATTCCACTTCATTTGATGACAATTGTGGATAATGATGCTCCAACGGAAGTGACTTTCTTCACTGCGAACCAAGTAGTTTCTGAAGAAATTGGCACCTTTACTACCCAGGTAACTTTATCGTCCATTTCTTCAAAGGCGGTCGTGGTTCCATATTCAATCTCAGGCACTACGATTCCAGCCGACTATATCATTCACAATCCCTCGCCACTAATTTTCCCTCCGGGTACACAGACAGTTGATGTGAATATGAGCATCCTGGAAGGTGATGGTTGGGAGGTTGATGAAACCCTAATCTTCACTCTGGGTTCTCCCACAAATGCCATAGTCGGTAATCCTGGCGCGCAGACCATCGTGATAACCGAATCGTCTGGATTACCTGATGTGTATTTCTCAACTGGCGCGCAAAGCACCACGGAAGGTAATCATTTCGTAGATGTGTATATGCAATTATCCAATGCCTGGAGTTCAGATGTATCCATCCAGTATTCGCTCTCAGGTAATGCCACCAACGGGAGCGGTCAGGATTATTTACTTGCATCTAACACGCTGGTGATCCCAGTTGGATTCACCCAGGGTGTTGTCCGAGTAGAGGTTTTCGATGATGTATTGGATGAGATTACAGAACAGATCGTTCTATCCATTGGAATAGTCGTAAACGGTTTTGTTGGTTCTCCGAATGTTCACAATATATCCCTCATTGATAATGACTCATCTCCAGAAGTGGATTTTGCTCTGACCCTGGTTGATAAACTTGAATCAGCTGGTCAGTTTTCAGTCACAATAACAATGAATACGCCGGCTACCCAGGATGTCACGGTGCCCTTAATCCTGTCCGGGAGTGCTTCCAATGGCGGTGACTATAGCCTTTCAACTTCAACGCTGACAATTCCTGTTGGTGCTATCAGCACGTCGTTTGATATATCTATAAACGATGATGCTCAGTTTGAGCCTGAAGAGACGATCATAGTGGATCTCGGATCTCCTACAAATGCTGTGCTTGGAAGTAATACGAGATTCACCGTGAGGATTGAGGACGATGAACTGCCATTATGTGAGGTAGGCACTCATATGTTAACTATTGGTACTGATTCTCTTACCTGGTCGATTACAAACCAAGGCGAGGAGCTGATTTTTAAGGGAGGATCAATAACCTGGATTGATTCTGGTGTAAATACACCTCGATTGATTGAAATTCGCTTTTCAGGCAACGTGATAGACAGCGTTAACGTAAAACCACCTTTGTATTCTTATACTTCGCTGGAGTCCTTTTTTGAGCTTGAAACCACCACTGTCCAATATTCCTTCGGTGGCAACCTGGGGATCGGTCAACACGTATTGTTAGGCAATTTTGCAAATGTGTCCGATGGTACCCCGTGTTCATTAACTGAAAGTTTCCAAACTCATTAAATAAATGGAAAAAAATATGAAACCTCATTTGAAAGAAGAAAATGGCCAAAGCCTGGTTGAATTTGCTTTAGTCCTAGTTTTTTTGTTGACGTTATTGGCAGGGGTTTATGATCTTGGAAGGGCATTCTTCGCATACATTATCATTCGCGATGCTGCTCAGGAAGGAGCTGTGTTTGGTTCCGTTGCGCCCAAGAGTGATTTGTATGGTTTCGAAATTGCTGTCGCCGATCGTGTAGAAACTGCGTTTATAGATCCTGTTGATCCTGGAAACTCCCCCATCGATCTCAGTAGAATGAATGTTCAGGTTGATGTGATTGGATCCGCTTGTGCTGCTCCTGGTAATGGCGTTAGAGTTAAAGTAGATTATTCTGTTCCAGTATCAATGCCTTTCCTGGGCGCAGTTATCGGCACGCAGACTATTCACTTAACCGCCCAGGCCGAAGATTCTATTTTATCTCCAATATGCCCCTGATGTCAGAAAGGAAAATTAAAGTATGAACGAAAAACAAAAGGTTGAGCCAAAAAGAGGGGAAGAAGGACAGGTGGCTGTATTTTTGGCACTGGTCTTAGTAGGATTGATGGGATTTGCAGCTCTTGCCCTGGATGGTGGCATGTTGTTCTCTGATCGGCGGCATGCCCAAAACGCAGCAGATTCAGCCTCTTTGGCTGGTGCCAGTGCTGCTGCCTATTATATGAGTTCCCACGCAGTGAACTACAATGCTTTCATATGCGGTACAGGTGGCACGGTATTCACAGAGGTTACAGCAGAAATGGAAGCCATCAACAGGGCGGCATCCAATGATTATGTGATCGATGCTGATATTAGTGACAATCATGGCGTTGATGTTGTATGCAATATCACGGATATGGTCAGCTATGAAGACAAACACATTGATGTCATTACCAAGATCACCAGAGATACTCAATCCAACTTTGCCCATCTTGTATACGATGGCCCGTTAAGGAATGAAGTAGAAGCTGTAGCACGGGTCTATCCACCTATGCCTCTGGCATTTGGAAAAGCCATTATTTCATTGAATCAGGCGGCTTGTTCTGGAAATAAATATGGCGTAATCTTCTCGGGCAGCAGTAATACAACAGTTACCGGGGGAGGGGTTTGGTCAAATGGATGTCTAACAGGAAATGGAACAAGTTTTAGTGTGACTGTAAATGACGGCGGAGTTGGCTTTGCGGGCGCTTCTACAGGTACGCTGACAAATATAAGTCCAGTACCTTTGTATATCCCAAGTGTAATACCAGAATTTTCTACGATTGTGGGTGAACCGGACTGCTCTAGTCTATCTAATCGTACTGTTCCTCACAGCGGCCCAGCGACAATTCAACCAGGTATCTATGATGAGATAAAGTGGACCGGTGGTGCCTTGACCTTTAATCCTGGTTTGTATTGTGTAACAGGATCAAAAGGTATCCAAATTACTGGTGGATCTGTTTCGGGTGATGGTGTAACTATCTTCGTTACAAATGCTGGCATTTCGATCACTGGAAATGTTTCACCAGTCGACCTGCGGGCGCCTGAAGAATCACCTGATCCGTCTCCAGCAATTCCTGGAATTCTTATCTATATGGCGAATGGCAATACTGACACGATCAGCATGACTGGAAACAGCACGTCATTTTACCTGGGTACGGTCTATGCTCCTGATGGAGATCTGTATTTTTCTGGATCTTCAGGCACGGAGCCGACTTTCAATACCCAGTTGATAGGTAATAATGTTGAGGTCAGTGGTGGAGCTACGATTGATATTAACTTCAATGATGAAGAAAACTTCGAGAAACCGCCTTATTTGGACCTGCAAAGATAATATTTACACCAATTTAATATTGCCCTGGTCTGTACGCCCCGATAGATCAGGGCTTATTATTCTCCCTAACAAAGCTGTGATTGGCTTATCTCTTGAAGGAGTTTTATAATCTAGGTGATGAAAAATAAGCAATTACTCATTCCGTTGGTACTCATCATTATTTGCTTGAGTGCCTGTAGTGGAAATCTTGAGACTGTTGAGGGTGCGTTGATTAGACAATCAACTTCTATTCCTTCGCATACTCCCGAACCAACGGGGACTTTTACTCCAGCTCCAACTTTCACTCCCACAGTAACCCCAATTGTTATTTTAGCCCCCGAACCGCTAGAAGTGACATTCATGACCGAGGATGGAGTAGAGCTTGAGGGTGTGTATTATCCAGCGTCTGAAAACCCTGCACCCTTGATTGTCCTGGTTCATTGGGCAAGAGGTGACATGACGGAATGGGAACAGATCTCTTTTTGGCTGCAGGACCGGGGGCAGTTGGTTAGAAATCCTGACTACAACACAACGTGGAAATCTTCTGATTGGTTTACCATTGATTCTTCGGAAGGTCCGTTGGGTGTGTTTGTTTTTACATTGAGGGAATGTCAAGGCGGCTGTAAATCCTATTTGCCCGAAAAGTGGCTGTTGGATATTGAGGCCGCGATGTTGCATGCTTCTCAGCTGCAAGGAGTTGATAAGGAAAGGATCATTACCGCCGGCGCCTCCATTGGCGCTGATGGCGCTTTATATGGTTGTGCCTGGATGAACCAGGCTGGTTTTGGTTCATGTCTGGGAAGTTTCTCGTTATCCCCCGCCTCGCTATTGACAATCGCTTACGAAGATCTGTCCAATCAATTGATAAACTCAGAACCATCTTTACCTGTTTACTGCTTATATGGATTAAGGGATGATGCATCCGTTGAAACTTGTTCCGGGATACCTGGTTTGGTATCTGTGGATTATGGGTATATCGAGAATCATGGATTTGAACTTATCCAATCAGGGCAGGATCCAGATCCTCTGATTTTGTTGAATGAATTTATAACTATGTCCCTAGCAGGAGTAGAGGAATGAATGCCATCAAACGATCTCTGTATTCTCTAATTATTGCGGGGTTGTTCCTCTCGGTATTTAATGTCGCGCCTGTTCTGGCTATGGGGCAGGGAGATGGAATATGCAATGGACCCGATAGTGTGGTCTATATCCTGGTGGTTGGCACAGATACTCGAAGTGTGGGATACCTTTATGGTATGGGCGACTCATCGATGGTCATCAGGGTGGATTTCCAAAACCAGGAAGTAAATGTAATTGGTTTTCCAAGAGACCTCTGGGTGGAAATTCCGGACGTTACCGAAGATAACGGCAGGACTCATGGCAAATTTAATCAGGCTTATTTTTTTGGCACTGAAGGCATGGGGTACTTTTCCGGTGACGGTTACGGCGCTGGGCTAATGGCTGAAACCATTAAGCATAATTGGGGTCTTGAGATCGACCATTACATTGTTTTGAATATGAGGGTATTCAGGGACGTTGTTGATGCGCTTGGCGGTATAGAGGTCTACAATCCTGCGCCTGTATATTCCTATCACCAGCCCAACCAGCCTAAATTTCCTGTAGGAGGATACTTTTTCGGTGGACAGGAAGCACTGATGTATGCCAGATACCGTGATCCTAAGAACTCAGTAGATCGTGTTGACAGACATGCGATCATAATGAAAGGGCTATTTAAGCAGATCTTTAGCTTATCAACCGTACCGAAGATTCCAGAGTTAATTGGATTATATAAAGGGAACGTCCTGACAGATATGCATCTGGCGGAAATCAGTCAATTTTTATGCCTTGCTGCCCAGACGGACTTTGAAGACGTGCGTTTTGGAAGGATACCAAAGGATACTCTGTATATACCAGACTGGGAAGGATTTGTTTGGTTGGAAAAAGAACCTGGTTCGATTGAGACCTTGCTTCAAGATTTTCAAGCAGGTAATTGGCCAGAGTGATCAGTTTTGAGTTTAATATATATAAAAAGATCCCGTTCAAATTATACGGGATCTTTTTTGATTTAAAACATGATCAACCAATTTTCAATAACTGGCTAGCCGTGAATGGGTTGAATTGTATACTTTCAACACTCCCCATTTTTTCAAGGCCAGATCGGATTTTTTTCTCATCTCCACCCCTTTCTTTCGTATCAATGTAGAAGTACTCACCTGATTCTTCATATGTCAGGGTTAGGGAAACAATCCAGCTGCCTGCGTCGGCCATTACTCTTGTAAAATCAGCCAGTTGGCCTTTGATATTGGGTAATTTAGCCTCAATTCTGGTCCCGGCTTGCCCACCACCTGTTACTTCAATGAAGATTTTGAAAATATCTGTATCGGTAATAATCCCAATAAGTTTATTTTCGTTCAGCACAGGAAGGCATCCAATATCCGATTCAAACATGAAGTGGGCAGCCTCGGAAATACTGCAATCCTCAGTGATAGCCAGAACAGGAGAGCTCATTAATTGATTCATAGTGACTTTATCTAGAAGAGCTGCTATTTCATAAATACTTAATGTGCTCACTCTAGATGGCTCGGCTTTTAGCATGTCTTTATGGGTGACTAATCCAACCAGATCACCTTTCTTGTTAATGATAGGTAAGTGATGGATGTTGTTACTCTCCATCAATTTTAATGCTTCATTAAATGTAGTTTTTGGTTCTGCTGTTATTGGCGCGCGAGTCATTCGGCTTTTTACTCTCATCATGGTATTCTTCCCTTTTTTTTGCATGCGACTTTCAATAGAATTGGAATTAATTAACCACTGACCGCGGTACTTGCCTCCCAATTTTTTAGCCTCAAGGTTATTTTCCGCAACTAATTGCCGAACCCTGGCAGTCGAGACACCCAGGGTTTCCGCAGCTTCTTTTGATGTTACCCAGATTATATTTTCCATAATATGTGCTTACGCTAACGTAACCTCTTTCTATAATTTACACCTAACGCTAGCGTAAGTCAAGAGGAATTTTGTGATTCTTACAGGAAAATTACTTTTACTTATCTGGAGAAAATCTACGTTTAGGTTCATAGAGCGTTAGTGATAGTGTGAGTAGGGGGAGGATATGGATATGATAAACAGCTATTTGATGAGATGATTGAGTTAATTTTAGTATCAGGATTGATCCACTCAGGGAAAATTTATTAGGAAATTCTGCATATGATCCTTCACTTGGATCGGAGAGCGTGCAGGATCATAATAACAAATCAAAAGGGTGGGGGATCATTGGGATGCTGTGCCCTGGATAAGAATACAATTCAAAAAGTAATTTGATCAATGTCCTGGTAACTTCTTATGTCGATAAGCGATGTGAGGGTCTGGATGGATGTAATGTGAATAATCCAGAACCTCCTAAGCTCGATCAAAAGTACAAGATCTATTGAGTCTTCTTTACTAATCCAGAATACTTTAAAATTGAGAGCAGGGAACTCCGGGTTCACGCTTGGTAGTTACTGTTCAGAATAAACACAGCTGGAGTGCGGGGGATTTTCCATTTATTAAGATATAGGGCGTTGTTCCTTCTGTAATCAGTTTGAGCTTTTTCAATCGAGAATAGGAATTCAATCGTCCGTTCCGGCGCAAGGTAAGGATACTCTCAACCCCTTTTCGGTCCAAGACCTGGAACCCGCAGTAGCTGTTCTCTAGGCGCGAGATTGATTTCCAGGGGGTGATGCAAGAGATGTTTTTCAGCCCAGGCTGATTTAGGGTCTTTTTCTAGTGAGAGATTCCCGGTTCCTTGATAATTAAGTTCCTCTATTGTAAATCCGTAATCACGGAGAAGAAAGAATGCCTGGTATAACCTGAACTCCCTGCGGGGGTGGGGGGGAGCTGTGTTTTCGAGGGGAGTGCCTTGAATGGGTTTGAAGCTTGAATAGTAGGCCCGTTTTATTCCGCTTGTCTCGTGTAAATACGCTGTAGTTGATAGGATATCAAGATCGGTCTCCCCGGCTGCACCAACCACGAATTGAGTAGTCGAAGATGGCCATATCCCTTTCCAGGCCTGGGTTGGCGGTTTTGAATTACGGATCTGTTGGATCCACTTCAATGGCGCAAGCAGATCTGTTTCCAGATCTTTTTGGGGAGCAAGTACAGCCAATGCATCAGGGTGGGGTGCCTCAAGATTCACAGAGAGTCGATCTGCTAATGCCATAGCTTGCTCCACCTGAGCTTGTTCTGCTCCCGGCATGATCTTTAAATGCAAATACTCTCTAAATTGATATTTAGTTCTTAAGATCTCAGCTGTATCGATCAGTTTATCCTGGGTTTTGATTGCTCCATCAAAAATGCTAGAGCTGAGAAAAATACCTTCAACGAATCCACTCCGATATAGCGAATCGAATAGTTGGGCAAAGTAATCAGGAGTAAACGCAGTTCTGGGTATATCGCGCTGGGCACGAAACGGACAGTACCGGCAATTATTCTCACAGTAGGAACTCAATAGTGTTTTTAAGAGCTTGATCATTTGACCGTTTGGCAAAATAGCGTTTTTAACTGTAATGGCCTCAGATCCTCCAGCAGGTAAGGGATTATGCAGACAATCCTCAGTTGGTTCCAGGTGCATTTGGCCTGTAAGCAATTTAAGGCGCTCGATATCACTCATGGAAGCATTGTAGTACAAATGTTCTATTCCTAGAGTTAAATACGAAACTAAATTTTTGAATAAATAGGAGTTACAGGAAAGAAGAAGGGTATTCGCAGTGGCGCCAATCTGACCACGGGTTTGTTATTGAAATCTATAAAGATCCGGGAGCAGGGGCTTGACGATAAGCAAATAATCCATTAAAATTCTTATGGTTGTGATAAGTATTATTATCGTAAGCATAGGTTTTTTGAGGGAGGATCGCCCCATATTGGCTAAAAGCACTTCTTTCACCCTGCTTCAAACAGTTTTGGATTATTTGGATAGTGTCGGGTTATCGCGCAGCGAAAATACTGCCCGCACATATACAAATGCCATGCGCTCTTTCCTGGAGTCGTGGGTTAAGCACGGTGGAAATCCGGAAGAAGATCCAGTAGAAAGGCTTACAGAAGGATTTATTGCTGATTTTGCAGCAGATCTCAAATCATACTCACCCAATACTGAACGGCTCTATATTACAGCCGTCACAGGATATTACGAGTACTTGGCTGCTGAAAAATTGGCAGATATCAACCTGCCGCGCCTGAAAATGCTGATAAAACGCCGTTCTAGGAAGACGGGCCAACGCTTACCCCAGTTTCCAAAGGAAGATATCCATAAAGTATTAACCTATGCGAAATCGCTCAACATGGTTGCTGTTGAAACTAAAAGGCAGCGTTTACAGCTGTTGAGAGATCGTGCTTTTATACTTACATTGGCTGATACGGGTCTAAGGGTCCACGAGGCCTGCAATTTAAGACGAGGAGATCTGGATTGGCAGGAAGGAAAGGCTGTTATTATTGGAAAAGGCAATCAGGAAGCCGTTGTGCGTTTTTCCACCCGGGCTTTGACTGCACTGCGGGATTATATCAATACCAGGGCAGAAAGTGATGGAGCCTATGGAAGATCACTGACCTCCCTGCCGATATTTGCCAGACATGACCTGGGTGCTGGGGATCGTGTTGAACCGATCAGCACAACAACCGGAAGGAATATTGTCGCCCAGCGTGTACGGGAGGCGTTAGGTGATGAGGCTGCGGGAACGATTACTCCCCATTCATTCCGGCATTTTTTTGTAACAGAAGTCTTGCAAGGTTCGGGAGGTAATATTAAACTAGCACAGAAACTAGCCAGGCATAAGAACATTCAGGTTACGCAGCGTTACGCTCACCTCAGCGATGAGGAATTGGACAAAGGCTATTACGATATATTTGAAGATTAAGGAGATTTTATTTAATGAAATATCGAAAATTTGCAGGTTTGGATTGGCAGGGCTCGGCTCTGGGATTTGGTTGCATGCGGTTTCCCGTGATAGATGGCGATACCAGCCGGATAAATGAAAAGCCTGCCGCAGAAATGCTTTTACACGCTATTGATCAAGGTGTCAATTATATCGATACAGCCTACCCCTATCATGGTGGCACCAGTGAGAGTTTCGTTGGGAAGACCCTGGAAGGCGGATATCGCGATAAAGTAAAATTAGCGACAAAATTGCCCAGTTGGAAAATTGAGAAAAGCGAAGATTTTGATTTATATCTGAATGAACAACTTGATCGGCTCAGGACTGACCAGATCGATTTTTACCTGCTGCATTCTTTGAATGAGAAGCTCTGGAAGGCAATCGATGAATTAGATGTTTTATCCTGGGTGGAAAAAGCAAAAGCAGATGGCAGGATAAAAAACATCGGTTTCTCATTCCATGATGAGCATCCTGTCTTTAAGTCGATTGTGGATGCCTACGATAACTGGGATTTTTGTCTTATCCAGCATAATTTCATGGATGTGGATTACCAGGCGGGGAAAAAGGGTTTGCTGTATGCAGCAGACAAAGGTATGGGAGTGGTGATCATGGAGCCATTGAGAGGCGGCCGGTTAATTGATCCACCCCAACCTGTCCAGGAAATCTGGGATCGATCTGCGGTTAAACGCTCAGCTGCTGAATGGTCGCTGCAATGGCTGTGGAATCAGCCAGAAGTATCCCTGGTTTTGAGTGGAATGAGCACCATGCAGCAGGTCGAAGAGAACATCGCAAGTGCATCAAGATCCGGTATTGGAAGCCTAACAAGTGCTGATTTAGAGCTGGTGGACCAGGCTAAAGCCACCTATGAAGGATTCCAATTGATCCCCTGTACGAGCTGTGGTTATTGTATTCCATGTCCGGAAGGTGTTGATATACCTCGCATTCTGAAAATTTACAATGATGGGATCATGTACGATAAAGTTGAAACCGCTAAAAATGACTATAAGATGTGGGTACCGGAGGAGAACAAAGGTAATCTTTGTATTGTTTGTGGCGAATGCGAGGAAAAATGTCCTCAAGATATTCCTATTTCTGATTGGATGGCTAAGATCCACCAGGAATATATCGGGAAAAAGCTCATAGTTAACAGCCCCCTGCTCTCAGGAAGTGGAGGGATATGCGGATCAAATAATACTATACGCAATAAGGGTTATCTCATGCTTGTAGCCTCGGACTTAAATGGAACATTAACTACAGGTTCCCCTATCCTGGCAGTGGCGCGCTGGGTTAAAAAGAACCAGCCTGAATCCTATCCAGCAGGGTTTGTCTTGGGTTTATTCGCCTCCTATCTGCAGGTGAAACTTGGCATGGAAAAGATCGATACCTGGGGCGATATCAATATGCGGCGGGTATTGAAATTGGTATCGAAACCAACCCAAGAGATTCTAGATCAGATTATGGATTCGGTGGTAGAAGATGAGCTCTGGCTGAAGAAAAGAGACACGGCGGTAGATATATTGAATGAATATCATCAAGCTGGCGCCAAGATCATTATTATCAGCGCTGCCTATGAACCAGCTGTTCAGAAATTCGCTGCCAAAATTGGTCTGGAGAATACTTATGGGATTGGTACTGAATTAGAGTTTACGGAATCCGGTTTGGAACTGGTAAAAAGGCTCACTACGAGAGAAGTTAAACTTGAAAAAATTCACGCTTTGGTCGGGGATCAGCAGATCGACATTGCCTTGGGTGATACTTTTGCTGATATACCCCTGTTGGAAGAAGCAGCCGAAGCTATAGCGGTATTCCCGGATAAAACCTTGAGAGCAACAGCTCTTGACAGGGGCTGGAGGATCATTGACTAGCGAAGGTAAATCCTTGCTGCACATATTAAGCAGTAGTAAACTATTCAGGGACTAATTAATTAATAATCAAATTGGGAGGAATCATGAATCAAATGCTCAAACGAATTATGCGGGCAATAATGTTGGACCGTGAGTTTTATAAAGAAGCTGAAGCAGATACCAGTCTGAACCAGGAAGCATTGACGATAGTGATTATCGTCTCAGTGATCGGTGGAATTGGAGCATTTATCAGCAGCCTGATGACGCAGAGTTTCGCCCGTGCAATAGTAGCTTTTCTGGTTACCTCTGGACTCGGTGTGGCGAACTATTATATCTGGGCGTATGCAACCCATTTTATAGGTACAAATATGTTCAAGGGAGATGCGGATCCTGGTGAATTACTGCGAGTTCTTGGATATGCAAGCGCCCCCAGACTTTTGACCCTGTTGGGATTTATCCCCTGTATCGGATGGCTGATCAGTTTAGCTGGTGGTATTTGGGCTTTGGTGGCAGGATTTTTTGGAGTACAAGAAGCTCTCGATCTGGATACAACCGAGACCCTGGTTACAGTAGTCCTGGGTTGGCTGGCAATATTGATCATTACTGCTATTGTCACCAGTGTGATTGGTGTCGGAACGGCAGGGTTGGGTGCAGTTCTGTCCAATTTTGGCGGCTAATTATAAATAATGGAATCTATTTGAACCTTAAAACGACCAGATTGCGTCAAACATCTGGTCGTTTTTGCTAATGGGAGGTGGGCGTATGAGCGAGCTTAAAGAAAACAAATGGTTGAGATATCTGATTGCATACTACGGTATCCTGCAAACGACGCACCTTTTCTTTCTGGGAAGAGCCGGAATAATTATGCAGCAAACTGGGAGGGTGCCATTTCCAGCTTCTCCTCCGTTGGGAGGATGGACAAATGAAGTAATCCCTTTTTTGATGGGTATGGCTGCTGTAGATGTGATAGCTGCGGGACTTGGGATATATTTCTCTTATTTCCTAATAATTAAAAATAGGCTTAAGGTGTTAGCTGGGGTAATTTCATTGACCATAGCCCTTTCCTCAGCTGTTGTCTATCTGATTGGTACTCTCCCTGCAGGAGCTTGGGTTCATAACCCGATTTCATATTTAATCGTGCTAGCAGCCTTTGCTCCGATAATCCCTCTCTACTATTATTTGATCCACGAAAATGAGATCATCAAATAATTTGTCCTTTAAAACAAGATCCTGAAACCTCCATGGATTAGAGGAGGAATCAGGATCTTGCGTCAAAGGAGTGAGAACGAGTAGATTACACTTTGGTTGGCTTATATCCCATCAACATTTTTCTCAATGTTTTGACTTCATCATCAGGCATAACGATAGGTTCGTTGCCCATGGATCGGGCCAAAATGATCGCATCAGCGGTAGATTCAACTGCTGCTGTTGCAATAAAGGCCAGGTCAATCGTTTGACCAACAGTTATCAAGCCATGATGGGCCATAATGGCTGCAAAGCCATCTCCAAGTGCTTTACAAGTTACTTCTGCCAGTTCCTTAGAGCCTGGTCTGGCATATGGTGCAATCGGTACTGCCCCACCGATACCCATGGAAGCTTCATTCAGGACCATTGGCATTGGTTCATTTCCGATAATGCCAAAAACTGTTGCTTTAGGGGCATGTGTATGAATAACCGCATTGACATCGGGGCGCTTTTTATAAAAGATCAGATGCATTGAAGTTTCACTAGTTGATTTCCATTTACCTTCGATGATATTTCCATCCAGATCAACGACACAGATATCTTCAATTTCTCTCTCTTCATAAGGAATCGCGCTGGGAGTAATTGCGACCAACCCGCTTTCTCGGCTGTACATACTGACATTCCCTTGCCCGTTATTGATTACGCCGGCACCAATTAGCCGCTGGCTGATCTCTATTATTTTCTTCCTTTCTTCAAATAATTTCATTTTCTTTTGTCCTTTTAAAAATATTAGTGAACTGTTTAATTACAACACGTTTTTATGAAAAATGAGCTTAAAGAATAACTCGTCAGAGCGGCGAGAAAACTTAATTAATTGTTACGCTTAAGGGCAGGACAAAAGTGCAGAAAATATAATAAAGAAGCTCGAATTTTGGATAATTTGGCGTAGGAAATAGTAGAAATGTAAAATCTTTCCCTATTGAGCCATTTTTTGATACGATTTGATCTATTTCTCAATAACAACCCAGGTATTATGTCCTTCCTGAATAGTTTTCTTATTGGCTGGGAAATTGATAAATAGCTCCACGATCTCAGCCGCATCAAGAAAATGCGAACGCATCAAGGCCAATTTCTCTCCAATAGCTATCAGTTTGACTGCCCAGTGGTGGATATCCGGCTCTTCAATGACGATCCTGCCCCCCGGTTTTAACACGCGCCACAATTCGTCTATGGTTTGTTGTTGATCACACACGTGATGCAGGACATCGATCATGATTATTCGCTCAAAGTGATCAGTAGGAAAAGGCAGGAATTCAGAGTGGGAGCAGGCAGGAATCAAGCCGTTTTTAGATTTGCTTTCAATAAGCATTTTATGAGATAGATCAGCTACATATAAATTTCCCACATCCTTTTTTAAAAACTGTGACACTCTTCCGGTTCCCCCACCCACATCCAGTAAGCTCCCTTTAATTGGAAGATTGGTCAGTTCAGCCAATTTATCAGGGTATTTTGGTTTGATATATTTTTCGTAAACGGGTGCGAGGATACCAAAGTGGTCAAACATATCAGGTCTGCTCCTGTAAATTACCAGCGATTAATAAAAGTATTATAGTTGATTTATTGACGCCCTAATGGCTGTAGCTTATAATTTCCCCGCACTATTCACCAGGGGAAGTGCTGGAATTGGCAGACAGGCATGACTTAGGATCATGTGCCGCAAGGCGTGTGGGTTCGACCCCCACCTTCCCCATTCAGCAGATGAGTGTATAAATCCTGGGGCCTGTGTGACCGGCCCTTTTTGAATGCCTATTGTAGATTGTGAGGAAACCGTTGAAAATTGAACAAACATATCTTGAAGATCATCAGCTAGAAGTGACCGTTGAAGCAGAGCAGGATGTTTTTGAACAAGCTAAGCACCGAGCTGCTAAAGAGATGTCAAAAGGGAAGAACATCCCTGGTTTTAGGCCCGGCAAAGCTCCTTACCAGCGAGTCGTTACCCACTTCGGTGAATCTGCCATTATTGATCACGCCCTGGATCATTTTTTGGATGAGGTATATCCACAGATTATAGATGAGATCGATCGTGAACCGTACGGCCCAGGCCAGGTTAAAGAGATCAAGACACTTGAACCGCCGACTTTCGTGTTCTATATCCCTCTCCAACCAGAAGTGAAATTGGGAGAATATCGCGAGATCAGGCTGCCTTATGAGAAAGCTGACGTCCCTCAGGAAGAAGTCGATAAGATCCTGGATAGGATGTTGTCCCAGCAAGCGTCTATTGAACCTGTCGATCATTCTGCTGAAGAAGGAAATCTTGTGGATACTTCACTTGATGCCCGTGCGGCAGAGAGCGATCCGGATGATGAAGAGAGTTACTTGCTGAAAAATCAACCCCTGCCAGTTATGATCAAAGGTAAAAAAGACGATCAAGACAAGGAATGGCCATTTCCCGGATTTTCCCGCCAACTCCTGGGTGTTTCCAGTGGTGATTCCCTGGAGCTGACATACGAGTTTCCGGATGATGATACCGTGGAAGAGGATTATCGCGGTAAAGAGGTCCTGTATGCTGTCCAGGTAGAAGGAATCCGTGAGCGGGTGCTCCCTGAACTGGACGATGCTTTTGTAAAGACAGTTAGTGATCTGGAATCTGTTGATGAATTGCGCGAGCAGATCCTGGAGGAGTTAGTTGCACAGCGGGCAATGGAAGAAGAAAATACATACGTAAACAGTATTCTGGAAAAGATCCTGGAAGATGCTGAAGTCAAGTTCCCACCCCAGATGGTGGAAAATGAAATTGATGGTGAAGTACAGGAATTGGAATCAAGACTGAAAGGTCAGGGTATGGATCTGGAAATGTACTTAAAGATCCAGGATCTAGAAGATGAAGGGCTTCGAGAACAGATCAAACCCAATGCTGAAAAACGCATTACTCATGGGTTAGTGATCGGAAAGATCTCTGAATCCGAAGATCTGGATTTTGATACCCAAGAAATCACCGATGAATTCAAAGCCATACTTGATAATCACTTTGCCGATGATGAAAAGGGAAGAGCGGAATATATGCAAAGCGGTGATTCAGTTGCTCTCTTAAATCGTGTCAGCTCCCAGATCGTAACCAAAAAGACACTCGATTTCCTGATGGCCCTCGCCCAGGGCGAAGATATTACAGATTTTCTGAAAAAAGAAGAAACTGAAGAGGAAGTTGTGGTTGAGGAACTGGCAGAAGAATCTTCTATTGAAAAAGAAGATACCGGCGAGCCAGCTGTGGCTGCGGAGCAGTCAGAAGAATCCCCTGCTGAAAAAGAACAGGAAGATACTCCGGATACCAAAGAAGACAAATCAGAAGAAGATGATCAGGAATAAATTTCCTGTTATTACACAAGATTAATGGAGGTATGATGCAAAACACAAATACCCAGGCGCTTATCCCGATGGTGATCGAAAAATCAGGTCAAATGGAACGCGCATATGATATATACTCCCTGCTTCTAAAGAACAGGATTGTTTTTGTTGGCACGCAAATTACAGATCAAACTGCCAATCTGATTGTTGCCCAATTATTGTATTTGAGCAATGAGGATTCAGAAGCTCCAATTCAAATGTACATCAACTCCCCTGGCGGGGTGATCTACGCGGGGCTGGCGATTTACGACACAATGCAGATGATCTCAAACCCGATAAATACCGTTGCAGTAGGTGTAACAGCGTCGTTTGGAACTGTGCTATTAACAGCCGGTACAACGGGACAGCGCTTTGCTCTGCCCCACGCGACTGTTCATCTTCATCAACCCTTGGGGGGAGCGCAGGGTCAGGCGACAGATATTGAGATACAGGCCAAAGAAATCCTCCGTCTGAGAGATAAACTGAACGGTATTCTTTCCCTTCACACTGGTCAATCTATAGAAAAAGTTAAAGAAGATACAGATCGGGACTACTGGCTAACTGCCCAGGATGCGGTGGAATATGGCCTGGTTGATAAGGTTCTGGAGCCATCCAAGGATTCAATTCTACCTTCTGTCAAGGAAATCAAATCAGGTCAAGAAGACGAGACAAAGAAGAAGTAAAACTGTAAAATCAAAGCCCGGTTGAACACCGGGCTTTTTTCTATCCAGAAACGATCATGTCAGAAAATAATATTCCTCAACTTAAAACGATTTTGCTTGATATGGATGGAGTAATATGGCGCGGATATGAGCCAGTGATCGATATCCAGGCCCTATTTGATAAGATCCATGCGCTTGATTTCCAGCCTTTTTGTGTCACGAATAATTCAACCAGCACGGTGGATGGATACCTGGAAAGATTGAATGGTTTTGGGGTTGGATTATCTCCAGAACAGATAATAACCAGTGCTGAAGCTACAGCCAGTTATCTTGCGGGTTATGTTCCAGAGGGATCATCGATTTATGTGATCGGAGAAGAGGGTCTGAAAGAAACAATAACAAAATACGGATACAGGATCACTGACGACCCTGAAATTGATCAACCATCTGCAGTAGTGGTTGGACTTGATTTCAATATTACTTATAAAAAGATCTATCTAGCGGCAAACTTGGTGCGGGATGGAGCATTATTTATTGGAACCAATCCTGATAAAACCTTTCCACTGTCAGGAAGTGTAGCTCCTGGAGCTGGTTCTATTATCAGCCCGGTAGAGGCTGCCTCTGGTAAAGTTCCGGAAATGATCGGTAAGCCTGAAAGGCACCTTTATCAGTTGGCTTTGTCCAGATCGGGCAGTCTTCCAGAAGAAACGCTTATGGTGGGTGATCGACTGGATACTGATATTCTAGGTGCTCAGCGCTTGGGCATTTGGACAGGTTTGGTCCTGACAGGAATTTCATCCCTGGATGAAGCTGAAAATTGGCAGCCGAGACCTGATATGATCGGTGAAACAGCATTGGATATTTTGGAAAATCTATAGATTATGACATTGAACCTTTATGATCTTAGTTTTGATGGGTTGATGAAACTCCTCCAGGAGTTTGATCAGCCTGCATTTCGCGCCAAACAGATCTGGCAGGGTATCTATCAGAGTTTGTGGACAGATATGTCTGATTTTAGCAACCTTCCCTTATCTCTTCGGGATCGGATTTCTGACCAATACAGCCTGGCCGGTTTATCTCTTGAGAAAGAACTCTCTTCATCAGATGGACAAACGCATAAGTATCTTTACAGCCTCGCTGACGGGAAAGCCATAGAAACCGTTCTGATGGCATACCATGACCGAAATACAGTTTGCATCTCCAGCCAGGTTGGTTGTGCTATGGGTTGTAAGTTTTGTGCGACCGGGAACATGGGGTTCATTCGAAATTTAACGACAGGAGAGATTGTTGAGCAGGTTATTAAATCTGCTGTGATTTTATTGTCCAATGGTGAGAAGTTAACCAATGTGGTTTTTATGGGGATGGGTGAACCATTCCATAACTACCAGGCTGTACAGGAAGCCATCGTGATTCTGAACGATCCTGACGGTTTTGGAATGGGAAAGAGAAGATTTACAATATCAACTGTTGGTATTGTTTCTGGTATTAAAAAGCTCACGGAAGAAAGATCGCAGATAAACTTGGCTCTTTCTCTACATGCGGCAGATGATCAACTGCGGTCCACCATTGTTCCGGTCAATTCAAAATACAATATTTCAACTTTGATGAGGGCTTGTGATGAATACCTGGAAATAACCAAACGGCGGATTACTATCGAGTGGGCTCTGATCGATGGGGTGAATGATACAGTTGAACAAGCCCGAAAGCTGGTTGATCTAATCAAGGGCAAATTATTTCACGTCAATTTGATCCAACTGAATCCTGTGGACCATTATTCCGGTAAACCTACCCAGGATCAAAACGCCAAGGACTTTCAGAATATTGTTGAGGCGGCAGGTATAACTTGCACAATTCGACTACGCCGGGGGATCGATATCCAAGCAGGCTGCGGTCAACTTGCCAGCAACTCAAATTAATAAAAAAACAATCTAGCGTAATTTCTACCCTTAAGCAGAGTTATCCCTTTCATGTTAAAATAAATTAACTGAAAAGGATTTGTGATGCTAAGCCAATCAGTTCGATTGATCTTCCCTCCAAATTTGCACGACGAACCGATCATTAATAAATTATTGAGACGTTACTCTTATACAGTTAATATTCTGCGAGCGAATGTTACCTCGGATCAAGGCTGGATTGATATTCAAATATCAGGTAAGGCACCAGAAATTGAAGAATCGTTATCATGGCTTCGAGAACAAGGGGTTGAAGTTGTTCTCCTGACAAGTTAAATATAGAATCTGCGGACATTCAATAGGAAGCTGGCAGATCCTGTTTTTTAGTACTGCCAGTTTTTCAATTAAGGCAGGGAGATAACCAATGAGCAAATATGATAGAAAGGCCCCTGAAACCTTAAAGCTGCTCGAAACCTCATTTGATAACCAGGACTTTGAAACTGTTCTAGAGATCATCCGTGATTTGCACCCCGCTGATCAGGCGAAACTGTTTTACGAATTAAAAGCAGATCAGCAAGAAATTTTGCTGGAAAGAATGGAAGTTTCAGAGATCGCGGATATTTTCGATGAGCTGGATGATAAACAAACGTTAGTAGCAGCCCGAAACCTACCCCTTCCCTTCCTGGCAGACATTATTGACGATATGGATCCTGATGAGGCCGCTGACCTGTTAGGCGACCTCAGCGGGCAGGATGTCCGTAAGACGATCTCGCTGATGGAAGAACCTGAAGAAGTCTTGCCATTGCTGAGGTATGCGGATGAAACAGCCGGTGGCAGGATGACAACGGATTTCCTGTCTCTAGGGCCAGGAGATTCAGCAGACACTGCTATTCAGTATTTAAGGTCAACAGGATTAGAAACTGATATACCATATTATTTATTCGTTGTGAACAACGAAAACGATTTGTTGGGAGTGGTTGGTTTGCGGGAGCTTGTTTGTGCTGATCCAGGACAAATAATTCGCGATATTATGGAGTCTAACGTTATCAGTGTTCATGCGATACAAGACCAGGAAGAAGCTGCCCAGGTAATGAAGCATTACGATTTACAAGCATTACCAGTCTTGAATAATCGGGATCAGCTGGTTGGTGTAATTTCACATGACGACATCCTGGATGTTTTAGTTGATGAATCTACCGAGGATATATACCGATTGGCCAGCGTTTCTGATAACGCGTTGGAGCCAGAGAGCAGATTATTCCTTCAATTGAAAGGACGATTGCCATGGTTGCTGTTAAATACAGTAACCGCTTTGATAGGTTCTTGGGTAATTAGTAACTTTGGAGACCTTTTTGTCCAGGTTGCTGTACTTGCTTTTTTTCAGTCTGTTGTTGCTGCTCAAGGTGGGAATGCTGCCAGCCAGAATGTTGCCATGATAGTTCGTTCCCTGGCTCTTGGCAAAGTTAAACAGAAACAGATCATTCCAATCCTTTTCCGACAGATAATGGTAGGAATGTTCCTGGGTACAGTGATTGGGTTGATCGTAGGTGTTGGTGTTGGTTTCTGGCAGACAAACCCTTACCTTGGATTGGTTTTAGGTCTCGCCCTGCTCGGAAATATGCTTGTCGCCAGCATAGTTGGCACGTTGGCTCCACTTCTCCTTGAATTCAGTGGGCAGGATCCTGCCCTGGCCTCTTCTGTTCTCGTGACAGCGATTACTGATATTATTGGTTTCCTGATATTCTTAAGCCTGGCCAGATTGTTCCTGCCGCTCATTCAGCAATATATATAGTTTAAGATATTTTAAGCGGAAAACGAAAGGACCTGGCTAATCATCAAGTTTGCCCAGGTTTTTATTTGGGTGTCCAATTTGCAGAAGATATTGTAAAATTTGATTATGGAAGTTCAAATAGCTATATCCAAGATCAAGAAGTATGCTACTTCATCCAGCGGTGATACCGCAGAAGTGATTGAACGGCCCAATGGTGGAATGTCAGTTGTGCTGGCAGATGGGCAGAGTTCTGGCAAAGGCGCCAAGTGGGTTTCCAGCCTGGTCGTCAGAAAGGTTATCCAGTTCCTCGCGGATGGTGTCAGGGATGGTGCTGCAGCTCGAGCAGCATCTGACGCCTTATATACTGAAAGAGGTGGCCGGGTATCTGCAACCTTAAATATCCTTTCGGCGGATTTGCAAACAGGGACATTGGTCATCACTCGAAATAACCCAGCACCCGTTGTGATTTCTTATGATGACCAGATCAAACTGCTAGAAGATGAATCGGATGCAGTTGGTTTAAGACGCGATACCAGGCCATTGATCTCCGAGATCCCCCTGGTTCCAGGCTTAACTGTTGTGGTTTTCACTGATGGCCTGGTTCATGCTGGGTCTTATTTTGGTGATTCGATGGATGTGAGTACTTGTGTGAAAGTAGAATTGGAAGGGGAAAATCCTTCGCCCACCCATATCGCAGACTCTCTGATGAAACATGCCTTGAAATTGGATCGGGGCATGCCCAAGGACGATATTAGTATTGCAGTATTGCGAGTGATAAATAGCGGTAATGATATGATTCGACGCATGTCAGTTCAACTACCTGTAAATGCGATTGGAAAATGAATGAAGATGAACCGGTTATAGGTGTTGTGGGTCCTTGTGCGGCGGGAAAATCCACGCTAGTTTCAGATTTACGCGGCCTGGGATATCAAGTAAGGCATATAGCCCAGGAGCACTCTTATGTGCAGGACATGTGGAAGCAGATCAGCAATCCTGACGTCTTGATCTATCTTGATGTATCATTTGAAATCTCAAAAAAGAGAACGGATTCAAACTGGTCTCGGGTGATCTATGAAAACCAGGTTCAGCGCCTAGTACATGCCAATAAGCATATGGATCTGTATATCAATACAGATAGCTATTCAACAGACCAAGTCCTTGATCAGGTTCTGAAATACTTACAGGATATAGTGACAGAATGAAAGATAAGACGAAAGCATTAATACACGATGAAGACCCCGCTACACAAGATGTGTCAGAAAAGATCCGCGAATTGGATGAGTTGAAAAACACATTCATCGCCCTTGTAAGTCATGAATTGAGAACACCCTTGAACTTAATGGCGGGATATTTGGACCTCTCCATCCAGGAGTTGGAAAATAATCCAGAAACAACAAAGAAATATCTGGCTATCGTTGAGAAGAATACTCAGAAGCTGGTCCAAATAGTTCAGGAATTGACGGACTTCACGCGTTTACAATTGGGCAAGGAGATCACTTACTTAGACCCTATTCCAGTTGAGGATGCTTTTTTGCAGACCTATAATTTGCTGAAACCTAATTTGATAAAGAAAAATATTAACCTAGTTGCTGATTTTCAAGATGGTGTTGGGGCTCTTAAATACGACAGTGAAAGTTTGATCATCTTGTTCAGAAACCTTTTATCCAATGCTGCCAAGTTCTCTCATACAGATGGCAAAGTGTTGGTCGTTGGGAGAATACAAAAAGGCCAGATGACTATTACTATAAATGATTGGGCGGATCCAATTCCCGAGGATAAACGCGAAACGATCTTTGAGGATTTCCGTCAGCTGGAAAATTACCTGACACGCCGTTATGAAGGTATGGGATTGGGGTTGGCAGTTGCTCGGAGGACTGCTAGATTCATGGGGGGTAGCATTCGTTTGGCAGTAAGAGAAGATGGAAATACATTTCAGGTGCTGCTTCCCCTGGAGACAAAGTAAACTTAAAAACAAAAACTCCCGTAAGGGAGTTTTTTGTTTTTATTGTGTTGAAATCAATTAGCCTGATTAGCAACTGATAAAAATTGATCTAGCACGGTTCGCAGCATTGGTTCAGGAAGAGCTCCAACTTGCTGGTGTACTACCTTTCCCTTTGCCATGAATAACATAGTAGGAATTCCCTGAACACCATATTTATTTGCCCATTCAGAATCGTTGTCTGTGTTTACTTTGGCAACAATCACTTTTCCAGCAAATTCTTTGGCTATTTTTTCCAAGATCGGTCCAACCATTTTACAGGGTCCGCACCAGGGTGCCCAGAAATCGACTATAACAGGCAATTCGGAGTTTATGACTGTATTTTCAAATGCCTCGTCAGTTACGTTGATTGGTTCTTGAAACATCTTCTCACCTCTTTCTTTGATTTCACTTAATCATACACTTGTAATCCTTCCCTTTTTTATCATATCTTTATGGTCAGTGGAGTACAAAATAGGCTTATTAACATTTTTCCAATAAAACACGGCAAATTTAATATTTTCTTTCACTGCCTGGATTTCTAGACAGTGTTCTGTCTAGTATAATAGGCTGCATGGATTTGACCTATTCTGAAGATACTGCAAACGTCTATAAAATCAATACTCCAGTTTATCAAGGACCGCTGGACCTGCTGCTTCAATTAATTGAAAACGCTGAACTTGATATTACAACTCTGGCCCTGGCGCAAGTAACAGACCAGTATCTGAAACATCTCGAAGAAATGGAGGATCTGATTCCTGATGAGATCTCCGCCTTTTTAGTGATTGCTGCAAAACTGCTCCAAATCAAATCTGAATCTTTACTACCCCAACAATCAAGTGTAAAAGAAGAAGATGCTGATATTGGGAACGAACTAGCTCGCCAACTGATTGCATATAAACGTTATAAAGAAATTGCTGACATCCTTGCTGAACGAAAAGAGCTTGGATATCAGACATTCATTCGTCTCTCCTCCCCCAAAGTTGATATAAAAGATAATCTTGATCTGGGAAGTTTTGGAGTAAACGAATTATTTTCTTTGGCGAGCAGCATTTTCCAGAAGGATATTGAACGGCAATCAATCAGCACTGTCGTTGAAAGACCCAAGGTTACTATCAGAGATAAGATCAATCAGATATCGGAGCATTTTAAAAATAATGATGAGCTGACATTCAGAGAATTACTGGGTGAAAAATACTCCAGGCTAGACATTGTGATTTCATTTTTAGCTTTACTAGAGCTGATCAAGGGCGATTTCATTCTATTTGTCCAGGAAGAGATCTTTGATGATATCAAGATGATGAAAGTGAAAGAAGTTTCAGAGATGCAGGATTATGCATTGAGGAATCTAGATTTGTAGTGGAAAAAATAAAATATTGCCTATACGCAATTTATTGATAAATAATCCAACAGGTCTGTTTGGACTTTACTGTAAGAAATTAGTTGATTTACTATGGCTCAAGCTTCTGTCGTCCCAGCCCATGCTACGTTTCCCCTCACCCGTCAGGCGCTTGACAGTCTATCTCTAACGCCGGAATTTGATTATCCTGATCCATATTGTGCCCGACAACTTAACAATCGTCTCAAGCCCCCCTTGCCTGTCTACACACCAGGGGAAATCTCTGCCGTTGGCTTGATCGGCAAAATCTACTTGCGTGTCATCGATCTGTATCTAACTGACGCATACCCTGATGCATTTCACGATCTCGATAAGCTACTGATATCCAATCCGGCCAATATCGATGCAAATACTGCTATCAAATTGATCCTGGAACATTTTCCTACATCTTCGTCCCATTTCTCACCTGTCGACATGACTGAATATTTATTGTCTTTTCCAGGTCCATTCAAAAAAAGACATGGATTTTATAAATCACTCTTGCTCATATTCCTGGCCGATTCAAATCTGGCCATCCGGAAAAAGGACAATCTCTTTACCGATCCAGAGTTACGGAAATCACTTCTTTTCTCAGCGATTCAAACACAAATGTTTGACCATTTATCCGAAAAAACGTCCTTTGCGCCTGATGGAAAATCCTTGGTCGACTTTCTGATCGAGCCCTCAAAACTTCACCCGGATTCCCTATTTGAGCAACTTGAATATATCAGGCAGCATTGGTCCCCAATACTCGGTGATGAATTTCTAACTTCCTTGCTAAAGGCTCTTGATCAAATTAAGGAAGAAAAATCACGAGCATCCATTGTTAATGCTTTTCCCCAAGACCCCCTCGGGGACTCTCTCGCCTCTTATCAAACAGAACAGGATTCTGTTAATTTCAGTGCAGATCTTGCCTGGATGCCCAATGTGATTTTATTGGCCAAGAATATTTATGTCTGGCTCGATCAATTATCAAAGGAATACCAGGCATCCATCTTCCATCTTGATCATATTCCCGATCAAGAATTAGAGAAGATATCTGACTGGGGAATAACTGGACTTTGGTTGATCGGCCTTTGGCAGCGGAGCTCAGCATCACAGAAGATAAAACAAATCTGCGGGAATCTGGACGCGGTTCCTTCCGCTTACTCCCTGTTTGATTATTCTATTGCTGATTCTTTAGGAGGTGAAGAAGCTTACCAAAACCTCAGCCACAGAGCTGCCCAATACAATATTCGTTTGGCTGCAGATATGGTACCCAATCACATGGGAATTTACTCAAAATGGATAATTGAACATCCTGACTGGTTCCTATCCGTAGATAAACCTCCTTTTCCCGGATATTCTTTTAACGGGACAGATTTATCTGATAACAAAAAAATCGGTATTTATTTGGAAGACCACTATTATGATAAAACGGATGCCGCTGTTGTTTTTAAAAGAGTGGATCGCTATACTGGATCTGATAATTATATATATCACGGGAATGACGGTACATCCATGCCCTGGAATGACACTGCCCAATTGGATTTCCTCAACCCCGAAGTAAGAGAAGCTGTTATACAACAAATACTTCATGTTGCTAGAAAATTTCCTATTATTCGGTTTGATGCTGCCATGACCCTGGCGAAAAAACACATCCAACGCCTATGGTATCCAGAACCGGGAAGCGGAGGAGCGATACCTACTCGGTCAGAATTTGGACTCAGCGAGGATGATTTTGATGTGATCATGCCAGAAGAATTTTGGCGTGAAGTTGTTGACAGGGTTGCAGTTGAAGCGCCAGACACACTTCTTCTAGCTGAAGCCTTCTGGATGATGGAAGGCTATTTTGTGAGAAGCCTGGGGATGCATAGGGTCTATAACAGCGCTTTTATGCACATGCTTCGCGACGAGGAAAATGCAAAATTCCGTGATTTGATAATTAAGACTCTTTCGTACGATCCCCAAATCCTCAAACGTTATGTCAATTACATGAATAATCCAGACGAGGATACCGCGATATCGCAGTATGGATCCGGTGGTAAATATTTTGGTGTTTGTGTACTGATGGCAACTCTTCCGGGTCTGCCAATGATAGGCCACGGACAGATAGAAGGTTTTTCTGAAAAATATGGTATGGAATACCAGAGAGCTTATTACAACGAAGAACCAAATTATGAATTGATTAAACGCCATCAGCTTGAAATATTCCCATTGCTACACAAAAGATTCATTTTCGCCGAAGTCGAAAACTTCTTCTTTTTTGATTTCACCGACGGCGATGGATTCACCAACCAAAATGTATTCGCTTATACAAATCGGTTCGGCAGTGACAGCGCCCTGGTCGTTTATCACAACAAATGGGGGGACGTACATGGCATTATTCAAAATTCTGTTCCAATTAATGGATCCTCAACACGTTTAATAGATTCCCTGGGCTGCACAACAACCGACGGTGACTATGTTTTGTTTCGGGATCAGATATCCGGGCTTGAATATATCCGACCCCTGTCTGAATTCTCATCTCATGGACTCTCGCTGAATTTAGGAGCTTATGATTACCGGGTATTCATGGATTTTTCAATCATTCAAGATCATGATGCGGTTTATTCTCGTTTGTATGACTCCCTGAATGGTGTCGGAGTCCAATCACTTCACGATGCATTGATTGATCAAAATTTTGCTGCCCTATCTGAAAAACTCGATGCCATCTTAACCGCCTGGTTTAGCCTTACGGCAGACAAGGATTCTTCCATTCCCGAACTAGATACTGAGCTATTACCTCTCTTATCGGATTTAGTCCCACTTATTTCAGCGTTAACAACAAATAATAAGAGTGTTTTTCACAATTATCAAAAATCCGCTTTAGCTCGCCTACATCGCTTTGATGAAAATTTCCAAACAATATTTCCTGGCGATTTCTTGGCACTGAGGTTATCATCAGTCCTCTGGTTATTGCTTTACGAAGTTTATAATTTGTCACTTATTCAAGACTATGAATATCTGCCCAGATCCCTTGCCAAACAACCGTTTCTAAATAGTGTTTTGAGCGATGGTATTCACCTTGATTTTCATAACCATCTAAAGGTCATCAAATCACTGACCCCCATGCTGGTAGAATCCGATTTGGGATTTGAGTCAATTGTTAATATCTGGTTCAACCATGGGACCACAGATTCTTTCCTGGGACTGAGCAAATATAATGATATTGCCTGGTTTAACAAAGAATCTTTTGGAACCCTCTTGGATCTAACAATTATATATATATTATTTACTGATTCCCCGGTAGAATTAATCAATAGTAAAGATGATTATCTTGCTCAACTCGCGCAGTTTCGAAGCGAGGTCTTGGATCGCATGAAAAAGTCTAATTATCAGGTGAATAATTTTCACAGCGCCTTATTGCGATCCGGAAAAGAATGGAACTCTCACACAGCCAAATCCAGATCATAGAATCTCCCTTAGATAGTCGGACTTACCTCTCCGGTCCCGCAGGCACTGGTAAGTCAGCTGCTGGTATTGAACGCCTTAAATACCTTCTTCAGGCCGGGTTGCCCGGACACGAGATCCTTTTATTATTTCCCCAGAGAAACTTAAGTACAGACTACCTAGAAGCACTTGATGGGGTTGATATTCCCGGTTCAAGCAAGCCTGTCTTTGCGACTTACGGAGGCCTGGCCAGGCGAGGAATAGAACTGTTCTGGCCTATTTTTCTTAAGAATTTTCCAGAATTTTCAGGTGACTCTTCACCGGTATTCTTAACACTGGAGTCGTCTTTATACTTTCTGTCAAAGCTGATCGAACCCTTAATTCTTGATGAGGGCTATTTCTCCTCAGTTATCATCCAGAGAAATCGTCTTTACAGCCAAATTCTTGATAACCTCAATAAAGCAGCAGTTCATGGTTTTTCTCATACAGAAATTGCTGAACGTTTATTATCTTCCTGGATTGGAGATCAAGCCCAATCCCTGGTCTATGAACATGCCCAGCATGCAGCAAATTTGTTTAGAAACTATTGCTACGAAAACAATTTGCTAGATTTTTCTCTTCAGGTGGAATTATTCTCCAAATCACTTTATTCAATTCCATTAGTCCCTGAATATTACCAAAGTAAATACAACTATTTGATTTACGATAATTCGGAAGAAGACATCCCAGTATGCCATGATTTTGTAAGTGGATTGCTCCCTTATCTTGATTCCGCCTTAATCATTTTTGATGAGGACGCCGGCTACCGGAGCTTCCTGGGAGCTTCGCCTTCCAATGCCAAAAAACTCTCAAACCAATGTGAGAAACAAGTAAAATTTATTATAACTTACACAAATTCTGAAGATTTATTGGCTTTCTCTTCCTTGTTAGGGGCATCCCTTGATAGATCATCTAAACCCCCAATTTACAAGAACAAGATGGTGACCACAGCAACTTCAGTGATCTATCGTGCTACCCACCCACAAATGGTCAGCAGTGTTGCAGATAAAATCTCGTCCCTTATTAAATCCGGCACATCTCCCTCAGAGATAGTAATTCTCGCTCCTTACTTAAGTGATGCTCTGCGATTTATGTTTGCAACAGAACTAAAAAAGCACGGAATCTCTAACGCCACCCACCGCCCTTCCAGAGCTTTACGCGATGAGCCTGTATCACTCTGTTTACTGACATTAGCAGCATTTGCCCATCCTCAGTGGGGGATTAAACCATCTGTCCATGATCTGACATACGCTCTGATCCAATCAATCAAAGATCTCGATCTGACAAGGGCTTATATTCTTTCTCGTCAATCGCTAAAAATCCAAAATAATTTTATCGGATTAAGTGACTTCGAATCTCTCCCCCCTTCATTCCAGGAGCGAATTACATATTATTTTGGGAGCCGCTACCAGGAACTTATTAAATGGCTCGTAGAGTATAGTGAGCAGCCTCCCCTCCCGCTAGATCATTTTTTCGTTCACCTATTTGGCGAGATACTTTCTCAACCTGGATTTGGTTTCCGTGACGACATTTCAATGGCCGCGGTTACAAATCAGATCATCCTGTCTGTTCAAAAATTCAGAATATCCGCCGGCGAGGTACAGCGCTTCAGCCCTGACCAATTGGGATCTGAATACTACAGGATGGTAAAAACAGGTGTATTGGCAAACCAATATCTTCAGTCCTGGTCACAAGCTCCCGACAATTCGGTCTATTTGGCGCCAGCGTATACTTTCCTATTGAACAACCGACCAGTTGATTTTCAGTTCTGGCTGGATGTCGGATCCCGTGGATGGTACGAGAGGATATTTCAACCCCTAACCAATCCTCACGTACTCCACAGAGATTGGCAAATCGGAGATCCCTGGAGGGACGTAGAGGAACAAAAACTAAATCTGGAAAGCCTTACCTGCTTGACAACAGGGCTTATCCGCAGATGCAGAAAAGGCATCTCGCTTTGCCTTACCGAAACAGACGAACATGGCTATGAGCAAAAGGGATTGTTGATCCAGTCTTTGAATGAGATTTTAAATAATAGGACTATATCAGAATGAACTTTTCCTCCCGGGAGTTTAATCCTCGCCCAGCTCAACTTGACATTCTTTCCTACAAGGGCGGCACAATGGGAGTTTCTGCTGTTCCGGGTAGTGGAAAAACATGGACCCTTTCACTCCTTGCCGCTGAACTGATCAAAAACAATCAACTTAATCAGGGCCAGGAAATATTAATAGTCACCCTGGTAAATTCTGCGGTCAGCAATTTTTCCCAACGTATCAGTTCTTTTCTCGACCAATATGGACTTATTCCATCACTCGGGTATCGCGTTAGAACTCTACACGGGTTGGCTCATGACATAGTAAAAGAACGTCCTGAACTGGCCGGTCTTGATACTGGATTTCAGATTATTGATGATCGGGAAGCTATACGTATTAGAGACGATGCTGTATATTCATGGTTAAGGAAACACCCAGATTCCCTGACCGAATACCTTCTTTCTGATCTAAATAAAAATAAAATTGACGAGCTTTATCAAAAGCAGATACCTGCTTTGATCAATCAATTATCCCTTCAGTTTATCAAGAGCGCAAAAAACTTATTATTATCTCCATCCCAAATCCGCCAGGAGCTGGGAGAATCTATAAAAAATTATCCTCTGGCTTTGATTGGCCTCGAAATTTATGAGATCTATCAGCGTAATCTTGAATATAGCGGTGCAGTGGATTTTGATGACTTAATCAATAAGGCTTACCATGTGTTATCGTATGATTCGAGTCTATTATCCCGTCTACAGGAAAAATGGCCCTATATCCTCGAAGACGAAGCCCAGGATTCAAGCCAGATGCAGCAGCAGATACTAACATTGCTTTCAACGCGTGGAAACGAATGCAATTGGGTCCGGGTCGGAGATCCGAATCAGGCTATTTACGAATCTTTTACAACAGCAGATCCGGCATTATTCAATCGATTTGTATCTTCTGCTGATTACAGCCACATCCTTCCAAATTCAGGCAGGAATTCCGAAAGTATAATTAACCTGGCTAATTTCCTTGTTGATTGGACAAATTCTGGTCATCCCGAACCATTGGTTCGATCTGCTCTTTTTCCAAATAAAATTATCCCAACACCTCAAGGCGATTCTCAACCTAATCCTCCTGATAAACCAGACCAAGTCCATCTTCACATTCAGTCTCTTGATAGCGATGAAGAAATTATCATGGTAGCTCGTTCTGTCGCCAGGTGGTTATCAGATAACCCTGATAAAACAGCAGCTGTCCTAGCCCCTCGCAATGAACGAGGCAAAAAGATCGCTTCATTGCTAAGAACTCAATTCAACATCGAGCCTGTTGAGATGCTAAACACAACAATAGAAACCAGGAAAACTACCGGGGCTCTGGTCAGGATATTGTCATATTTGCTTGATCCGGTTTCTCCAAAAAAACTTGCCGCTGTATATGAAGTTTACAACAGGGATAAAATTAGCGATTCAGATGTATGGGCTATTATCCAGGAAGGTGCAGACAAACTCCGCGGCATTAAAAACGTTGAACTATTCATTACCTCCGACGAGACCTCATACTGGACAGACTTCAAAACAGATCTCGGTGAGGAATTTAAAATCCAACTTGACGAATTTAGGCGGATTATTAGAAAATGGCATCAAGCTGCTCTCCTGCCAATTGATCAGCTTATCCTCACTGTGGCGGATGATATATTTCAAGATCCAACTGAACTAGCCCTCTCTCACAAAATTGCTGTTTTTCAAAGACAGCTTGCAAATCAACATCCAGACTGGGAGCAACCCGCTCTTCTCGATGAGTTGAAATCACTTGCCAGAAATGAACGCCGTTTCTTCGGTTCCGGAGAGCAATCTAATTTCAACCCGGATGAATATCAGGGCAAGGTTGTAATCACAACTGCCCACAAGGCAAAGGGGCTTGAATGGGATCGGGTCTATTTATTGTCAGTAAATAATTATAATTTCCCAGCTGGAGACGCAAACGATTCCTATATTGCTGAAAAATGGTTCATTCGCGATCAATTGAACTTACCATCCGAGGCGCTTTCTCAATTAACAACCTTGAGCGCCAACGGTTCGATACCTTATGTCGAAGGTGAGGCAACCCAGCTTTCACGCCTGGAATATATGCGTGAACGTCTGCGCCTCTTATACGTATCGATTACCAGGGCTAAACAAGAATTAGTGATCACCTGGAATACAGGATACAGCAGTAAATATTCAGCAGCTACACCATTAACTGCGTTATCGAATTACTACCAAGATTATTTGAAAAACAACAAACAAGCAGAGTGACCTAATGGTCCCTAAGAAAACAGTCCTTCAACTCAGTCAAAGTAATTTACAAGATTTCAGTGATTGCCCCCGGCGATTTCAATTGAAGGTTATTGAAGATATACCTTGGCCTGCAGCATATCTTGAGCCGTTATCACAACTCGAACAAGCAACTGAGATAGGAAACAAGTTCCATCAACTCTGCCATCAGTTTTTTACAGGAATAGATCATGAATCTCTCATCCGTACGATATCAAACCCTGATCTAAAAACTATTTGGGAAAATTTTTCAACTTTTGCTAAAGAGCTACAGGTTGAAAATCGTTTCTCAGAAATTATACTCAGCACCCCTTTTTTGGGTCACCAACTAATAGCAAAATATGATCTCATCCTAAAAACAGAAGAAGATAAATTCATAATTTACGATTGGAAGACTTCATCGCACAAACCATCTCGCACAATGCTAAGTCAAAAGTACCAAACATTCATTTATCCCTTTGTTTTTTCTAAAGCAGGAAGTAGTATTTTTGGAACTGCTCAACCATCTCCCGAGAATATAAGTATGAACTATTGGTACCCCATGTGTTCTGACCCGGAGGAGATATTCCCCTATTCCGACAGCCTATTTTCTGAAAATTTCGATCAGCTTTCAGCGCTAATTTTGGAAATAGATGGATTAATAGAATCCACAATTTCATTTCCTTTAACGGACGATCGGAAATTATGCACCAAGTGTGTCTATCGATCATTATGTGAAAGAGGTGGTCAGGGTGGAAAACTTGATCAGTTCACAGAAATTGATGATGAGGATTTGAGTGGTTTCCATTTTGAGTTAGATAATATTAGCGAAATAGAATTTTAGGAGAATACAAAACAATAATGCCTATGCGCAACATACAAAGAGAATGGTTCTTTCCGAATCTATTAAATGTGCCTGCTAGCTTCCAAGCTGAATTAGGTGGTTCATCAGTCTTTATTCAAACATTGTTCCGGCGTGGAATTCAAACAATCGAATCTGCCAGAGGCTTTTTGAACCCTGATTTATATATCCCTGCACCACCCACCCAACTACCTGGTTTGTCAAAAGCCGTTGACAGGATTCAGGAAGCTTTTTCCCTAGGCCAAACCATTCTTGTCTGGGGCGATTTTGATGTTGATGGACAAACCTCCACGACCCTTCTGGTATCAGCTCTTTCAGGGCACGGAAGCGAAATTAAACATTACATCCCAAATAGGGATCGAGAATCTCACGGAGTTTCTATCGATACCCTTAGGAAGAAAATCTCTAATTTCTCTCCATCCGTGCTGCTTACTTGCGATACAGGCATAGACGCTTTTGAGGCAATTGAATTTGCCCAGTCTTCAGGCATTGACGTAATCATTACGGATCATCACCAACTTCCGCATGATTTACCCCAAGCTTACACGATCATTAACCCAAATATGCTGCCAGAAGATCATGCCCTTTTTAATTTGCCTGGAGTTGGTGTTGCATTCAAGCTGGTCGAATCACTATACGAGGCCCTTAACCTTGACCCAGATATTTTCCTTGACTTGGTTGCGCTGGGGATTGTTTCCGACGTTGCCCGACAAACAGGAGATACGCGTTTTTTACTTCAAAAGGGTTTAACGATACTTAAATCCACATCAAGATTGGGTATAAAAGAATTATTAAATATTGCCAAAATTGAGTCAAAGGATATTACTGAAGAAACAATCGGTTTTGTTATAGGTCCACGCCTAAATGCTCTAGGCAGGCTGGATGATGCCAACAGCTGCGTGGACTTCTTCACCACTACCGACGTCTCTCGCGCATCTGAATTAGCCCATCAGCTGGACTCTCTGAATTTGCGGCGAAAAATCCTAACTGAAAATATATTTCAGGAATCAATAAAGCTTGTCGACGACTACCCTGAATATGTCCAGGATTATCCCATACTGGTCTTACAAGGACCTTCCCACTGGCACCCAGGCGTGATCGGTATCGTCGCCAGCCGTCTCGTTGACCGCTTCCACAAACCCGTTATCATACTTTCTCAAGATGGAAACATCTCCAGGGGTTCAGCAAGATCCATCCCGGGTGTTCCTATTTCGGCTCTCATCACAGAATCTGCCAATTTACTCATTTCATTTGGGGGCCACCCCATGGCCGCTGGAGTAAGCTTATCTTTAGACAAAGTCCCTCAATTCAGGCGAGATCTGGCAGATAATTACAATCAAATCGTAGGCGGACCCCCTGAACCGCCAAAAGTTAATATCGATGCAGACCTTCCTTTCCAGGCAATTTCAGAACTCTTTATAACTGACTTTCAAAGATTAGCTCCTTTTGGCGCTGGCAATCCAAAATTATTGTTTTCGACGAAGAGCGTTCAGCTGGCTCCCAATGGAATCAAGGTTATTGGAAAGGATAAGAATCATAAAAAAATAACTTTAGTCGATAGCTCAGGAGCACACCAAAATCTCCTTTGGTGGAATAGCGCAGATATTGACCTTCCTGATGGCGATTTTGATGTTGCTTATTCATTGGATTTATCATCTTACAAAAATAAGCTGCAGGTACAGGCTACGTTGCGCCATTTTCGCCAAGCTCCCGGAGAGCCAATTTTCGTTAAGCAGAAATCAAAAATTGAGTTGGTTGACCTTCGCTCTAATCCTGCTCCCGATGCTGAACTTTCTTCATTTATATCTACGCCCGGTCTAACTATTTGGGCGGAATCAAATGCACCAAAAGGGATTCCATCCTCCCAACGGACAGATCTCCAAAAATCGGATACACTAGTCATTTGGACCACTCCGCCAAATAGAGAAGTATTTAAACAAGCCATTGACCGGGTTGATCCAAACAAAATCATATTCTTTGCTTCAGACCCCAACATCCAGACACTGAAGATATTCATCACTAAACTTCACGGACTTTTGAAATACATGTTAGAAAACGATTCAAGCCCGTTTTTTTCCAAATTTGCTGCCCAAAGTATTGCCGCAACTCCTGCCCTGATAGATGTCGGGCTGGATTGGATACATTCGCACGGAGATTATGATTTATCATTATTTTCGTCGCAATACAAAATCTTACCTGGACCCCGAGAAAACTTGGTTGGGTTCCCTCTAATAGATAAAAAACTAAAATTTATGTTAAAAGAAGTTGCCGCTTATCGTTCATATTTTAAAAAAGCAAAATTGGAAACATTATTATGAAATACAATTTCGATGAAATTATTGATCGACGAAATTCAGACTCAATAAAATGGAATTATTTTGACGAAGACATACTGCCTTTATGGGTAGCCGATATGGACTTCTTGTCACCCCCAGAAGTTCTTGGTGCGCTTAGAAGCAGAATCGACCACGGTTTATTCGGTTATTCCAAACCCCAGGACAAAACAAGGCTTGCTGTTCAAAATTGGCTCTCGATCCGGCACGGATGGGATGTCCAGTGCGATGATATATTACTTATCCCCGGAGTGGTTCAATCTTTTAACGTGGCCGCTGCAGCATTTTCTCGACCAGGCGATTCGGTATTGCTCCAAACGCCCGCTTACCATCCTTTTTTTGACGTTTCATTAAACTCCACACTGAATCAAATTACCTCTCCCCTTGATTGCGATTCAAATGGTCACTACACGCCAAATATCTCCCAATTAAAGAAGGCCTTGACCCCTGACGCCAGGACTTTCATGCTGTGCAATCCGCACAATCCAAGCGGGCGTGTTTTTTCAGAAAGTGAATTATTGTCAATGGCTGAGTGCTGTATCGAAAATAACACTATCATATGCTCAGATGAGATCCACAGCGATATAGTCCATCCCGGTTTTAAACATATACCTATTGCATCTCTATCTCTAGAAATTGCCCAGTCATCCGTTACTCTTGTGTCAACAACGAAGACCTTCAATCTCGCCGGCTTAAAATCATCCGCTGTGATCATACCCAATCCAAGGCTCCGAGAGATATTTTCAAATCAATTATCAGGTTTTGTAGGCACGGTAAATGTTCTTGGCGAGATCGGCATGGCTGCTGCTTATGAACATGGAACTGAATGGTTATCAGAACTTCTTATATACCTTGACGGTAACCGTCAGTTTTTGCTGGATTTCGTGAGCAATGAACTTTCCGGGATAAACCTGTATCCTCCAGAGGGAACTTACCTTGCCTGGCTGGACTGTTCTGATTTGGAACTTCCAAATCCAGCGGAATTTTTCCTTAACAAGGCCCGCGTTGGATTGAATTCAGGTGAATGGTTCGGGAAAAACTACTCAGACCACGTGAGATTGAATTTTGGCTGCCCTAGAGAAATCCTTGCCAGCGCTCTCGAAAGAATAAAAAATGCGCTGTCATCCCGATAAATCATTCCACTTTAAGATATAGTACAATTTCCTGATGCCCTCCTTAACAGACAAACTTAAAGACCTGGGAGTTCAGGTAGGTACGTCTCAGATCAAACCTGTTAAAAAATTCTCTCCCACTCCTTCGCTAACTAAAACCCTATCCGGCAGCTGGGAGAAAACCAGAGCAGGCGATTGTTTCATCGTTCGGAAACATTTTCCGTTTTCCTATCAACATGGAGAAAGATCTTTGTCAAATCTTCCTCAAGTTGATGTACTTGAGTCATCCAGCTCTTATTCTGGCATCTCTGAAATCCCTTTTGATCAATACTTATTCATAGACACAGAAACAACTGGTTTGTCTGGTGGCGCAGGAACGTATGTTTTCCTGGTAGGCGCTGCAAAGTTTGAAAAAACCGGGGTCCATTTTGCCCAATTTTTTCTTCAAGATCCAGCCAACGAGTCCTGCCAGCTTGCAGCTCTGGAAGAATTTTGCGCTAACACAAAAGTTGTTGTATCTTATAACGGGAAATCATTTGATCTCCCACGGATCAAGAATCGTTACCTATTTCACGGATGGCCAACGCTGTTCCAAAATATTATCCATCTGGATTTGCTCCATATCGTTAGGCGCTTATGGAAAACTCAGCTCCCGACTTGTTCACTAGGTGACATTGAATATCACCTATTGGGTGTCCGGAGAACATCTCTTGATATTCCCGGTTGGCAAGTTTCAGAGAAATTCTTCGAATATCTATTTAATTCCGATCCAGATCCTCTTAAGGGCGTTTTTTATCATAACAAAATTGATGTAATTTCATTGGTTACCTTGCTTAGCTATATCACCGACCTCCTGGCAAATCCCCTATCGACGGATTTTCGAAATCGCAAGGATCTCGTACCTGTCGGCCGCTATCTCCACTACCTAAATAAAACAGAGATTGCAATTGAAGTATTGTCAACCGCTCTTAAAAACAAATCTCTTCCTGACGAAACCTCTCTATCGGGCCTGAAGTCGCTTGCGCAAATTTATAAGAGAAACGACGATACCGGTTCGGCGATACCGCTCTGGGAAAAATGCGCCTCCCTGGATGACATTCCATCCAAAGTTGAATTGGCAATGTATTATGAACATAAAATTACTGATTTCCAGGAAGCGATACATTGGACTCTATCTGCCCAATCTTCAGCCAATCAATCCAAATTATTGAAAAAACAATACAAAAAAGAACTAGATCATCGTTTGAACCGCCTCAAGAAAAAAGAGAAAAGTCGCCTAGAAAAAATGTAGACAAAATGTTACCCTCGTTCAAAAAAAAAGAAGGCTAAAGTGAGCCTTCTTTTTTATATATTCTTAAATTCTGTTTGTTATATCCAATATCATTTATCCGCTAACGCTTCCAGCCCTGGTAATTTCGCTCCTTCAAGCATTTGTAATGTTGCTCCACCACCGGTTGAGATATGAGTTATCTTCTCACTAAGGCCAGCTTGTATGATTGCAGCAGCAGAATCCCCACCGCCAACTATCGTAATAGCGTCCGTTTCAGAAATCATCCGTGCTAATCCAAATGTTCCCTCTGCAAATACAGGAAATTCGAATACGCCCATCGGCCCATTCCAGACAATAGTTTTGCTATCCTGAATGATCTTCCCAAACATTTCTAAGGTATCTGGTCCAATATCAAGAATTCTCCAATTATCGGGCACATCACCCACTTTAATTATCTTCTTATTTGCGTCATTGCTGAAATCATCGGCCAGAACAACATCTATTGGTAAATTAATCTTCCCTTGGGCTTTGTTCAAAAGGTCTTTTGCAAGTCCTATAGCATCAAGTTCGACCAGAGATTCGGCCATTTTATAACCCTGGGCAGCAAAGAAAGTATTAGCCATCCCCCCACCGATAATGATTGAATCAACTTTGTCAATCAAATTATTGATCAATCCAATCTTGCCGCCTACTTTTGCTCCACCTAAAATAGCAACAAAAGGTCGATCTGGATTTGAAATAACATTGTCCAGGTAATTAATTTCTTTTTCAAGCAAGAGGCCTGCTGCGGCTGGTAAATAATCAGCAATCCCGACATTGGAAGCATGTGCTCTGTGAGCAGTGCCAAATGCGTCATTTACATATAACTCGGCGAGGGAAGCCAGCTCCTTGCTCATTTCGATATCATTCTTCTTTTCGCCAGGGTGAAATCTAGTATTTTCCAAAACCAAGACTTCTCCAAACCGGAGATGTTTGGCAGCCTCTTTGGCCTTGTCCCCTATGCAGTTTTCACAAAAAGAAACTTTTGCTTCTATAAGTTCGTCCAAATAATCTGCGACATTCTTTAATGAATATTCGGCTTTATACGCACCCTGCGGCCTTCCCATATGTGAAGTCAAAATAACAGCAGCGCCCTTGTCCAATAGGTATTCTATAGTTGGTAGTGCTGCCTTTATTCGAGTATCATCAGTAATTTTTCCATCTTTTATTGGTACATTGAAATCCACACGTACCATTACCTTTTTCCCTGCTACGTCAAAATCTCGAATACTCTTTTTATTCAGCATATTTTTCTCCAATTAAAAAGCGCCCCTGGTACTGCCAGGGGCGCTCTGTTCTTCATACCAATTAGAGGCTTTTAGCAATCAAAGCCGCCATATCGACAGTACGCGAGGAGTAACCCCATTCATTATCGTACCAGGTCACTACCTTGAGCATATTTCCACCGATCACCTTAGTAAGATCTGAGTCGATAATTGAAGATAGAGGATTACCTTTGTAGTCCATAGACACAAGAAATTCCTCAGTGTAGCCCATTATGCCCTTCAATTCACCTTCAGCTGCCACTTTCAGGGCCTTGTTCACTTCTTCTTTAGTAACATCTTTTTCCAGATTGATGACCATATCAACAATTGACACAGTAGGTGTCGGCACCCTAAGTGCGAAGCCATCAAACTTGCCTTTCATTTCAGGAATTACTTTGGACAAGGCAGTTGCTGCACCAGTAGTGGTTGGAATTATATTCAATGCTGCAGCGCGAGCGCGGCGAGGTTTGCTGTGAGCCAAGTCCAAAATCTTCTGGTCATTTGTATAGGAGTGAATTGTTGTCATCAAGCCCTTAACGATACCAAATTTCTCGTGAATAATTTTCACGGGAGGAGCCAAGCAGTTTGTAGTGCAGGAGGCATTTGAAATAATATGGTGTTTTCCTGGATCATACAAGTCGTCATTCACGCCAAGAACTATTGTTAAGTCTTCGCCATTTGCTGGAGCAGAAATTATGACTTTCTTAGCTCCTGCTTCAATATGCGATTGCGGTCCAGGTGTTTTTGTTGTGTCTTTAAAAATGCCGGTTGCTTCAATTACAATGTCAACGCCAAGCTCTTTCCAAGGTAATTCCCTGGGGTCTCGTTCTGAGAAAACTCTTATTTCGTCTCCATCCACTACGAGATTCCCATCTTTTACTTCAACTATCCCCTGATAAACTCCATAGTTCGAGTCATATTTGAATAATCTTGCGTTTGTTTCCGAATCGTATAAATCATTAATTGCTACAACATCAAATTTTTCTCCGTGATATTTCTTGACTGCTTTTAATACCTGCCGCCCTATCCTACCAAATCCATTTATACCTATTTTCGTCTTCATCCTTTTCCTCCATTAGCTTGTACGTTTTTTCACATTTTACCAAAGTCTTACCATTTGGCAATTATTCCATCGTTAAAGGTCCCGTTCTTTCTCTGTACAGATCCATTATAACCCTCGTAACTTTTTGGGGATCGTGTCTCCAAGGATGATCCCTGTCAATTAGATCATTCTTGTAGACTGCATATTTTGTTCGAAGATCGTCCTCGATTTCCACACCTTCGACGTTTTTGTTAAAATTCTGAGGCGCTACATCATTTGCCACGATAATATCAAATAAATTTACACCGATGTGTTCTTCGATCACATTTAAGTGGTCACCACAAGTAAAACCATCTGTTTCACCTTTTTGAGCAGCCACATTACATACAAATATTTTCAATGACTGGGTAGACTTTATTGCTGCTGTAATATCCCTAACAAGTAAATTTGGCAGGATACTGGTATACAAACTACCTGGTCCAACAATAACGATATCAGCCGAAAGGATTGCCTGAATGACTTCTGGGTATACGGCTGGATTATTTGGTTCAAGCATAACTCTCTTGATCACACCTGGAAACTCAGTTATTTTACTTTCTCCGGAGATCCTTACCGTTTTATTACTACCCTTGTCAATTACATCAGCCACAAGATTCACGTTATCCAATGATGCTGGAAGGACTCTTCCAGATACTGCTAATACTCTTCCAGATTCAGCTATGGCCTGTTCAAAGCTTCCTGTAACCTCAGCCATAGAGCTGATAAAAAGATTTCCAAATGAATGTCCTTTCAAGCTACCGTCTGAATCTGTAAAACGATATTGAAATAACTGAGCAAGTAAGTCCTCGTCATCAGATAGAGCAGCAAGGCAATTTCTTACATCACCAGGTGGCAATATCCCTAGGTTTTCTCTCAGCCGGCCCGATGAACCCCCATCGTCAGCGACTGTCACTACTGCAGATATATTATGTGTTGCTGATTTCAATCCCCTTAGCAGGGTTGACAAACCATGTCCTCCCCCTATAACTACAATTTTTGGACCGTGTTTTCTGTGTTGGTGTTTTTCTAACCGATCAACAATCGTATGACCGGGTCGCAAAAAAGGCCCTATCAACGATTTGTTTAGTCCAATAATTCCCCAGATAATAATACCTACACCAATAGATTCAAATACTAGTACCCGCATCATTCGAGGAAGAGACCTCAAGGACGCCAATGAAACCACCGGCAGCCACCATGTCTCTGGCACTCTGCGATAAAGGTCAAGTACCAATATTGCCAAGCCTAAGGCAATTATCGTTGTACCTAAAAGTATGGTGAAGATCCAGCGCTTAACACCAAGCCCTGGCTGGAGCCACCTTAAAAATCCTTTAATTTTGGTCTTAATTTTATTCATATCCTCATACCGAATAGCGTAAGAATAATAGCAAGTGAGATTGAATCCGTCAACACCAGTTAGTATGTTCTTATAATAAAAGAGTGTAGAAAATCAACCTTTTTTTTTGCTGCTAAGTATTTTCCACTCCCATCCATCTATGCTATACTGTCCAATATGAACGCTACTATAGCAATAGATATAGGAGCATCCCGCATGCGGGCCGCATCTTATACCTTCAAGAGCACAGAACCTATTCTATACAATCAAATTGCCACGAGGTCTGAAGGCATACCTGTAGAAGATCGCCTTGTAAATTTGGTCGAATCTGTTTGGCCAGATGATTATAAAATTCAGTCTATCGCGGCAGCTTGCCCGGGGCCTATGGATCCTATAAACGGCATCATCGTAGCCCCACCAAATATTCCCGAATGGCGTTATTTCCCCCTCCAGGAATTTCTTGAAACCACTTTTTCAGTACCAGTCTCATTGAATAATGATGCAAATCTAGCAGCGTATGGTGAGTGGTATTTTGGAGCCGGCAAAGGCTGCAGCGACCTGATCTACCTAACGATTAGTACCGGGATTGGAGCCGGAATAATTCTCGACAACAAGTTATTTGTTGGCCCCGGTGGTTATGGAGCAGAAATCGGCCACACAACCATAGACTTTCAAGGACCTGAATGTTCTTGTGGTCAAAAAGGTCACCTTGAAGCGATTGCTTCTGGCCCGTCAATTGTCCGCTGGGTCAAATCGAAACTCGAAGACGAATCCCTTAAAGAGCACTTTCCTGAAGGCGAATTAACAGCCAAACTTGTTTCAGATGCAGCTGAAAATGGAAACGAGCTAGCCCTGGCCGCTTATGAAAGAGCGGGGAAATATATTGGCCTGGCAATAGCTGATCTTCTTCATATATTCAATGTTTCCCGGATCATTATCGGAGGCGGTGTTTCAAGGGCAGGAGATATGCTGTTTGATCCGATTCGAAAATCAGTTAAAGAATATGTGATTTCCGATGTGTTTCTTGAGAATCTTCAGATCATGCCCGCAGCATTAGGCGACGATTCCGGACTGATGGGGGCTTTAGTTCTTTCCAGGGAAATTACGGAGAGCTGACTGCTCTTAATCCGTAATACTCATCAAAAGGCAAATCAATTTCTATGTCTTTGCAGAGATTTATCTGGCAATATCCCAATCCTGTTCCTGAAGTTGTTCAAATAGAGCTTGACACATTTTCGCCTGCTTTCCAGTCTATTTTGTTTCGGCGCGGTTTTTTTACGCTGAAAAATGCACATAATTTTTTATTGCCCAAATCCCCTGAATGGTCTGCAAAGATCAATCTTCTACATTCCGCCAAAGCTAGCGAAATCATTATCAATGCGATAAAAAACGATGAATTGATAGCTGTTTACGGAGATTACGACGCGGACGGAATCACCTCAACTGCCTTGCTCACACTAGCTTTGAGAGAAATCGGCGCTTCAGTTCTGCCTTATATACCAGATCGCCAAAACGAAGGTTATGGCTTAAATAAACCAGCTATCTCTTCCCTGAAAGATCAAGGTGTGTCACTCCTAATTACTGTTGATAACGGTATCAGGTCGCAAGCTGAAATCATCTATGCCAATTCTCTCGAGATGAAAGTTATCATAACTGACCATCACACACCAGGAGAAACCTCGCCACCTGCTGCAGCTTTACTTAACCCCAAGCTCCCTGATGACCCCTATCCAAATAAACACCTTGCTGGAGTTGGTGTAGCCTATAAGTTGGTCTGCGCGTTAAGTCAACATTTACCCCAGTTAAACCCTGAAGATTATTTGGACCTGGTAGCAATAGGCACCGTTGCCGATATCGTTCCATTAACTGGTGAAAACAGATATCTTGTTCGCCAGGGTTTGACCAAATTGAATTTCAACCAACGTCAATCAATCCTATCTCTTCTCGGAGCATCTGGAAACGTAAACAAATCGATTAACGCTTCAGATATCAGTTATCAAATTGCACCCCGTATTAATTCATCTGGCCGTCTAGATTCCGAAACAGCTCAGACACCCTTGAATTTATTGCTGTCAACGAGTATTGAAAAGTGCAGCGAATATTCTCAAAAACTAGAGAATCACAACTATAAAAGAAAAACACTTAGCAGAGAA
>CAZOUN010000001.1:0-97364 GCA_964582965.1 uncultured Anaerolineales bacterium | reverse complement strand
AATGAAAATCATTATACAGTGCAAATATCAACTTGGCAACCTTTGTGGTAAGATAAACGCTGAGAAAAAACATCACTATTATTTATGATGTTTCTAACAATTATTAGTAGAACACGACCTTTTTGTCTTGAAGATGATCAAAATGACAGCAATCTACCCTTTTACTGCAGTTGTTGGCCAGGAACGTATGAAACGCGCCCTGGTCCTCAATGCTGTGAATACCCGAATCGGTGGTGTATTAATTCGCGGAGAACGCGGAACCGCAAAATCCACTGCCGCCCGGGCACTGGCAGCCCTGCTGCCTACCGTGGAAACCTTCTCTGACTGCCGCTTTGGATGTGATCCCAATCGACCTGCCACCTGGTGTACTGAATGCCGGGAAAAATCCAATAACGGCGACCAACGAAAAGTAGATATGCTGCCAACTCCTTTTGTAAACTTGCCCGTTTCTGCCACAGAAGACCGCGTAGTGGGCACCCTGGATATTGAAAAAGCTATTCAAAAAGGTGAGCGCCATTTTGAACCCGGCGTGCTGGCAGACGCTAACCGGGGTTTGCTGTATATTGACGAAGTTAACCTGCTTGACGACCACGTTGTGGATTTGCTGCTCGACTCCGCTGCAATGGGCATGAATATTGTCGAACGTGAAGGTATATCTTTCAGCCATCCATCCAGGTTCATTCTGGTAGGCACCATGAACCCGGAAGAAGGCGACCTGCGCCCGCAGCTGCTGGACCGCTTCGCCCTCTCGGTGAATATTCGTGGTATTCGGGAAACTCACGAAAGAGTTTTGATCATGGAGCGCCACCTGGCTTATGAAGAAGACCCTGATATATTCCGGGAGCAGTGGCTCCCCAAAGAACTGGAATTATCCAAACAGATCACTGAGGCCAGAAAGCTCCTGCCGGCTGTCCAATATTCGTCCAAAAACATGGTGGACATTGCCAACCTGAGCACATCGCTCCAGGTCGATGGACACCGTTCTGACCTGGTCATTCTAAAAACTGCCAGGGCTCATGCCGCTTTTGAGGGAAGAAAAGCCATTTCTGGAAGAGATATTGGTCTGGCAGCCGAGCTTGCCTATCCACATCGAATTAAGCGGGGACCTTTCCAGCAATCAGAGATTTCTGCTGAAGAACTTTCAGAAAAAATCGAAGAATTAGCCGGTGGTTCCGCAGAAGGTGAAAGTGAAGTTGGAGAAGGTGGCGAACAATCGAGTGCTGAAATTGGGGAAAACGGGGATAAAAAAAAACGGTAGTTAGTTCTGTTACTGATACTGCCCAACTCGAGGTGCCTGCAGATGCCGGCACTGGTGATGTATTTGATGGCACCCCATCATCCTGGTGGGACGGCGGCAATCCGGTCAAGATCGGAGATACAATTGATCCGGAAAAAATTGATGCGCCTCTGGACAAGAAACATCGCCGCTCAAGCGGCCGCAGATCCCAGACTAAAACAGAAACCCGCCGCGGTAGATATATTAAGGCCAGGCCAGCAAATGGCGAGCTTTCAGATATCGCTTTTGACGCCACAATTCGAGCCGCGGCACCCTTCCAGAAAGAACGCTGGTCACCCGAAAACAAAGTGGCATTTTCGATCCGTAAACAAGATCTCCAACGAAAGGTTAGAGTAAAACAAACTGCGAATTTGATCCTCTTCGTAGTAGATGCATCCTGGTCCATGGCCGTTGCTGAACGAATGAGCGCCGCCAAGGGAGCAGTGCTTTCGCTGCTAACAGATGCATATCAACGCCGTGACAAAGTAGGGATGATCGTATTTCAAAAGGACCGCGCCCAGTTGGTCCTGCCGCCAACCAATTCTGTCGAGTTAGCACGCCGCTCCCTGGCAGATATCCCGATTGGTGGGAAGACACCTCTTTCTGCCGGGTTAAATCTAGCCTATAAAGTAATCAAACGAGAAAAGTTGGCCCACCCTGATATTCAATCTCTGATGATCTTACTCACCGATGGTGTTGGAAATGTTTCCATTTCTCGCATGCCTCCCCAAGAAGAAGCCTACAAGATCGCTGAACAGATAGCCAGGGATGACATTCCTAGCGTGGTGATCAATATGGAGCATAAAGAGTTTGACAAAGGCCTCGCCAGTGAAGTTGCCGAACATTTGGATGCCTCCTATTACTGCCTTTCTGATCTTCAAGCCGACATTTTACTCCAGACCGTGAAAGAAGAAATCAGGTAAAGAATTATTTATTACCTGAAGTAAAGGGAAGTTTCACAATCTGTTATCATTGAAGGCATGATCCCGATTTCCTTGTCTATGGAAGGTTTTTTATCATATAAAGAACAGGTGGAAATTGATTTCACCAGTTTTGACTTGGCCTGCATTACAGGCGAAAATGGAGCCGGAAAATCATCCATTCTGGACGGGATAACCTGGGCTTTATTTGGCAGGGCCAGAAAACACGATGAAACCGTGATCAATCTCGAATCCAAGAGGGCTGAAGTTTGTCTTGTTTTCCAATACGAAGGTAATCAATATAAAATCATCCGATCCAACCCCCAGGGAAAAACAAAACAGGTAGAGCTATATATTTTGGATGACAAGGCAGAAAAGCCCGAACCATCCTGGACTCATCTCACAGAAAGAACCCTGCGGGATACAGATCAGAAGATCATCGATATCCTGCGGCTTGATTACGAGTCCTTTATTAACGCCTCTTTCCTGCTCCAGGGTGAGGCTGACCAATTCACTCAGCAAAACCCTACAGCCAGAAAAAGGATCCTGTCCCAGATACTGGGTTTGGAAATTTGGGAAGATTACCGCAACCGGGCAATAAATAAAAGGCGTTCTGCAGAAAATGAACAAAACCAGTTGGATGGGCGCATTTCTGAAATAATTACTGAGTTAGGTGAAGAAGATGAACGTCTGAAACATTTAGGGGATCTAGAGGTAGATTTATCCAAGGCTCAGGAAGAACGAAAAAATGCTGAAAAACAGCTGTCAAACCTCCAATCCCTGGTTGCTTCACATAATGAACATGAGAAATTGGTTGCTGCTTCAGTCAATCAGTTGGAAGTCCACGAGAAAACCATCGCCAAACTCAAAGAGAAGATCAACCAGCGAAACTCTGAAAAGGAAACCCTTGAGAGCACGCTCTCGCAGGCAAACATTATTCAACAATCCTTCAAAGATTGGGAAGAGGCTCAGAACTCATTGGCTGATTGGGAAGCAGTGGCAGAAAAGTACAGAGAAAGCGAGATCAAAAGGCAGGAACCGTTACTGCAGATTGCCGCGGAAAAAGCCCGCTTGCTGCAAATAAGCAGTTCTCTAGAAAACCGCTACCAGGATCTCCAGACCGATCTTGAAAAAATCCCCCAGTTAAAAACCCGGCTCCTTGAGGGGAATGAAAAAATAAAAAAGAATGAAACGGATCTGGAGACGAGGGAACTGAAGAAGCAAACACTGGAAGATGCCCGGCAGGAACAAGCAAATGCAAAAGCCGAAAACCCCCGTTTGTACAAAGAAATGAAAGATCTGAAAAAAAGGATAGCCGAACTGGAGAAAACAGAAGGTGCCTTATGTCCACTTTGCGGACAGGAATTATCCTCGTCTGAACGAGAATCCCTGGTTCTAAATCTCAAACAAGAAGGTAAGGAGCTGGGTGATCGCTACCGCCAAAACCAAACTACACTTAAAGAAGCCGATCAGATTGTAAAAGATCTCCAGCTGCAAATAACTGAACTGAGCCTGGCCGAAAAAACCTTACGGAAATTGCGACAGGAACTGGATCAGATCGAAAACCAGATCACTCACCTGGAAAACGAGAGTAAGAATTGGAAAAAAACGGATCAGAAGGAATTGGAAGGGGTTCGAAAAAACCTGGAAGACGAAACTTACGCGGATATAGCCCGGCAAGAGCTATTGGTTATCAACTTGAATCTGAAAGACATCGGATATGATGCCGGCGAACATGACCGAATCCGGGATATCAGCAGTCAGGGAGTAACCATTCAGGAGAAAAAATCCAGCCTGGACAAAGCCGAAGCCGCATTAAAACCGCTAAATAGAGAAATTAAAGACCTGGTCTCCCAGTTGGCAATCGGTGAAACCGAGCTCAAGACTCTTGAGGGCGACTTGAAAAAATCTCGCCTGTCCCTTGAAAAAGCGAGAGAAAACACCCCGGACTCCCGGGCGGCAGAAAATTTATTGATCGATTGCAAAGAGCGGGAAAAGGTACTGGAACGGAAGGTTGGCGCAGCCCAGCAAAAAGTTGCCGTCCTTGAAAAACAGAAAGAACGCCAGAACGAACTGGGAACCAGGCGCCAGGAAATCTCTCAGCGCGTGAAAGAATACCAGCAGCTGGAAGCCGCTTTCGGCAAGGATGGCGTACCGGCCCTGCTGATCGAACAGGCTTTGCCAAATATTGAAACCAAAGCCAATCAGATCCTGGATAGATTAAGCGGCGGAAGCATGTCAATTCAATTCCTGACGCTGCGGGAATATAAAGATTCCAAAAGGGAAGACCTTCGGGAAACTCTGGAAATACAAATCCGGGATCAGTCCGGGTACAGAGATTATGAACTCTACTCCGGAGGAGAATCCTTCCGGATCAACTTCGCAATTCGGTTGGCATTATCACATGTACTGGCTCAACGTGCGGGAGCCAGGCTGCAAACCCTCGTTGTAGACGAAGGTTTTGGTAGCCAGGATGCTGTCGGACGCCAACGCCTGATAGAAGCAATTAATATGGTCCAGGATGATTTTGAAAAAATTCTTATTATCACACACGTAGAACAGATTAAAGAAGCCTTCGCAACCCAGCTTCTTGTAGAAAAAACTCCCCGAGGTTCTATAGTGACTTTGGTATAATATCGCGCTGACGTATCTTCTAACTATTATAGAAGAACAGACATTGATCGAAAATATGAATTTAGCTCAAGGAGACAGGAATGGCGGAAGTTGAATATATCACTGAAAAAGAATTTGAAACAAAGGTGCTAGGATCAGAGCTGCCGGTTCTGATTGATTTCACAGCTGCTTGGTGTGGACCCTGTAAGATGGTAACTCCCCTGGTCGAAGAACTATCCGGTGATTGGGATGGGAAAGCCAAGGTTTACAAGATGGACGTGGATTCAAATCCTAACCTGCCTGTCAAATATGGGGTAATGGGCATTCCTGCTTTGCTCTTATTCGTTAACGGAGATGTTGCTGCCAGGGTAGCTGGTTTTAAACCCAAGAAACAGCTTTTAAAGGCGTTCGAATCCCATCTGTAAATTTACATAAACAAGCTCCCTAAGTTTCTTAATATTCGGGAGCATTAAATATTTACGGTTAAAGAAAAGGATCCCGGAGACTTTGAGTCTCCGGGATCTTGTATTTAGTGATATCTTACAACCCGGCAGCTTTCTTGATCTCAACCGCTCGATCAGTATTTTCCCAGGACAGATCCAGATCATCACGCCCAAAATGACCATAAGCAGCCAGCTTCTGATATATCGGCCGGCGCAAGTTAAGATCGCGAATGATGGCACCTGGACGCAGATCGAAAAATTCGTTCACCAGTTCACTTATCTTTTCATCAGATATATTGCCGGTTCCAAAAGTTTCCACGTTTACACTCAACGGATGGGCAACACCGATCGCATAGGATACCTGGATCTCGCAGCGGCTCGCCAATCCGGCCGCAACAATATTTTTAGCCACCCAGCGGGCAGCATAGGCTCCGGAGCGGTCAACCTTCGTGGGATCTTTCCCGGAGAAAGCTCCGCCGCCGTGCCGACCCATACCACCGTACGTATCCACGATGATTTTTCTTCCAGTCAGACCTGCATCACCCAACGGTCCTCCTGTGACAAATCGTCCCGTAGGATTGACTAAGATTTTCAGCTTGTCATCTACCATTTCTTCCGGCAGAACAGGGCTGATCACGTGCTTGATAATCAATTCCCTGATTTCTTCCTGGGAAATTTCTGGGGCATGTTGGGTGCTAATCAGTGCCGTATCAACCCGTACGGGTTTGCCGTGTTGATATTCAATCGTTACCTGGCTCTTACCATCCGGGCGAACCCAATCCAAGGTGTCGTCTTTACGAACATCTGCCAATCGGCGAGAAAGTTTGTGTGCCAGATAAATGGGAGTGGGCATTAACATTGGCGTTTCGTCACAGGCATATCCAAACATCATGCCTTGATCTCCCGCCCCAATGGCCTCAATTTCAGCTTCTGTCATTTCTCCTGATTTGGATTCGAGGGCCTGGTCCACGCCCATAGCAATATCGGCAGATTGCTGTGATATTGCTACCAGCACCCCGCAGGTTGCGCCATCAATTCCTTTTTTGGCCCGGTCATAACCGATACCGGTGATAACTTCTCGGACCAATTTATCATAATTAATATCTGCCGAGGTAGTGATTTCTCCCAACAGCATGACATATCCGGTCTTGGTGGCCGTTTCACAGGCTACCCGCGATCTGGGATCTTGAGCGAGGCAGGCATCTAGCACCGCATCGCTGATCTGATCACACATTTTGTCCGGGTGGCCTTCTGTCACCGATTCGGATGTGAATAATATGCTGGGAGAATTATCTAATGTACTTCTCATAAAACCTCCTAAGTTGGATTCCTTTCCTTAACTAAAATTGCCCCTTCTGGTCTGCAGGAAAGGGCAACAACTTTATAGCGCCCTCTCATCTTCCAGAATCCACTTGCCGGAGTTGGCACCATCTGCAGCGCTTTGCGCTGCCCGGTTGCCGAGGTTTCAAAGGGCCGTTCCCTCCACCTCTCTGGATAAGAGTGCCTTCAGAGGCATATATGTATGTACGGGGGATGATAACATGGCACAGTTTGCCTGTCAATTAATCTTCTTCTAGTCTTAGCGTGTGAAAATTCCTCACGGAAGGGCAAAATAAAGAGCCTGAGGATAGAAACCTGCCGTGGGTTTTCTTATAGCTCAAAAAACGGTTTCATTGTATACTTACTGTACATTTTACAGCCGTTGCGACATAGTCATAATAGGAAGCCATTTATGAAGATTTCTGTCTTGCAAGAAAACCTTGCCCATGGGTTGAGTATAGTCTCACGGGCTGTCTCCCCCCGCAGCACTCTTCCAGTTTTATCCAATATCCTGGTTGCCACCGATGATGGAAGGCTGCGCCTCTCCGCAACTAACCTCGAATTGGGCATAACCTGCTGGATTGGGGCCAAGATCGAAGAAGAGGGTTCTACAACCGTACCTGCCCGGACGTTAACGGACCTAGTCAGCACTATCCCTCCGGCCAAGACCGACATCACCCTGCACGAACCCACTCAAACATTGAATATCAAGAGCGGCTCTCTTAATACCGATATTAAATGCATTGATGCTCAAGAGTTCCCCCCCATGCCTTCACCGGATCTAGAAACGGGGATTGAGATCAATGTGGCTGATTTTAAGGAAATGATCAAACAAGTAGTCTTTGCCGCTTCGCACGATGAGGCCCGCCCCATCCTGACTGGCGTCCTGCTCACCGTGGAAGACAATACCATGACCCTGGCCGCTGCAGATGGTTTCCGGCTCTCCGTCAGGACAGCAAACCTCTCCACCCCAGTCCCGGCACCGATCAAAGCTGTCATTCCAGCCCGGGCTCTTAGCGAACTCGCTCGCATCAGCAATGATGGCAGCGAAGTTATCACTATGGCTCTTCCCCCCGATCGGGGACAGGTGATCTTCCGAACCAAGGATATCGAACTGATCTCCCAGTTGATCGAAGGCACATTCCCGGATTATCAGCAGATCATCCCCAAGGATTATCAATCCCGCACCATACTTTCCACAGCCGCATTCCTGAAATCCTGTAAACAGGCAGAGATCTTTGCCCGGGAAGGTTCGCTTATCGCTCAGGTGAATATCCGCCCCGGAACGGAAGAAAACTCCCCAGGCGAAGTAGAGATCTCAGGGCAATCAGAAGAAACCGGCTCCAGCCAGGCTGTAATGGACGCTACTATTGACGGTGATGACATAATCATCGCTTTCAACGTTCGTTATTTGAGAGAAGTGCTTGATGTGATCCAAAGCCAAAATGTGGCTCTAGAAACATCGAAATCCACCAGTCCCGGCGTGATCCGCCCGGTTGGAGATGATAATTTCCTACATGTGATCATGCCCATGCACCTGGGAAATTAACAACTTCCAAAACTTAAAGCTAATAATAATAAAAAGCCCCGGTTCTTCTTAAGAGAAACCGGGGTTTGATTTTTTAAGGTTTGGTAACACAATTTTTAATATAAAAGAATAATTTACCCAGTTAAAAGTAGTAAAATGCAGAGTAAGACTTATTAGTTTACGGGAGCGGAAATGGAAAAGTTTGTTGCAGTAGCTGGCAATATCGGAGTGGGGAAAACCACCTTAGTTCAGAGACTTTGTGACAACCTAAACTGGACACCATTTTTCGAACCCGAAAGCGATAATCCATATTTGCCAGATTTCTACAAAGATATGCAAACCTGGGCTTTTCACAGTCAGGTCTTTTTCTTAACACGTCGATTGCGGGCTCACAAGAACCTGTGTGTTCATCCCGGATCAGTGATCCAGGATCGAAGCGTATATGAAGACGCCAAGATCTTTGCTCATAACCTCTATCAACAAAAACAAATGGCGGATCGGGATTATCAAACTTACCAGGAGCTCTACCAGGCTTTAGTAGAATTCCTGCCGCCTCCAGATTTGGTCTTGTATATCAAAGCTTCAGTAACCACTCTCCAGGGGCGCATCAAACAGCGCGGGAGGGACTACGAAGAAAAAATCGATCCGCTTTATTTGGAACAGCTTAATAATCTCTACGACCAGTGGATCGATACTTTTGACTTGTGCCCGGTATTGACCATTCCTGGTGATAATCTCGATTTTGTCGCCAACAACGGACACCTTGATCTGATCATCAAGAAAGTTCAAGAAAAATTAACTGGAAAAGAAGTTGTCGTTTTCACTGAAAAAGAGCTGCAGGGAGAATAAAAAAATGGATTTAGTCCTTAGATAGGGCTTACTCCCTATGAAAAATAAAAAACCGCCAACCATGATTGTTGGCGGTTTTTTTATTTCAATCTGATCGTAGATCAGACAACACCGTAGGCGAGCATTGCCTTGGCAACCTTTAAGAAGCCAGCAATATTAGCACCCATTACATAGTTTCCTGGATCCCCATATGCTTCCGCTGCGTCCAGGGCGGTTTTGTGAATGCTCTTCATTATTCCGTGCAATCTCTGATCGACCTCTTCACGAGACCAGGCAAGCCTGAGGCTGTTCTGGCTCATTTCCAATCCTGAAGTCGCAACACCACCAGCATTGGCAGCTTTTCCAGGACCATACATCAATTTATTGTCCTGGAATATATCAACCGCTTCCTGGGTCGATGGCATATTTGCACCTTCTGAAACACAGGTGACGCCATTATCAACCAGTGCCTGGGCGTGTTCAGCCTGAATCTCATTCTGCGTTGCTGACGGGAATGCCAGCTCAGCCTTGAATCCCTCTTTCTTGACTGCATCCCAAACACTCAAGTCTGGGAAATAAGGAACATCGAATGCCTCGGCATATTCTTTAATCCGGCCGCGGCGGATGTTCTTCAGTTCCATGACATACTGCAATTTATCTCTGTCAATTCCGCCCTCATCAATAATAGTGCCTGATGAATCAGAAAGGGATATGGGTTTGGCACCCAGATCAAGAAGTTTTTCAATGGTGTACTGGGCTACATTGCCGGATCCGGAGACGATGGCCGTTTTTGAGGCCATGTCCATATTGCGAACTTTGAGCATTTCCGCGGCGAAGTATACCGCACCATAGCCAGTCGCTTCCGGGCGTATCAGACTTCCACCGTATTCCAGGCCCTTGCCAGTTAATACACCGACGTGGTCATTGCGTATCTTTTTATACATGCCATACATATAGCCGATTTCCCGGCCGCCAACACCAATATCACCAGCAGGTACATCTGAATCCGGGCCGATATGACGGTAAAGTTCCCGCATAAAGGCATAACAGAAATTCATAACCTCCAGATCGGTTTTACCCTTGGGGTCAAAATCCGACCCTCCTTTTCCACCGCCCATGGGCAGCGTGGTAAGAGAGTTCTTAAAGATCTGTTCAAAACCGAGGAATTTAATAATGCCCAAGTTTACTGATGGGTGGAATCGCAGGCCGCCCTTGTATGGGCCAATCGCATTATTGAACTGGACCCTGAAACCGCGGTTTACGTGCACGTCTCCATCGTCATCTACCCAGGGAACACGAAACATAATGACCCTATCAGGTTCAACAACTCGTTCGTAGATATTGGCCTGAACGAGTTCCGGGTGTTTCTCAACAGTAGGCTCCAGTGTATTTAATACTTCTTCGACCGCCTGATGGAATTCGGGCTGAGCAGGATCCTTCTCCTTGGTTTTGGCAATCACATCTTGAATCAATGACACAGTTGACCTCCTTGCATAATCCGAACAAACGAGAAATTAACTTGTCTAGACATCTTCAGAATTTATATCATACATTCCTTAATGCCCTGATGCATTGCAGCCAATCATGTTTCATGACGAATGTCAGTTGGATTCAGTAGATAATAAACAATTTGCTTGATTACTTCAGCCGTCTGCTATTTCCTTTTTTAAGGCTAACCCCAACCTCTTAATTCCTTCGACAATAACGTCGGGGGGGGCATAGGAGAAATTCAACCGCATCGCTTCACTACCGCCATCAGCATTGGGATAAAAATTTATTCCCGGCACGTACGCCACATTCTCTTTAAGTGCTTTCTCCCTTAGGAACTTATCGGTGTCGATGGATTCCGGAACACGCGCCCACAAGAATAATCCGCCTTCCGGCTTGGTCCAAGAACACTCATCCGGCCAGAATTCTTCCATGGCATCCATCATTGTGTCCCGTCTTTTTTTATAGACTTTTCGAATCTTCTCGATATGCGGTTTCAGGATCCCACGCTGGCAAATATCGCTGGCAACGTACTGCACAAATGTGCCAGTATGGAGATCACAGCCCTGTTTGGCTTGGATCAACTTTACCATGAGCGCCTCAGATGCAACGACCCATCCCAGCCTTAAACCAGGAGCCATGGTTTTAGAGAAGGTACCCAGGTAAATGGTCCTTTCCGGGATCAAATGGCAAATCGGTGGAATGTGGTCACCTTCGAATCTGAGTTGGCCGTAGGGATCATCTTCCACAACAGCAATATCCAGTTTTGTAGCAATCTCTGCTAATTTTATTCTCCGCTCTAATGGCAATGTTGTCCCGGCAGGATTATGAAAATTTGGAAGAACATAGATGAAAGCTGGAGGTTTTCCGCTGTCCTTAATGGCTTTTTCATAGGCATGCTCAATTTCATCCACAACCAACCCGTGCTCATCGACTCGCATAGTGTGGAACTTTGCCTGGTATGCCCCCCAGGCCTGAATCGCACCCAGGTAGGTTGGCCGGCCCGATAAAACAAAAGTGCCAGGATCAATGAAAATTCTCCCAACTAAATCGAGGGCTTGCTGGGAGCCGTTCGTCAAAAGAACATTCTCTGGAAGAGCAGGAATGCCATATTTATGCATAGACGAGGCTAGGAATTCCTTCAGAGGATAATATCCTTCTGTCGCGCTGTACTGCAGGGCTTTTTTACCAAATTTCTGCAGTACATAGGAGCAGGCTTCGTTGACTTCCCGAATGGGGAACACTTCCGGTGCCGGAAGCCCTCCCGCAAAGGAAATCACTTCTGGATCCTGGGTGATTTTCAGCAGTTCCCTGATCGCTGAACTTTGCATGTGTTTTGTGCGTTCAGCCAGATGGGATTCCCAATCTAACACTGGTATTTCACGGTTCAAACCGAGATTTTTATTCATATTCACCTCCCGAGCTTGTGGGATAAAAAAAGCCCGTTTCGATTTTTACCCCTCGAAACAGGCCAGTTACATTAGGTGGTTTCAAATAACAATATTTGTAATAGGACCATCAACCTGATCAACAGATCCGGTCGTAGAAGAGGTAACAAAATCGAGCTGCCTTTTTTTACCATCAATTATTATCCTGTACATAGTCCTGGTTGAGGACTTAGTTAACCTTGTACACAATGGATGCATTCGCACCCAATTTACTGTGCCCGCATTTTACACCAGTCTTTGTGCGTGTCATAGTGAGATAAATCACACCTGTTTTCCTTCCCTTTGGAAGATATTTACGCTCTCAATATGGAAGGTCTGCGGGAACATATCGAATAGTGTCGATTCTTGTAAAACATACCCCTGTTTTAGAAATCTGTTAGCGTCCCGGGCCAGGGTCGCAGGGTCACAAGAAATATAAGTGATCATACCCGGATTCAGTGACACCACGCTATCGAGGACCTTTTTAGAAATCCCCGTCCGGGGAGGATCCAGCAGAATGATATCCGGAGCAAGATCCAGGTTAGGCAACACTTTCTCTGCAGGAAGGTCATAAAAATCAACGTTTTCATAACCAGCCATATTATACAAAAAGTCCTCTCCAGCTTTTGGATCGGATTCTATCCCTATAACCTTCCCTACCTCGGGGGCTAAAAATGCGCTGAACAAACCCACTCCGCAGTAAACGTCCAGAACCAGGCTGCTATCTGTCAGGGGAAGTCTCTCGAGGAGGAAATTCACTATCAGTTCCGCAACCCTGGTATTTACCTGGAAAAATGATCCGGCGGACACAACAAAAGGGATATCCTGGATGGGGATGACAGTAAAGTCGTCACCTGCCAGTACAATTTCCCCACCTGGTCCCTGGTGCACCGCTGAAAGCGACATATCAACACTAAACTCGATCGGTTTGGGATCGCTGCTTTCGAGGACGATCAGGGTGTCCTGCCCTTCTTCTCCCGATCTGAGACTGATCCGGTCCAGTCCGGGAATATATTCCAGACTGAGGGAGGGCCAGATCTGATTCAGTTCATCTTCCGGGAGGTGACATTCCTGGATAGGTACAACCTGATTGGAACGATGCCTCAAGAATCCAGGTTCTCCTTCTCTGGATATATGAAGTTGGATCTGGTTGCGGTAATTCCATGCCGCGGGAGAAGGAACGATTTCCTTAACAGGCGGATCGGTCAATTTCCCCATTCTTACTAGTTGATCAATGAAGATGGATTTTTTGACCTCGAGTTGTTCATTGTAGGAAATGTGCTGGTAATGGCACCCTCCGCACTCACCAAAATGTGGGCAGCGCGGTTGGATCCTTAAAGGAGATGACTTAATGATCTCAATGATCTCGCCTCTGGCATAGTGCTCTTTTTCTTCTACCAGCCGGATGCGCAGATCTTCATCTGGCAGGGCATAAGGGATAAAAACTGCCCGACCATCAGGAAGTCGGGCAAGTGCTTCTCCACCATATACAAATTTAGTGGGAGTTATTTCATATTCTTGAGAGGGTTCCATCTATATCGGTACCGTAGTCCTTTTTTTATGGGCAAGTGTAAAGAAAACTAAGCAAAGTGTCAAATGGCGGTGTGCAGTACAAATTCAAGTAATCAAAGGCGATCAAACCAACCACGATCAAGAAAAAGATCACCACAACACAGCCTATTCCGGCCCACAACCAGGTTTTTCCTTTTTTGTCTTCAGCTACCTGGGACTTACTAAGTACCTGCTCGGCCGACCTGCTTTTTTGGGGAGAAGTCGTTGGGGCAGATTCACGCTGAACATCTGCGGGCTTCGGAGTCACTACAGTAACTTCTGCATCCAGGATTTCTTCCGGACGGGGAGTCACCAGCGTTTCCTCAGGATCAAGATCTGCCTGATAGGTCATATAAATAGCATCACCCAACATGATCGTATCTCCGGGTTTCAAGAGGTATTTCTCTCCAACCTTTTTCTTATCGACATACGTACCGTTGGTCGATTTCAGGTCCTTGATCATGAAACCCTCTTCAGCCTTGGTCAGAACTGCATGAGTTCTTGAGACCTCAGCAATATTAAGGACGATCTCGTTCTCTTCCCCACGACCAATAATGATCTCGTCCGCTTCCAAAGGATATACTTCACCCTTGTTAAAGCCTTTAATTATCGTCAGATTGTAGTTTTTATACCCCATTTTCGTCCTCCTGAACGCTGTTTCAGAACTTACTTAAAGTCTATCGGTTTTTTTGAATCGTGTCAAATAAGATTCAAGGGGTTTTTCTGCAGTTCCGTGGGAATTACTCTGGATTCGTCATTGGGTTGTCGAGGATCCAGTCTGCTCCCAAAATGATGATTATATCTGCCGTGGTATCTGGATCCGATCGGTGAAAGAGTCTATTCTGAGTATAGTTCATAACATTAAGAATAGATTGGATCGTATAGGGATTCCCGGTGTAATCATAAATATAGGTTTGGTCTTTAAATTTGTCAGAATTGCCCACATCTGTGATATTAATACCCTTGGCTATCAGGAAATCCGCGGTTTCCCCGGCCAGACCAGGTGATGTTGTCCCATTAAAAATTGCTATGCTGGCATTCTCCTGCAAGATATATTCTTCAAGGGTGATCTCGTGAGTTGGTTCCGGAATTGGTGTTGCGGAAATTTCCTGCATATCATGCCAGATCTTTCGAACCTGCTCAATATCTGGGACCAGAACATATTGATCCCTGTCATTAATTGTGGCTTCCACAACCGGCTCTTTGATGATCCTTGTGTGCAGGCTCTGGGGATTTATATCCCGTACTGCCCAGCCAAGGGAAATGATCTGGTTCAGCGTCAGGTTTGTCTCAACATTAGTGGAGAGGTCTCGATAAATAGCCGGCAGCCTGGGTATCACGACCGGAAGAATTTCATATGAGAAAACTTTCTTCTGCAGACCTACCAGTACTTGCTGTTGGCGTTTAGTCCGTCCAAAATCACCTTCATCCGTATCCCTTGTTCGAACATACCCCAATGCCAAGTTCCCTGGCAGCACCTGTTTACCCGGCATGAGCCTTTTCATATCCCCTTCCATTTCGGCATTTGGCCAGACTAAAATTTTCTCTGGCACATCCACCAAGACACCATTGACCGCATCGACAAGGACCACAAACGCTTCGAAGTCAACCTGGATATAATAGTCAATATCAATACCAAGGAGATTGCCAGCGGTATCCATCATTATTCCCGGCCCTCCACCAGGATAACCATAAGCCTCCCCCAACGAGAAAGCCTGATTGATCTTATAGGGCCCGTAATCTGGAACTTCCACCCAGGTGTCTCTCGGGACAGATATCAAGCCTGCCTTTTCTTCTTTTACATCTAGAAAAGCCACTATGATCGTGTCAGTTAGCCCTGGACCGGTATCTTCTTCCCATTCTCGTTTATCGAGACCGGTTAAAAGGAAATATACTGTTTGATCAAGGTTCAGATCTTTATAACCAGGCCTGTTGGCATTAGCCTGCAGCAGCCTGGTATCATCCAGTGTGGGTTGAGCCTGACCGGATGGCAAGTTTGTCGATACTACTCCGTTTTCCACATTTTCGAGAGGGGGTTGAGTTGGGGTTTTTCGGGAACAAAAAGCCAGCAGCAATGTTACTACTGCTGAGATGAGGAATGCGCCCAATAGCAATCGCCGAATTGGGTCAGAGGATGTGTTATCTTCGGGTTGATAGGCTTGCATAATTTTACAAAAAACCCTTTATTTTCCTTTATACAGACTATAATAGCTGACGGTTATTGGGTTCGGGTCTGGTCGGCATTATAACATGCTCAAGACCGCTAACTATCTGTAGTTCATGAGTAGATTATTCAAGATGAAAATAATATGTCCTTAATTACAACCACTGGTCTATCAAAATCATATGGGTCTGTTGATATATTCAGCGGATTGAACTTAACCATTCCCCCCAACAGCAGAATTGCCATGGTCGGCGAAAATGGGATTGGAAAGACTACCCTGCTCAATCTACTGGCTGAGATCGAATCTCCATCGGAAGGTAAGATCCAACGGGCAAACCAGTTAAGAATCGGTTATTTACCTCAAAAAAGTTCGTTGGATTCAGAAAAATCGGTCTGGGAAGAAACGCTCACAGCACTTGAAGAACTTATAGGTATGGGGGGGGAATTAAAGAAGCTTGAAGAGATGATGGGGAAGCCTGGAGGATCTTCAGAAGAAATGCTTTCCCGTTATGGTTCGCTTCAGGAAAAATTCGAGCTCATGGGTGGATACACATATAAAAGCCGCATCCAGCAAGTCCTGGGAGGGCTAGGTTTTACTCCAGATGAGTTCCAGATGTCTGTGAACCACCTCTCTGGTGGAGAACGTACCAGATTATTGCTTGCCAAGCTGCTGCTCTCTCCCAATAATTTACTGATCTTTGATGAGCCCACCAATCATCTTGATATTGAAGCCATCCAGTGGCTTGAAGGGTACCTCAAGAATTTTGAGGGAGCCGTCTTGCTGGTCTCTCATGATCGTTATTTTATTGACCAGGTTTGCGACCATATCTGGGAGATGAGCCGGGCTGGATTTGAAACCTACCGGGGAAATTACACTGCTTACCTGGACCAACGGCATTCTCGATGGGAAAGGCAACAAGATATCTTCGAAGCCGAGAAAGCTCGCCTGGTGAACGAGCTTGAGTTTGTGAAGAGGAATATAGAGGGGCAAAGAGTCAATATGGCCCGGGGAAAGCTGCGCCGATTGAGCCGTCGTATCCAGGCCATTGAACAAGTGGGCATCCAGGCTATTCAGGGAAAGAGCTGGTCCAAGATCAGCCAGGATGTTCATACCACAACCAGCATGATGAGCCCCCGGGAAGCCCATCAGCGCATCGCAGCATTGAAAAACCCCTCCAAAAAACCTCAACTGGTGAACATGAAGTTCCGTACCAGGAAACGGGGCGGGGACCTCGTGTTAAGAACCACAGACCTGGAGGTCGGATATCAAGATGGAGATAAAGCACTATTCTCCGTCCCTGATATCACTCTCCTGCGCCAGGAATGCGCCGCACTGATTGGTCCCAATGGCGCCGGGAAGACCACCTTCCTAAAAACTATCTTGGATGATCTGCCCCCCCTAACGGGAAAAGTTAAGCTGGGTGCTAACCTAGATGTGGGTTATTTTACCCAGGCCCACCAGGATCTGATTGATGACAATACTGTTCTGCAAGAAATCGAACGAGTGGGTAATTTCCAATCAGAGAACGCTGCCCGATCCTACCTGGGAGCCTATTTGTTCGTGGGAGAAGATGCTTATAAAAAAGTCAGTGTTCTATCAGGGGGAGAACGTGGTCGACTGGCCCTTGCCCAACTGTCTCTGTCAGATGCCAATCTGCTGCTGCTGGACGAGCCAACCAACCATCTGGATATAACTTCCCAGGAAACGCTGCAATCTGTACTTTCTTCCTATCCCGGAACAGTTCTCCTTGTATCTCATGATCGCTACTTGATCAATGCCCTGGCAACCCAGATCTGGGAAATTGATGTTAATGAGGAAAGTCTGATCGTGTTTGAAGGCAGTTATCAAGCCTATCAAGGCAACATGGTTGAAGAATTGGAACCTGAAGACCCTCTAGCTGACCTGGGATTGGAACCGCTGGAAAACTATAAAGAGTCCAAATCCATGAAAAACAAAGCTCAGGCCGCCGACCGCAGGCGCTCTGCCCGTTTAGAAGAAGTAGAAGAGCGCATCGGACAGCTTGAAGGCCAGCTGACAACATTGGGGGAGAAACTGGCCAATCCTCCAGATGATCCAGGCCTGGTAGCCAGCCTGGGGCATGATTACCGGAAAGTAGAAAATGAACTGGAAGAACTAATGGTGGAGTGGGAGATCTTGCAGAACGAACTCGCCAGTTGGAAGGAAAAATAGCAGGATAAACGGAGGCCCGGATCTGATGTCTGAGTTGGCGATTTATTGGCGCGGTTGGGAGGAAGATAAATTGGCTGCCCACCAACAGGATCAGGGCGGCACTAATCATTGTGCAAAATTCGCCTCAGCGTCCGCTGCAAATCTTCTCCTAGGATCTTCATTTGACGGAGGATCGCTGGTCTCCTGGTTAGATGCCCGACTTCTTAGAGGCAGCATTAGATATACCATCTGCGGCAACCACAACGGCAGCCTGGTGTTCCAAACAGCTAATCTGGTCAAACGCCTGGGTTTGCTCAACGGGATCGGGCTTGATGTCCACATAAAACGGGGAAAAGTGTTAGATCTGCTTGATGCTCTAAAAGATGACGGAGCAGTTAACATCATATCTGTGACATATTTCAAGGGACAAGAGCCGTTAATCTCCCGGGGGAACAATAACGCCAGTGCATTAGCAGCTGCACGCTGGGTAGGCGGACATATCATGATCCTGAGCGCATACGATCCCGGGCACTGCAATCTAGCTGGTATTTGTACTCCCTGGGGATTCCTGAGCTCCTGGGCTAGCAAGGATCAAATCTACTGGATGAGCGATGTAGATTTCAGACGGACCTGGGGGCGGCTTTCGTTTTTTAATATGGTCACGGTAAGGGTAGTTTAGGAAAGAGAGACCGGGGACGGAAGACGGGGTTGTTTTTCGCTTGATCGAAGGGGCACGCCAGCTCACCCGGCCAGAAAACCGAGAGGAAAAATTAGCTGTCACTGCATGGCGGCTGAAAGCTGAAGAACCCAGGACAGTTAAACATGCAAACTACTTAATCTTCACCATCCTGCAGTACCTCCAGCAGCTCCCCCAGATTCTCACATACCAGATCCGGCTGCCAGGGCGCATTAGGGAGATCTCCCCGTGAAGCTTCCCCGCTTAATACCAACACAGTCTTAATGCCGGCTTTCCCCATAGCGATGTCGGTATAGAGCCGGTCCCCTACCATGGTCAGATGCTCTGCCTCAAACCCTGTCAACTCAACAATTGCCTCAACCATCGGAGAATTTGGTTTCCCCACAACCACATCTGCCGCTTTGCCAGTAGAGGATTGGATCATGGCCATCATGGCCCCAATATCAGGTATAAATCCGTCTGCTGTGGGGCAATTGATATCCGGATGCGTGGCAATATAGGGTATCCCTTTAACCACGAAGTCACACAGCTTCCTGATCTTCTGATAAGTCAGTGTTGTATCAAAACCTAACACAATATAATCGGGATCATCATCCACCAGCTGGAAACCTTGAACTTTGAATTCCTTCTCAAGGGAAGGCGTGCCGACCAGATAGAGCCTGGCGCCAGGTTTTTCTTTTTTGAGATAGATCGCTGTAGCCATCCCTGATGAGAATATCTTCTCCACTGGGATATCCAGGCCGTATTTTGCCAGCTTTGTTGAATAATCCACCCGCGAACGAGAGGAATTGTTGGTCAGGAAATAAAAGGGTTTACCTGTCAATTCCAGATAGGTAATCAGGTCCTCAGCACCTGGAAGAAGCTGATCACCCAGGTATACGGTTCCATCCAGGTCAAACAGAAAACAAGTTGTGTTTTGGATTTTTTCTGTATTCATGGATTTCCTTCTGCTGTTTTCCAATAATTCAATTCCTTATTTGAATAAATTTGCCAGATTCTCTTGATAGGGTGGATACACGATTCCATCTTCAGTAATAAAAGCTGTGATATATTTTGCCGGCGTGACATCAAAAGCCGGATTTCCTACCGGAGTATTATCCGGCGTGATCTGCCAGGTACCAACATGAGTGACCTCTTCCGGAGGGCGCTCTTCGATATTGATCTCATCCCCAGTGGGTGTGCCAAGGTCAATAGTTGATTTTGGAACAGCAACATAAAATGGCACCCCGTTCTCATGAGCTACTACCGCCAGATTGTAGGTGCCGATCTTGTTGGCAACATCGCCATTCGCTGCCACCCTGTCCGTACCAACAATACACAGGTCCACTTTTTCAGTCTGCATATAAAAACCAGAACTGCTGTCTGCCACAACCTTAAATGGGACCCCGTACTGTTGTAATTCCCAGGCTGTCAATCTGGCCCCTTGAAGCCGGGGGCGGGTTTCATCCACATAGACAAAGATCTGCTTTCCTGTTTCATGGGCTATCCGGATTGCTCCCAGGGCAGTGCCATAATCGACAGCGGCCAGGGATCCGGTATTGCAATGATGAAATATCACCGCACCGTCTGGGATAAGGGATTGGGCATGGGTACCCAGGGAATAGTTGATCTCGACATCTTCCCGGGCCATTTGTTGAGCTTCTTCCAGAACAACCTCTCGCAGCTCAGCGACAGTCTTGAACCCACCCGCATCAACTCGGGTTAAGATCCGGTCAATCGCCCAAAACAAGTTGACTGCAGTAGGCCTTGCCAGGCGCAATATTTCAGATGCCCGCATTAGTTCTGCCAAAACTGTCTCAACTTTACCTGACGTATCATGTGCGGGTACCAGGGCCAGGCCATAAGCCGCGGCTGCGCCAATCGCTGGGGCCCCCCTGATCACCATGTCCTTGATCGCACCTGCGACAGCTGCTGCGTCTTTGTATTCGTTGTAGACAATCTCGTGGGGTAGCTGCCGCTGGTCGATCATGCTGACCAGGCCAGGATCAAACCATTTAATTGTGTGAAATGCTGCCATACGACCTCCAAAAAATCAGGATCCAACAAATTTGGCCAATGTATTGAGTTCTGCTCATTGAAATTCAGTAGACAAATTCTAGCCGCTATTATTATAACCTTCAGGCTAAAGCTGGTCAGAGAGGTGAAGTTCAGAAAAAAAAGCGTTTCATTCTCAAGCAGGAGGAGGAAATAGTCCTAACGCTTCTTGAAGAATACTCCCTGTATTCATTCGAATCAAGCTAACAAAATAAACCGTTTTTCAACGGCTTTTTTATATGTATCCGCGGAACGGATTTATTTGGTATAAAAAGGCAATTCCTCCAGGGACCCAAGAGGAAACTGTCCAATAGATCCCGCTCTAGGCAGGATGCTCTTAAAACGATACTGCATAATCCGTTTGATGATAGCATCCACAAAATCCGGGGCAAAACCCTCATTTAGACAATCTTCCCTGGTGTAACAATCTTCCACTAAACAGTAAAAGATCTGGTCCATATCGTTATAGGTATATCCGATTTCATCTTCATCTGTTTGTCCTGCCCACAAATCAGCTGAGGGAGCTTTGGTAATGATGCTTGTGGGCACGCCCAATTCCTCTGACAGCTGCCGCACCTGAGCTTTATAAAGATCGGACAAGGGGTTGAAATCAAAAGCTCCATCACCATGGATCGTGCTGTAGCCCAGCAGGGATTCTGTTTTATTTCCAGTACCAATAACCAAGCCCGGAAACGCGGCTGATTGATCATATATATTGATCATGCGGACCCTCGCCATAACATTACCGCGCCGGACAGGAGTTGCCTCGGGATGTTGGTGCAAAATCGCATCAACCGCCCCAGTGATCTCGATTGTTTTTGAGGGACAGCCAAGTTTATCTATGACTAGTTGGGCATGCTCCAGGGATTCTGGAGACGAAGTTTTATAAGGTAGGCGTAAGGCCAGAACGTTATCTGGACCCAAAGCTCTCGCAGCTAGAAAAGCGCTCAAGGCCGAATCAATTCCCCCAGAAACTCCCAGGACAACTTTACTATAGCCGGCGTCACCCACAACCTTCTGGATGAAACCGATTAAAGCGCTAATTGCATCTTGTGAGTTAAGGGTTAGATCCTTCATTTTTTTTATCAGTCCTGCTAATAGTAAAATAAATCAATATACTGGCGAGGGAAATCAGTGAAAACCAGCTATCCCAACGTAGTCCCCAAAAAACAGGGACTGGATCAACCTTGAAGAATGAGAGCACACCATTTACTGCCAATATACCCGCCATACCTGCCAGTGCACGGAACCCGGAATCACGCTGTCGCTTAATTGGAAAGAGGATCACTCCAGCTGTCCATCCTCCACAAAACAAAGCACCCAGGATCGGCAAAGGCCATCGTTTTAATGAAAAACCATAGAGATCCTGGATAGTAATTCCAAACCAGGCATCAACTTCCGGGCCATAGCCTGTCCCGGTCCACCAGGACAATAGCCAGGCTCCAACTGCCATCGCTCCAAGAAGCGGCAGGAACTGATCTGCCAAAACTCCCAGCGGTTCCTTCCAAATTAAATGAATGGCTACTACAGATAATACAGCGCCAATAACTGCCCCGGGCCAGCTAAGACCACCCAGCCAGAATTTAGGCATCTGTCCAGGATGTTCCAGGAAATAGGCCAGGTTGCGGAGCACAAAACCCACCCTGCCGCCCAGTAAGCTGACAAATATAATCCCTAATCCAGCATCCAGGATAAAGGACCTCTTATCCTCCGACAGCAACCAGGACAGGAACAAACCCAGAGCGGCTGTACCGGAAAGGATGATCGAATAAAGGGAAAAGGTCCCCAGGAAGAGGGGCTGTGTAATCACCCTAAAATCATACCATAGGGGGGGTATCTAGTATAATTAAAATGAACCCACCAATAAAAGAAAACCATCTTTTTCCATGTCAAAGGAAAAGCACATGAAACCTCTTGTCATCAAACCGGTCGAGAATATTGAAGAAAGAAAAACCTTTCTTAGATTCCCGTGGAAGGTTTATAAAGACAATCCTTACTGGGTACCTCCGTTTTTTAATGAACGTTTGCATTTCACCGATCCAGCCAAGAATCCTTTTTTTGAACACAGCGAAGCTCAGCTTTATATGGCCTTACGTGGGGAAGAGGTCGTCGGCACTATCGCCGCCTTTACTAATGGACGGCATAATAAAATTCAAAATGAAAATGTCGGGTTCTTTGGCTTTTTTGAGGTTCTGGAAGATTACGAGGCCGCAGAAGCATTATTGAAAACAGCTGAAAAATGGGCCAGAGAAAAAGGACATACCGCGCTGAGGGGTCCTGCCCAGTGGAACACTAATGATGAATGCGGATTACTGGTAGATGGATTTGATGATAGTCCCCGGATTTTAATGACCTATAATCCCCGCTACTATGTGGATTATGTTGAAAAGGCTGGGTTTAAATATGCGCGAGATTTGTGGGCTTATAAGTTGCCCGTTAAAGATTTTATGAATAACATCGGCGACCGTCTGGAAAAAATCACTGCCAAAATCCTGGAGCGCAAGGAAATCACCATCCGTAAGTTGAATATGAAAATATATGACGAAGAGGTCGCCAAGGTAAAGCTTCTTTATAACGAAGCCTGGTCCAACAACTGGGGTTTTGTACCGATGACTGATGGCGAATTTGACCAGTTGGCTGATGAGCTTCATGATATCCTCGACCCGGATTTAACATATATCGCTGAAAAAGACGGAAAAACGGTCGGCTTCAGCATTACCCTGCCGGACCTAAACGAGCCTCTCCTCGCCGCCTACCCCAAACCAAGCACCCCAGAATGGTGGACAACGGTGAAACTGGTTTGGAACTGGAAAGTGCTTAAGAAGGTATCCTGGGTCCGCGTCCTGGTTCTCGGTGTGATTCCTGAATATCGCTCGCTGGGCATAGACGCTCTGTTTTATTTCAAATCTGCCCAGGCAGCCATTAAGAAAGGCATGAAAATGGCTGAAATGAGCTGGATACTGGATAATAATGACAAAATGAACCGCCCCATTATTGCAATGGGGGCGGAAGTATATAAAACTTACCGCTTCTACGAAAAGGCCCTCTAATCCCAAAAGCCATCGGATTGTTCCATGAGTGAGTCTAAAACCCTCCCAGGTAGCGATATCACAATTGAGCCCGCTACCTGGCGTGATTTAAAGGAACTTTTTCAACTTGAAAAGATTTGTTTCCAGGTGGATGCCTGGCCGATGCTGGATATTTTAGGAGTCTTGACCATCCCCCAGATTATCCGTTTCAAAGCAGCGGACCAAGAAAAACTGGTTGGGTTTATCGCAGTAGATCTACGACGCTCTCAGCAGACAGCCTGGATCACCACATTGGCTGTACTGCCCACCTATAGAAAATCTGGTATTGGATCTACCCTGATCCGAATTTGTGAGGAAGGGGTAAACCTGCCTAAGATCCGTTTAAGTGTTCGCCAATCCAATCAACCCGCCATCCAGCTATATCAAAAACACGGTTATCAACAAACTGAGGTCTGGAAGAAATACTACAAGGGTGGGGATAATGCTCTTGTTTTTGAGAAAATTCTCTAGAAATAGGCATCAATGTTCTTTCAAAATCAAGTATTCCCTTTTTAACATTTTGTTTAAGGTTTAGAGTTAAACGTTTTAATTTATACCTACCAACTTTAAACGTTTATCCTATAATAGGTCTCTATGTCTGATCGTAATAATCACTTACCCGCTCCAGAATTCATAAACAAACAGCCCGCATTTGAAGAACTGATGGGCCGCTTGCAAAACGAAAAGACCCTGGCAATTGATACCGAAGCCAATAGTTTGTTCGCATACCAGGAACAGGTTTGCCTGATCCAGATCTCAACGGAGACGAAAGATTATATTATCGATCCCCTTCCCATCGAGGACCTCACCTCTCTGGGTCGGATCTGTAAAGATCCTGCAGTTGAAAAGGTATTCCATGCTTCAGAATATGATATTTTGATCATGCGTGATGATTTCGATTTTGAATTCAACAACTTGTTTGATACGATGCTGGCAGCCCAGATCCTGGGCAGGGAAAAACTGGGACTGGATACCCTCCTGCAGGAGATCGTTGGAATTAAAGTAAATAAAAAATATCAACGGGCAAACTGGGGAAAACGGCCCCTGTCCAATGATATGCTCCAATACGCCCAAATGGATACTCATTATTTGATCAAGATCCGCCAGACATTGGCAGCGGAATTGGAAGAGAAAGGTTTCAATTCGATTGCCGCGGAAGATTTTAAACTGGCATGCCAGGTTCACCGCCAATCTAAGGAGGAGAACATAGCTTCTTGCTGGCGCATAAATGGAGCCCGGAAGCTCCCTCCCCAAAAAGCCGCTGTCCTCGCAAAGCTTTGTGAATACCGGGATGATGTTGCCCAAAAAAGAAATCTTCCTGTTTTTAAGATACTGAGCGCAAAAACACTTCTTCTCCTGGCTGAAGAATCACCCACATCGGAAAACCAGCTCCGCAGATTGAATATTCCTGGCGGAAAAGCGCTACTGCGCCACGCAGAAGGATTAGTGGTTGCTATCCAGGATGGCTTGGCATCAAAGCCGAAACTCCCTCCCCGGAAAGAGCGTCTGGATGACTCCTACCTCGCGCGGGAAAAGGCTCTCCGCAATTGGCGCAAGATCAAAGCCCGCAAGATGAAGGTGAATTCCGCGGTTGTCCTACCCCGAGAAATCATGTACAGCCTGATCTCTCAAAATCCAAAAACCAGAACCGAGTTGGTCAGTCTGTTAAAGGATGTTCCCTGGAGGTTGGATAAATTTGGAGATGAGCTCTTATCTGTTTTAGCTAAAACCAGCTAGCCTGGATGGAAATATGAAAATTCACTTTTATGGCGCTGCCAGGACAGTTACCGGATCCATGTATCTCCTGGAGATAAATCAGCATAAGCTGCTCCTGGAATGCGGCTTGTACCAGGGCAGGAGAAAAGAAAGTTATCAAAGAAACCGCTCTTTCCCTTTTCTTCCCGAGGAAATTGACGCTGTCATTCTCTCTCATGCCCATATTGATCATAGTGGAAATCTGCCCAACCTCGTCAAACAGGGTTACAGGGGGCCAATCTACACCACGGCAGCAACTGCCCACCTGGATAATATCATGCTGCTGGATTCTGGATATATTCATGAAAAAGATGCTGAATATCTCAATAAACGGCTTGAAAAACAAGGCAAACCGCTCATTGAACCACTCTATACAAAAGAGGATGCTGCCCGGGTTGCACCCCTATTTCATGGCCTGGGGTACAAGGAAATTTTTGAGCCCGTTCCCGGAATCAAGGCTCATCTGGTGGATGCCGGGCATATCCTGGGCTCAGCTTCTGTAGTCCTTGACGTGGAGGATGGCGAAAATTCTAAGAGGCTCTGGTTTTCAGGAGATATTGGCCGGCCGGGATTGCTGCTTATCCAGGACCCTGTCCTTCCCCATAATGCTGATTATTTGATCATGGAGTCCACATACGGAGATACAAAAAAGCGGGGATCGGAAGCCGCTTTTCTAGAATTAAGAGAAGTGGTCCAACAGACCGTTCAACGCAAAGGGCGAGTGATCATTCCCGCTTTTGCTGTTGGTAGAACCCAGGAGTTGGTTTTTGGACTGCATAAAATGATAGAAAATGGAGATATCCCGGAAATACCGGTTTTTGTGGACAGTCCGCTGGCTATTCGCGCCTCGCAGGTTTTCAGGGAGCACCCAGAGTGTTTTGATGAAGAGACCAGACAATTCATCGCTGAAGATAAACACCAGGCCGCTCTGGGATTTGACCGGTTGAAATATACCCTGTCTGTGGAAGAGTCCAAGTCCATAAACTTTACCGAACCTCCTTATGTAGTCATATCGGCTTCAGGGATGGCTGAAACAGGACGCATCCTACACCATCTAAAAAACCACATAGAAGATTCCCGCAATACTATTCTGATCGTTTCCTGGCAGGCTCCCCATACTTTGGGCAGACGTCTGGCTGATCAAGAAAAAGAAATAAAGATCTTCGGAAAGAAATATATCCGGCGAGCCGAAGTAGTCACAATCAACGGGTTCTCCGCCCATGCCGGCCAGGACGAGCTCCTTGCCTATGCCAACGCGACCAAAGACACTCTCAAGAAAGTGTTTTTGGTGCACGGTGAGCCGCGCGGCGCTGAACCTTTGATGGAAAAAATGATCCAGAATGGAATAAAAGATGTCGTCTATCCTTTCACTGGCGCTATCTTTGAGTTATAAATAGAGTAGTTCGATCACTCCATTTACAACCCCAACATCGACCCCTTATCAAAAACCTCCGGGTAACTCAGTTGCTCTGTCGCCGTTATATCTACCAAATAAACAGGAGACAGGTTCTCATGAGTCAAAAAACCAGATATTCCCCTAGAGATCGTGTTAACACTGCGTTTGATCATAAATTTCCGGACAGGACCCCAGTAGATTTCCTTACTGTCCCCGAAGTCTGGGAGAAGTTGCTGAACTTACATGAAATCCCTCCAGCCAATTTATCTCCAGCTTTGATGTATGATCCATTCTGGGAACAGCTTCTCTAGTAACTGGAAATCGACTGTCGAGTGATATCTTAAGACCAGTTCTGCTCTCCCCTACCTCTACCTTGCACCCAAATTCGGTGATTGATTGGTTTTCTTTTCCTGGAAGATCTACTCCGATTCGAATGTGGAGGCAAATCACTCCCGACAATTTGTTACGTGATATCTGGGGGCGTCAATTTAAACTGGCGAACTACCCATATGGCACGTATGAAGAACTTGCCAGTTATCCTTTTGAGCATGCAACAACCCTTGCCAATATAAAAGAACACCCCTGGCCGGACCCGGATTGGTGGGATTTTTCTAATGTTCCTGACTTGATCGATCAAATGGATGAATATGATCAATATCATATCCGTTATCGAATCGGCTCCATCTTTGAAGTCGCAAAATCATTTGGGCTTAAGGTCATGTATCATTGTGACGGCGCAATATATCCATTGATTCCAGATCTAATCGACCTGGGTGTCGATGTCCTTAATCCCATCCAATCAGATGCCGAGGGCATGGACCCGGCGGGGTTGAAAGAACAGTTCGGAGATAAACTGTGTTTTCATGGGGGGATTGATATCATTGAGACTCTGCCCCACGGTTCAGCAAGTGATGTACGGCGGGAGGTAAAAACCCGCATCAAGGACCTCGGAAGTCAAGGAGGTTATGTTCTGGCCGGCACCCACCATATCCAGGCAGATACACCCCTGGAGAATATTCAGGCGCTATATGAACCAGATCTCCGAAAAGCCTATGAGCAACTTAACCGTTAATCCGGTGTTATAATGTTCGCATATAATTTTTTAGGAAATGGTTCTTAATCAATTTTCAGTGCTTTTATAAAGGAAAAATGATTGAACATCAAAGAATTATTACCAGTTGAACGAATAGCCCTTAACGTCCTGGCCAATGACTGGGAAGACGCTGTACGCGCTGTTGGCAGGTTAATGGTTGATACTGGCGTCGTAGAAGAACGCTATATCGATGGTATGATTGCTACTGCGAAAGAACTGGGGCCTTATATAGTAATTGCCCCTGGGGTAGCTATACCCCACTCACGCCCAGAGGATGGTGTGTTAACCACCTCTCTGGCCTTTGCCAAGTTAAATCCCCCTGTGAATTTCGGAAACGAAGCCAATGATCCCGTCAGGGTCCTGTTTGCGTTGGGAGCGATGGATCATTCTCAACACGTAGAAGCTTTGAAAGAAATAGCCGAGATCCTGTCAGACGAGGATCGATTCGATAAATTGATCAACGCTGTAACAATTGATGAAATAACAGAAACTCTTTATGGTGACTAATCCTCATTCAGGAACATAAAGGAGGTGGTAACGGGGAAAAACTCTGTCGCGGTTTTATTTTCTTAGGAAGGAGGAAAAGAATTGACAAAAAGTTTAAAAATACTCGCAGTTTGTGGTATGGGAATTGGTACGAGTATGCTGCTAAAGTTGCAACTCGACAAGGTGATTAAAAAGCTGGGTATCGATGCTAATGTTGACCTCGCTGATATCAGCACAGCAAGAGGGCTGGCAGTGAACGCAGACCTGATCGTAACTTCCAACGAACTTATTGACCGTATCGGAGATGTAACTGCACCAATCGTAGCTGTCGCGAATTTCATGGATTTAAATGCATTAACCGAAAGTGTTCGCTCGGCGTTGAAATTAAACAAATAATATTATCTAGGAGATAGAAATGTCTGCTGTAATTAAAGTACTTGTTGATTTTCTAAGTGTCCCAGCTCTATTGGTCGGGTTAACCGCCTTTGCTGGATACTTAGCGCTGAAAGATAAAAACTTCTCAGACGCCCTGGCGGGCGGAATTAAAGCAACAATTGGCTTTTTAATTCTTGGCGCCGGCGCTGGCACCCTCATTGGGTCCCTTGACATACTTGGCCCAATGATTGAGCAAGCTTTTAATGTTCAGGGTGTGATCCCCAACAATGAGGCCATCGTAGCAATTGCGGTGGGTGAAGTGGGACAAGCTGCCGCTCTGATCATGGTCTTGGGTTTTATCTTCAACATCCTTTTTGCCCGCTTTACACCCTTTAAATATATCTGGCTGACCGGTCACCACAGTCTGTACATGGCCACACTTCTGGCTGTTACATTCTCTGTGATTGGCTTGAACGGTGTTGTTCTATGGTTAGTTGGTGGTATCGTCTTAGGTTTCCTGCAGGTTATCCTTCCAAAATGGACCCAGCACCTGGCCACTAAGGTTTCCGGAAACGATGATTGGACCATCGGCCACTTCAGCTCTCTGAGCTATGTCGTTGCTGGTTGGGCTGCCAAAGTCACTGGCGGCGATCCGGAAAAAACCAGTGCTGAAGATATGGATTTCCCGAAGGGATTGGGCTTCTTACGAGAATCTCTGGTTGCCACCGGATTGATCATGCTGATCATTTTCCTGGTGCCAGCTTTCTTCCTTCCTGGTGCAGACCGAGCCGCTCTCGGCGGAGGAACTAACTGGTTCGTATTCCTCCTCATCCAGGCCCTGACCTTCTCAGCCGGCGTGGCAGTAGTTATTTACGGTGTGCGCGTTATCCTGGCGGAAATCGTTCCCGCCTTCTCCGGAATCGCAGAAAAGTTGGTACCCGATGCAAAACCCGCCCTGGATATCCCTGTGGTATTCCCCTTTGGCGCCAATTCAGTCATCATCGGTTTCCTGTCCAGCTTCGTGGCAGGTGTAGTTATGATGCTGATCATGGGCCCGATTGGTTTGGCCGCGATTGTTCCTGGCCTGGTGCCCCACTTCTTCGTGGGCGGCGGTGCAGGCGTGATCGGTAACGCCTTTGGCGGACGGCGCGGCGCAATCATCGGTGGTTTTGTCAACGGCATAATCATCAGCCTCGGCGCAGCTCTGCTGCTCCCCGCAATGGGAAGTTTAGGTCTTGAAAACGCCACCTATGGTGACGCAGACTTCCAGTGGGTTGGAATCTTAATCAGTTTGATCGGCAGATTATTCGGTGGATAATCCACAACAATAACAGCTGATTTAAAACAGTCAGGGGCATATCAAATTGATATGCCCCTGACTCGTTAATCCAAAAAAGACATACATGTTTGGCCAATAGACAGGTTTTTGAATGTTGCTGCGTTGAAATGTTACCGGAAAGAAATTGATGGCCTATATAGCAATACGGGGACTCTGTTTCAAAATCAAACTGCCGTGGGGTTCTCCAATCACCCTTGCAATAAGAGGGCATTTTGCCCTCAACAAATAGAAAACCTTCTCCCCTTGTTCTTCTATCGTTTCGAAATTCGCCTGTCCCTTTGCCAGCACGAGAGGTGCCTCGTCGAAAAGGTCTTTGAAATCCTGAGAGCAGATCTCCAGGATCGTACCCGGTGCGCTTGACCCCGTATCCACTATCTCTGCGACCTGATTAATACCAGATTCCAAGGCATCATCCATTGTGGCATCATTTAAGATTGGACCGCCCTTTACAACGTAGATCACAGGGATATCCAGAGTTTCAATAAATACCCTATCAAAAACGGTTTCCCCCGCATTATCTGCTAGATACAGCAAATAGGACGATTCAGAGAGCATCCTCCTGAAATTTCCAAGTCCGCCGCCAAGCAAGTCTTGACGAATTACATTCTCTACCTCATCCCAAAGGTGGTATTCTCGAGCATTGAGAATGTCAACAATATTCCCAGCTGCTCCAATCTTCAGTCCCTGTTCAAGCGGATCTGACCCCTGTTTTGCCAGGTCACGAAGTTTATTCAGGAATCCAAGGGCAATCTGGTTGCTGTTCCTCTTTGCTTCCGCGTAGGGATTCGAATAGCCGGGGATTTCCCGAAGGATTGAGTGGAGCTGGTCGGATAGATATGGCGGAGTCTCGGACCCATCTGATTTGCCAAGGATCTGCAGCATCTTCTTCATAGCATCGACCTGGATCTCGATATCAATATCCAAAAGATCCATTTCGGACTGCGCTTGCTGCAAAATGCAGATATAACATTCAGGGAAAGTACGCATTCTTATATTATCCTGGATTTACTTCTGGAACTTCACTTTTGATATAGTCGCGTATTTCTTGGTCAGACCTGAGCTGAAGAGCGTTTTCTGCAATCTCTTTTGCTTGCTCATAGGAAATCGAACTAATTAACTTTTTTGCAAAAGGTATCGCCGGAGGATTCATACTGAATTCGTCCAGGCCCAATCCAAGCAAAATAGGTATCGCAAGTAATTCCCCCGCCATTTCCCCGCATAAACCTACCCATTTACCTTTAGCGTGCGCAGAGTCGATCACATTCTTAATCAAACGAAAAACCGCTGGCTGAAAACCGGAAGCGAGAGGTGCTACATGAGCATTGGTTCGGTCAGCAGCCATTGTGTACTGGCTGAGATCGTTGGTGCCGATGGAAAAGAAATCTACCACATCAGCCAATTGATCAGCCAAAATGGCCGCGGAGGGAATCTCGATCATTATCCCTATATCCATATTTTCTGCTACCTGCTGACCTTCCGCCCGCAATTCTTCCTTGCATTCCTCCAAAAGTTCCCGGATGGATTCAACATCATTCACAGTCGCAACCATAGGGAACATCAATTTCAGGTTGTTCCCATATCCAGCCCTGAGGGCTGCTCGCAGCTGCGGCTTGAACAGATCCGGGCGTGTTAAACAGAGCCTGATTGCCCTGACACCCAGGAAAGGATTGGCCTCTGGTGGCATATCAATATAGGGAATATCTTTATCTCCACCTACATCCAATGTTCTCAAGATAACAGGCAGCTCACCGAACGCGTCCGCTATTGTTTTATAACTTTGGTATTGTTCCTCTTCCGAGGGCAAATTTTGGCGTTCCAGGTACAGAAACTCGGACCGGAGCAAACCAACCCCTTCAGCACCTGAGAGCAACGCAGGCTGAACATCATCCACACTACCAATGTTGGCAACTACTTCAACCTGTTGCCCATCAGTAGTAATTGCTGGTTGATGACTCACCGCTTCCGCGTCTGTTTTAATCTTAAGGAATTTTTCCTGGCGTTCCCTGAATTCTATAAGGGATTTTTTGTCCGCGTCAATGACGATCTTACCGGCATCACCATCAATAACGAGGTTATCTCCGTTTTTGATCTTCCTTAATGGTTCACCTGCACCAACCACTGCCGGAATCCCTAATCCTCTAGCCAATATGGCTGTATGGGAAGTTGAACCCCCAACTTCCGTACAAAACCCCAGAACAAGATCCTTGTTTAGCAAGACTGTATCCGAGGGAGTCAGGTCCTGGGAGGTGATAATCGAAGGAACCTTTAATCCATCTGCTGGAGAATCCTTCAATCCAAGCAGATTCCTCAAGCAGCGGGAGGTTACATCCCGGATATCGAGTGCTCTAGCGCTCAGGTATTCGTCATCAATCGCTTCCAGTTGTTTGGCAAAAGATTCTGCAGTTTCATACAGGGCGGTTTCAACATTGATTAGTTCTGAGTTAACACGTGTCTTAACAGTGTTGAGCAGTTCCGGATCTTGCAGCATTAATTTCTGGGCCCCAAATATTCCGGCTTCCTCTTCCCCCAATTCCTCCTGGGCTTTTAAATATGCTTTATCCAGTTGCTGGAATGTCGCTTCCTGGGCTTGAATGAATCGTTTCCATTCCTTTTCTGAATCCTGAATAGTACATGGTTCAATTACGATCTCGACCCTTGAGAAAATAAATGCTGGACCAATCGCAATGCCATATGAAGCGGGAATTCCAGAAATTATTTTCATTAGGCTTCACCAAAATTATCGGCAACGAGCTCTTCCAGCGCTTTTAAGGCATCGTCTGCATCAGCACCTTCGGCGCTGATCACGAGCTCGGCACCCTGGTGGGCTCCCAGCGTGAGAACTGCCAAAATGCTTTTGGCATTAACAGTTTTTTCACCGTGGGTGACCTCTATATCGCTTGAGAACTTCGCGGCAGTCTGTACAAAGATTGACGCTGGACGGGCATGAAGGCCCACTTCATGATCAATTGTTATTTTGATTTCTGGCATATTAACTCCAATCCGATAACAATAAATGGTTACCTGAATTATATTCAGTACGGTATCTTTGATGGCATATTGTACTACTCAATTTAAAATCATAAAAGCTGAATTTCACCTACTTTTTTGCCAGTACTTTTCTGGCTCTGTCTGCAACACCTTCACCTGTTAAATTAAAGGTTTCTATGACGTCTTCAATTGACCCAGGAATACCAAACCTGTCTACACCAAACACATCTCCTGCGCTGCCAACATATTTCCACCAGCCCATTGAGCTGCCGGCTTCCACAGCTAATCGTGGGAGAACATTTTGAGGAAGAACCCGGTTTTTGTAATCATCAGGTTGTTTTTCAAAGAGTTCCATGCTTGGAACACTGATCACCGAAGAATGAATCCCCTCTGCCAATAAAATTTTCTGGGCTTCCAGGAGCAGGTGGACTTCTGAGCCGGTACCCATTAACAACAGGTCTGGTTTTTCATTATCGGCTGGGGATAACACATATGCACCGCGAGACAGGTTCTCAAAGCAATGATCTTTTGTTTCAGCCATGATCGGTATAGCCTGCCGGGCCAAAAGTAATAAGGTGGGTCCGGTTTGGTTTTCCAAGGCAACCTGCCAGGCAGCTGTCACTTCATTCGCATCACCTGGACGCAGTACTGTCATATTCGGTACAGCTCTGTACGAGGCAATATGCTCAACGGGTTGATGGGTTGGCCCATCAGTTCCAATCAGCACACTATCATGGCTGAAGACATAGATCACCGGCAATCCCATCAACGCAGCCATTCGCATACTTGGCCGCATATAATCAGAAAATATAAAGTATGTGCCCCCGAAAGGGATCAATCCACCATAAAGCGCCATTCCATTCAATATGCCGCCCATTGCATGTTCACGAACCCCAAAATGCATGTTCCGGCCAGCACGGTCGTCCGCTGTAAAATCTCCAGCATCATCAAGAACTGTTTTGATGGATGGGCCAACATCGGCCGCACCACCAAAGATCATTGGAATTTTCCCGGCCAGGTTGTTGAGCACTTTTCCACTCGCTACTCGGGCAGGCATTGGGCCATCTTCTGGAGAAAATTCTGGCAGACCTTTATTCCAACCCGCAGGCAGTTTCCTAGCAAACGCATCTAGCATCTCCGATGCCAATTCCGGGTATTCCTTTATATAACCATCGAACAGTGTCTGCCATTCTTTTTCTGCATTTTCCCCTTTTTGAATGGCTGAACGGGTATGGGTCAGCACCTCATCTGGAACAAAGAATGCCGGCGCTACGGGCCAGTCCAGTTTTTCTTTTGTCAACCGTACTTCTTCATCACCCAAGGGAGCCCCGTGCGCAGAGGAAGAGTCCTGCTTATTCGGGCTGCCATAGGCAATATGACTGCGGCTCATAATGATTGAGGGACGGGGATCTGCTCTGGCCGCTTTCAAAGCCGCGGAAACTGCCTCGGTGTCATAACCATCAACTTTTTGAACATGCCAATGATATGCTTCAAAACGTTTCGCTCGATCTTCGGTAAAGGCAATACCGGTATCACCTTCTATGGTTACCCGGTTGTCATCATATATAACGATCAGTTTTTCCAGTTTCAGGTGACCTGCCAGGGATGCTGCTTCCTGGGACACACCTTCCATCAAATCACCATCTCCGGCAAATGTATAAATATAGTTATCAATAATATCGAACCCAGGGCGATTGAAATATTCACTTAAATGAGCTTCAGCAATTGCCATGCCTACTGCATTCGAAAAACCTTGCCCCAAAGGACCGGTTGTCACTTCCACACCTGCGGTCAGGTAATTCTCGGGGTGTCCGGGTGTCAAGCCGCCATACCGGCGATATTTTTTTATTTCATCCAGGGTCAAGTTTTCATAACCTGTCAGAAAAAGCATGCTGTACAGGAGCATGGATGCGTGTCCTGCAGATAATACAAATCTGTCCCTATTCAACCAATTAGGGTTTTTTGGGTTGTGTTTTAGGTGCCTGGTCCATAGTGTATAAACGCTATCTGCTGCTCCCATAGCCGTTCCGGGGTGACCGGTACCAGCTGACTGCACAGCATCCATCGCCAGGGTTCGAATTGTGTTAATGGCTAATCTGTCAATATTTTCCATTTTAAAAATACTTCCTATTTATTTCTTTTTTGCGGATTTACAATTATCTTAAAGTCGTTTTGAATGAAATTCTTCACTGGATCCAGCAAGGAATCCAGAACCGTAATCAAGACGATCAGCTTTTCTATGACAACTTCCCTGGAGGTGATCCACTGCATTGTATTAATAATATCATCTATCAAGTAGGAAGAATAACTGATGAAAATATGCAGTCCCTGCTAGAAGAAATGGGTGTCGCTGCTTTGCGGATGTTCTTTCCTCGGCCGAAGCTTTTTGGTGGCGTGGATAAAAAAAGTTCTTTTGAAAGAAAAATAGGCCGTTGGCAACAAACTACTTTAACTCCTGCAATCCATAAAACGCCGCGCCGATCAGGTTGGCAATGGGATTCAAGATCACTTTAATCGGGATTGATGACATCAGATCCTTGTGTGGGTCTTTGCTATCTATTGAATTGAGGAATTTCTCTTCTTTGAACCAGGGAAGGATTCGGGGAGGAATACCTCCACCGATAAAAATTCCACCCTGGGCCAGCGTTTTTAATGCTAGATTGCCAGCTTCTGCACCCAGAATCTCTACAAATAAGTCAGCTGTCATATTGCAGATCTCACAATCCTTCTTTTCATCAAGGGCTGCACCAATAATTACCGGAGGCATATCCTCGGCCTGAGCGATCTCGTCTCGCAGCCAATCAGGTTCTTCGGCATAACCTTCATCCTTCAAGAACTCATAAAGATTAGGAATGCCAATTCCAGAACAAACACGTTCGTAACTTACCCTGATACCTTTTTTATGCAGGTACCCCACCAGATTTTCCTGCATCTCGTTTGTAGGGCCAAAATCAGTATGCCCGCCTTCGGTGGAAACTGCCAGATATTTTTCACCATCCCAGATCAAGAAACCTTCCCCCAAGCCAGTCCCGGGGGCAATCAAGGCAATAGATGCATTTTCAACCTTTTTTCCCGACCTGATCACTTCACATTCCTCGTCCGGTAAATTCAGCACCGCATAGGATAATGCCTTAAGGTCATTTAGCAACCAAACTCCCTGGAGATTGTAGCGTTCCTTCAATTCTTCGCCATCAATATCCCAGCCAAGGTTTGTGATATTCACAGTGTTATTTATGACGGGACCTGCAATACCAAGGCAAATCCCGCTGAACGCTACCTGGTGCTGATTGAGGAAATTCTCAAACAAGTCATCAAAACTTTTGAAGTCTTTATTTTCCAGAGTAGATTCATTAATTGGTTGGAATAAACCTTTTTCAGTCGAGTAGAACGCCAGTCTTGTATTGGTTGCTCCGAGATCTCCGGCCAATAACATTTTTGTGGCCATTATCACTCCTCATAAAAATGGTTCTGTAATTCCGATATCTCATCTGATTGAATATGAATAATCGTTTCCATTATAAACAGCAATATGAATATTGACAGCCCAATATACATTACTCAGCTAATTTTCTATACGCCAAGGCAGGTGCCGGCAATTTAAGGTATTTTCAATCCAACCAGTGACCGGGCACAAAAAAATCCGCGTGATAGAATTAACGCAATTGGACAGCAAAATAACATGAAAAATATTATAGGCATGAAAAAATACAAGGCCATCCTATTTGACGGTGATGGAGTATTGTGGACATCCGATCAGCCGCAAAAGGGAATAAATGCTCTATTTAAATATTTATCTGAAAATGAGATCCGTTGGGCGTTGTTAACCAATAATAATTCCCATACAGTACAGCATTATCTTGACAAGTTTATTGGATTTGGTATTCATGTTCAGGAAAGGTCTGTCTTTACCAGCGCAACAGTGACTGCTGTTTATCTATTGGATCAATATGGACCGGGAGCTTCCCTGCATGTGGTGGGCAATCCCGGGCTTATTAGCACCCTCCAGGAATACGGATTTATTTTATCCGATGGTAAGGATGCTCCCCGCGGACAGGTCGACGCTGTAGTTGCCGGTATGGACCTTCAGATAAACTATCAAAAAATCAAGGTTGCCATGCGCCTGATAATGAATGGTGCACCTTTTGTGGCTACTAATACTGATGGATCGTATCCAACGATTGAAGGAATCAATCCCGCAACCGGCATGGTGATCGGAGCAATTCAGGCCGCTTCGGGGGTAACCCCTTATGTAGTTGGCAAACCATATCGGGCCATATTCGAAGCTGCTCTCAAAGATCTCGAAGTGGTACCCGCAGAGACCCTGATGGTTGGTGATCGCCTGGATACAGATATTCTGGGCTCTAACCAGCTTGGCATCGACAGTGCAGCTGTCCTTTCCGGCGTCAGCTCCAAGGAAGAGATCGAAGAAAGCACCATCAAACCCACCTACATTTTTAAGAATATTGAAGCTCTGCATCGATCACTCATTGAGGTTTACTTATGACAAAGCCATTAATTCTATTAACCAACGATGACGGCATCAACTCACCTGGACTTGCTGCTGCTGCCAGCGGCCTTGACTCGCTTGGAGAATTACTGATTATCGCCCCTCTTGATCAGCAAACCAGCATGGGGCGAAGCAGAAAGGCGTATGGCGCTGGGGATAGTACTTTAAAAGAAATCAAGGTCACTTACCAAGACCAGAGTTGGATCGGGTATGGTATAGAAGCATCACCCGCCCGGGCAGTTGAACATGCCGTAAAAGAAATCGCTGACCGACCGCTGTCTTTGGTTGTATCCGGTATAAATTATGGGGAAAACGTCAGCACAATAATTACCGTATCCGGTACAGTTGGGGCTGCTCTTGAGGCCGCAGATTGGGGCGTGCCAGCGCTGGCCGTTTCTCAAGAAATTGCTGGGACTGATTATCACAGCTACAGCAAATCAGTTGACTTCTCTTCCGCGGCCTATTTTACACGCCAAACAGCAGAAGTCATTCTTAATAAAGAACTTCCATTTGATGCCGATGTGATCAAGCTGGAAATACCACTTTCTGCCTCTCCAGAAACGAAGTGCGTGGTAACCCGGTTGGACAGAAAACAATATTACGGAACCAAGATTGAGGAGCGAGAATCGTTCTTTTCTTCACCAGCTAATGTTAAACATTTTGCTCAAAAAGGATTCTATTCAGAAACAGGTACTGATGCCTATGCCCTCTCAAAAGGATGGGTATCGATCACTCCTTTAAGTATCGATTTAACCTCACGGGTTTCCCTAGATGACATTGCTGCTATATTTAATGCTCAATCACTTCAAGACGGAAAATAATTCCAAAAAAATATTATAGTCAAAACAAAGGTATCTATGAAAAAAACAAATTTGATCGTAATTGGAGCGGGACCAGCCGGGTACGTGGCAGCCATTCGCGCAGCCCAGTTGGGCCAGGAAGTCTCCATTGTTGAGAAAGAATTTCTGGGGGGAGTATGTCTAAATGTCGGTTGCATTCCTTCAAAGAGTTTATTGAAAAACGCCGATTTGGCTCACACTCTCACCAAAAAGGCTAAAATCTTCGGTGTCTCTTTCGATAATTTGCAGTTCGATTATTCCGCGGCAGTAAAGCGGAGCCGCCAGGTTTCAAAACGCCTGACAAAAGGTGTTGGATTCCTGCTGAAGAAAAACCGGATTACTCAACATGATGGCACAGCTGAATTCATTTCCCCTACTGTTATTAAAGTGACCGGGCCTGACGGCGAAACCGAACTAGAGGCTGGCAATATCATCATCGCCACTGGAGCCCGGCCTTTTATCATTCCCGGGATTGAAGTAGATGGAAAACAAGTAGTTACCTACAAAGAAGCCATCCTCCAAGAAACCCTACCAAAATCAGCAGTGATCGTCGGTGCCGGCGCAATTGGGATGGAATTCGCCACCATCTGGAACAGCTATGGTGTTCCTGTCACTGTAGTTGAAATGATGGACAGAGTTGTGCCCAATGAAGATCCAGAAGTCAGCGTTGAACTTGAAAAAGCCATCAACAAATTAGGGATCAAGACCCTAACCAATAGCAAGGTCTCTAAAGTTAATACGCTGCCGGGAGAAGTGAATGTGCTCGTTGAGGGACCAGGCGGAGAGGTAGAGATTTCAACTGACCAGGTCCTTTTGGCTGCAAGTTTTATACCCAATTCGGACAAACTCGGTCTTGAAAAAATCGGTGTCGCTCTAGATCGGCGGGGTTTTGTTGAAGTGGATGATCAAATGGCGACCAACGTTCCTGGAATATGGGCCATAGGTGATGTTACCGGCAAATTGATGCTGGCTCACGCAGGCATGGCGATGGGAACAGTTTGTGCTGAGGTCATTTCAGGAAAAACGCCTGAGATACTGAACTACCAAAACATGCCCAAGGCAACCTATTGCCATCCCCAGGTGGCATCCTTTGGAAAAACTGAGGAACAGGCTCAAAACGAAGGATATGATGTGGTAACCGGGAAGTCTAATTTTCAGGCCAACGGAAAAGCTCTTGGCTTGAGTGATTATGCCGGCTGGGTCAAGATCGTTGTTGATAAAAAAACCAACCAGATTCTAGGCGCTCACATGATCGGACCTGAAGTGACCGAGCTGCTTCCGGAGCTGACCCTGGCCCAGGCCAATGGACTCACGCCAGCCGATATCGGGCATAACGTCCATGCCCATCCAACATTAAGCGAAGTGCTGCACGAAGCCGCCAAATCCGTCACGGGCGAAGCCATTCACGCCTGAGGTATGCCATAGCAAAAACAAAAACCTCTGCTGGAAATTTTCGGCGGAGGTTTTTTTCTTCGATGACTTTTCGACCTCGGAGGTCTAATCTTTCATCGCCCGGCCCAACCCAGGCTGATCCTCCCCCGATCCAGGTCTACACTCAGGATATTTACCCTGACTATATCCCCCAAATTCAAGTCCACATCCGCCGGTATCTTCGATCTATGCAGCAACCCGGCGTTTTTTACTCCTAAGTCAATAAAGGCGCCGAACTCAACCACGTTTTGCACAGTCCCCGGCAGCTCCATGCCTTCAACCAGATCCTCAACGGTTAATACGTCTTTGCGCAGGAATGGCTTGGGCAGATCTTCCCTTGGATCACGTCCAGGTTGGACCAGCTGTTTATAAATATCCGTCAGTGTTGGAACCCCGATCTTCAAAGAAGTTGCCATGTCCTCAGCCGTCTTCTTTTCACTCAACCGGACCAGGGCACTCTTTTTGGATTTCGATTTTTCAGTCAGGACGATACCAGCCTGGCGTATGACCTGCTCTGCCGCAGAATAACTTTCTGGATGAATTGCGGTTGTGTCCAGGGGGTTATCACCCCCCCTGATACGCAAAAATCCGGCAGCCTGCTGAAAGGTCTTTTCACCCATACCGGGAACATCCTGCAATTTTCCTCGGTTCTTAAAATGGCCTGCTTTATCCCGGTGAGCCACGATCCGTTCAGCTAACCCCGGGCCAATACCCGAGATAAAAGATAGTAGAGCTGGAGAGGCTGTGTTGATCTCCACACCAACTTGATTTACCACGCTTTCAACGACCTGTTCCAATTTTTCTTTCAGCTTTGTCTGGTTCACATCATGCTGGTACATGCCCACACCTAGAGATTGTGGGTCGATCTTTACTAACTCAGCCAGCGGATCCTGAACTCGGCGGGCGATGGACACAGCACCCCTGAAGCTGACGTCCATATCCGGCAGTTCCCTTCCTGCCAATTTACTGGCGCTGTAGACACTCGCACCAGCTTCACTGGTAATCAGATAATTCACACCGTCAAGATCCTTGATAACATCCGCCACAAATAACTCGGTCTCACGTGATGCTGTCCCGTTTCCGATCACGATCAGGGACACATTCCATCGTGGAATGTTCTTAATAAGATAATCTCGAGCCTGTTCTACCTGGTTACGGGGAGGAACAGGAAAGATCGTTCCGGTGTCAAGCGCTTTACCGGTGGGATCCACAACTGCCACCTTGCATCCAGTCCGATAGCCCGGATCCAGACCCATGACGATATATCCCGCCAAGGGTGGCTGCAGAAGCAGTGCCCGAAGGTTTTTGGAAAATATTTGCAGCGCCCTATCTTCTGCCTTTTCAGTCAGCAGACGACGGACATCTCGAAATATAGCCGGGAGTAATAATCTGGCGGCTGCGTCAGAAATACTTTTCCTAAGTTCTCTAGATAAAGGCGATCCCGGATCCAAGGGAAACTGGTTCCGAACCAATGGTTCCCATAATTTTTCGGGAAGTGTGAGCTTAACGGTCAGGATGCCTTGTTCATCTGCCCGGTTTATTGCCAGGGTTTGATGAGGCCGAATGCGACTAGATTGGATCTCAAACTGATAATAATCCCGATAGACCTGCCGTTCATCCTCTCCACCCTTTTTCTTCGATGTCGATAACAGACTGTTTTGCAAAGATTTTTTTCGAAGCTGCTTTCTGATCCGCGGATGATCGCTGATGATCTCTGCGGCAATATCCCTGGCACCCTGCCAGGCATCCTCTACTGTTGGAACCTTTTCATTAATATAAGCCCCTGCAATTTCTTCCAGGGATTGCGAAATTTTTTGTTGCCCCAAGATCATATCCGCCAGAGGTTCCAATCCTTTTTCTCGGGCGCTGCTTGCCCGGGTTTTTCTCTTGGGTTTATAGGGCTGGTATAGATCCTCCAGGTCTGCCTTGGAGTTAGTTGAATTGATTTCTTCTTCCAGATCAGGCGTCAGCTTTCCTTGCTTTTTTATGCTTTTCAGGATCGTTGCCCGGCGTTCATCCAGCGCCCGCAATCGATTGAGCTCTTCAGAAATGTTTCTGAGCTGTTCTTCGTCCAGGCCGCCAGTGGCTTCTTTTCTGTAGCGGGCGATAAAGGGAATAGTATTGCCATCATCAAGCAGAGAGATAACAGCATCAACACCAGAATGAGGGATGCTCAAAGCATCAGCTAAATATTTTGAGTTAGACATATCTATATGAGATCTTCCAATAAGGATATCTGATGGGAACGCATAAACTCTTTACTCTGAATAACCACAAATTGCCACTGCCCGCGGTCCGGTATGAACACCCAGTACCGGGGACACGATGCTAATGATGATCTCTTCAGGATCGATCTCGGCTTTTATCTTTTCCGCCAGAGTTTTGGCTTCTTCCGGGGCCGCATTATGTAAAACCGCAATCTTGAGATTTTTTTCCTGATCGACCTGGTCAAAGAAATCTACAAACAGGTCTTTCAGCGCTTTTCTCCGGGTTCGCGACCTCCTCCCTCCAGCGACTTCTCCACTTTTGTGATCAACAGAGATCTGTGGTTTTAAGTTCAGCAAATTACCTATAAAATGACTTGCTCCACCAATGCGTCCACCTTTGCGAAGGTATTCTAGCGTATCCAGGGTAATGATATACACCATCGTGCTGCGGGCTTTCTCCGCTGCATCGACCATAGCATCCAGATCGCCACCACTTTCCCGCGCCCTGGCAGCAGCCAATACCTGCCAGCCAAGACTCATGGAATTGGCTTTTGAATCCAGCACTCGAACAGGAATATCAACCAGCTTCGAGGCTGCTTTGGCTGACTCGTAAGTTCCACTCATGGCCTTGCTAATGGTGATGATAAGGATCTCGTCGGCCCCCTTTCTTTTGGCTTCGTCATAGGCCTGCACCATTTGCTGCGGTGTGGGCTGGGACGTAGTCGGAAGGGTTGGGGCTGCTTCCAGTCGTTTGTAAAAATCCTCCGCGGAGAGATCAACACCATCCCTGAATTGCTCCTCCCCCCAGATAATTGTCAAGGGAACAACCTGGATGTCATATGTATTTAAGAAATCCTTGGGGATATCACAGGTACTGTCAGTTAACAAAGCTATCTTGTTGGTCATTATTCTCTCCTCTGGCAATGGCTATATTTTATCTGGGTAATGAAAGAATTACAACCAACGGGGAAATTCCCAAAAATCAATACAAGATCTAAAGGATTATGCAGAAATTTATTGACAAGCAAGGCAGTCTCATTTATAGTGGATTGCAGTCCACCAGGCTCCAGAAATTGCAGCTGACAATTATAAAGGATCACATATTTCATGACCGAGAATCTTCCCATCCAAAACCCTCCCCTTGCAGATCAAGTATATGACATCATCCTGAACAGCATCCTCAATGGTGAATTTACACCGGGCAGCAAGCTGCCATCCGAAAATGAGCTGGCTGATCTGTACAAAGTAAGCAGGCCAACGATCCGAACTGCTTTTTCCAGACTGGGAGAATTGGGATATGTAATTAAGAAAAGAGGTATAGGGACTTTTGTCAGCAATACCCCAAGCATCGTCAATCCCTTATATCTATCCTATGATGTAATGGAGCGAATTTCGACCCGTGGCCATACACCCGGGTTTAAGCAATTGAGCGCTCAAATAATATCTGCAGATAAGGACATATCAGATAAGCTGGATATTAATAACGGCAGCAATGTGCTCCACATACAGAAAATGTTTACCGCTGACGCTGATCCAATCATCTATTTTGAGAACTATATTCCAGAATGGATCTATCAAAAGTGTTTATCTGATACCGATGTCATGGAACCAGGGGCGACAGAGCCTTTTTTCCAATTCTTTGCTCATACTTGCCAGCAAGAAGTAAAATTTCTAACTTCAATAATTCATCCAGCTTTATTACGGGATTGTCATCTTCCAGATGAGTTTACTGGATATGATCCATCAATGGCAGTTCTGGTAGTTGAGGATATTGGATTCAGTTCTGATAACTCTAAATTGTTCTTGTCTAAAGAACACCTGTTTAAAGATGCTGGATATTTCCACGTAATCCGCCACGTGGCATCTTCTTAGATATATCTTCATTAAATAAATCCCGCTATTAAAGAGTTTTTTAGACTACCGTAAAACTACCCAGGTGCCAATAAAGAGCAGCAATATCCCTATGGCACGATTGAGGTCCAGGGGTCTTAAGGCGGCAAACCAGCCAAAATGATCAAAAACCACTCCGATAATCAGTTGACTAACAACAATTACGGTCAAGGTTGATGCCAGACCGATCCGGGGGATAGCATAACCGATCGAAGTAATGATCACAATACCCAGGGGACCTGCCAGAAAGACATACCATGGCAAAGATTGCCACTCCCTGATCTTCCCCCCTTGATTTAGCAGGATCAAGATCAGAGCAACCAGAGAACCACCGCCAAAGACAATAAATGCGTTCTCCAAGACTCCCAGCTGTTCTGTGATAATGCCAGCAAAAGCTGCCTGAACGGCAACCGCAACTCCACCCACCAACCCCACAAACACAACATATGATAGCGCTGAAGTCATCAATCCTCCTAAGATAAGCTTTCAAAAGTATACTCTAAAACCCGTTATAAAAGTCATATTGACACTCGATGCCCCTTATTATATACTTTTTGTAGGATGGCAGCCATCCTATATCACCTTCGTTGTCGCCTTGGCTGCTGTCCTTGTGCTCTACTTGATTATTTTTCAACCCACCTAGCAAAAAATATCTCTTTATCCCTTATCTCAGGAGGCAAATCATGACCGATGCAACAGTCCCCAAGAAGTATGCCGAGGAACTAGCCAAGTCGCTTGCGAGTGGCGACACCCAGGTAGCCACAGCAGTAACCGAAGCAGCTATTAAAGAAGGAGTAGATCCTCTGGACTTGATCCAGCAGGTAGTTGTGCCCACCCTTTCAGAAGTAGGACAAAAATTCGAGGATCTGGATATTTTCCTTCCGGAACTAATGGCAGCGGGTGAAGCCGGCAACGCTTGCTCCAAAGTCATTGAAGATGCTTTAACTAAAAGTGGCGCCGAATCTTATACCAAAGGCACAATTGTCCTCGGTGCTGTCAAGGGTGACATTCACGATATTGGTAAAAACATTGTTGGAAGCTTGTTCAAAGCCCACGGTTACAAAGTTGTAGATGTTGGTAAAGATGTTTCAGCAGCTACTTTTATTGAAACCGCAGAAACGAACAGCGCTGACGTGATCGCTGCCTCAGCGTTAATGAGCATCACCCGCGCAGGATGCCGCGAAGTGGCAGACCTGCTCAGAGAGCTCAATCTGGCAGACAAATACAAATTCATTATCGGCGGCGGGTCAACCGACCAGCCTTATGCTGATGAAATCGGCGCAAATGGTTATTCCTTTACTGCCTCTGGCGCAGTGGAGTTAGTCAATTCTTTGCTCAAATAATTTAACGCTGAACCCAGGGAGAAAGGAAACCATTCTCCTAATTCTGGAGGAAATATTATGTTAACAAGAGAACGATTAATAGAAATTTACCAGCGTTCCCGCAGCGGGAAGTTTATGAAAGAGGTGGAATATGACCTCATGCTTGCCAAACGAGTGCAGGAACTGCTCAAAGAATACGACATCAAATACGACCCCAAGAATGTCTGCCCCACTGACGACGCTATGGCTGACCGCGTCTTCCAGGCTGGTTTGCAGCTGTTGGTCGATTGTGGTGCATACCACCTCGACACCCAGCGCGTAATTAAATTTTCCAAAGAAGAGATCCTTGACGCTCTCCGACTCGCTCCCGACACACTCTATCTCGGCGAGGGAAAAGACATGGTTATTGCCAAACACAGGAACATTGAAGATCCCAATCCCCCTCTCAATCTGACCGGTCCTGCTGGACAGGCTTGCGACGAAGAATACTACCTGGCTAACCTGACCAGCTACGCCCAGGAACCATTTGTGGACGCAATAGAATCTGGCGCCACCCGGACCTTTAATGGATACGACATCATGGCCGGCACCCTCATGGAAGTCATGGCTGTTCAGCGTGATGCCGCTACAGCTCGCGAGGCTGTTCGACGTGTTGGAAAACCCGGCATGCATATTGGCGATGCCGCGACTGGCATGACCGCCATCGGCAAAATGGCCGCTAGTGAACCTATCAACGGTCTGCGCCCCTGCGACGGACGTCTTGTAGCCCAGATGTGCGAATTAAAAATCGACGACGATCAGCTCAACCGTGTTCCCCACCTGCTCAATTATGGCGGACATATTATTAACCTCATGACTCCCCTGACCGGCGGCATAGGCGGCGGTCCTGACGGCGTTGCCGTTGTTTCCGTAGCAGAAACACTCCTAGGTGTAATTGCGTACTTTGCTGACTATCATTACCTCAGCATCACCCACATCAAACGAGCCAACAACTCGGATGAATGGGGTATGTATGTGCTTGCAATGGCCGGACAGGCCATGGCCCGCAATTCCCATATCGTCTGGACCTGTGATCCCTTCTGTGTTTCCGGCCCCGTGACTGATGAGCTGCTTTACGAAGTCGCCCAGCACGCAGTCATCAGTACTGTTTGTGGTTACACCCAACATGGTGTGGGCGCCACCGGTGGATTTGAAACCAACCACCATACCGGCCTGGAAGCTGGTTTCCAGGGTGAAGTTGGTGTAGCAACCGCAAATAGCGGCATCACCCGCGAAAAGGCAAATGAAATTGCCCTTAAATGCCTCGAGAAATATGAGTCCACATTTGATACTCCCAAACGAGGTTTACCATTCCAAGAAGCTTATGACCTGAAATCTCTGCAGCCGATCGAAGAATGGAAAGAATGCTACCGCCGGGTCAAAGCAGACCTGGCCAAATGGGGACTGCAATTCACCGTCGGGCCCTGGGACTAAATTGCCCGCCCCCTTTATATTGCCGTAAAGGAGGTTTTATTAGATTTAATAAACCGTGATGATAGATTTATTAACCTATTGGAGAATAAGTAAAAGGAGACAGAAATGACAATAAAGAAAATTGGGTGGGTGTTTTCTATCCTAATGATTCTTTCCATCGTTGCCGCAGGTTGTTCTCCAGCGGTCCCAACCGAGGAAGTAACAATTGCCGATGAAGTTGTGGGAGAAGCTCCCGCTGCCGAAGAAGAAACAGCTGCTGACACAGAAGAAGTATCTACCGAACCAACGATTCGTATGGCTGTATTGCTCTCAGGAACCGTTGATGATCTCAGCTGGAATTACCAAATGCAACAGGCAGCTCTCCAAGTTGCAACCGAGCATGGATTTGAGGTCGATTTTTCAGAAAGTGTGGCTGCAGCTGATGCAGAGCGGGTAATTCGAGAATACGCTGATAATGGATATAATTTCATAATAACCCACAGCTTTGGCTATGGAGAAACATTATTTAATGTAGCTCCAGACTATCCCGAAGTAAGTTTTGCATGGCCGGGTGGAATACAAAAAACCGCAGAAAATGTTGCTGACTATGATCAACCATTTTATCAGGCAGCTTATCTATTGGGCATTACGGCCGGTGGCATAAGTGAAACGGGGTTATACAGCTTCCTTTCGGGCTTTGATATTCCAGTATGCCATTCCATGTATGAATCTTTCAAATTAGGCGCTCAGGCAGTAAATCCCGATGCGGATGTCCTCTATACTGTTGTTGGGGACTGGGCAGACGTTGCTAAAGCGAAAGAAGCGACATTGGCCCATGTTTCTGCAGGTGCAGACTACGTTGCATCATGCGGATTTGGGCCAACACTAGGGGCTATCGAGGCCGCTGAAGAAGCTGGCATTTATGCATCTAGTTACGTCGGTGACATGAGCAGTATTGCGCCAGACAACGTTGCTCTAAGCATGATTTGGGATCTTTACCCTTTGGTCTCCCTCTTTATTGAAGAGATTGAAGAAGGAACATTCATGCCTGGAAAGTTCTATAGCTTTGGTGTAGCGGACGATGCATTGCGAGTTGATGTCAATCCTGCTTTGGCCTACTTGATCCAAGACGATGCTTTACAAATGGCTAATGATGCAATTCAGGAAATCAAAAACGGCTCATTTGAGGTGCCTTATATCCCTGCAGCCGCAGAGTAAAAACTGAACAAGTAGCATCTTTCTAAGAATGACCCACCTTGTAATTAATTTATTACGAGGTGGGTCTGGATTTTCTCAAATTTACTGATTACCAAAGGATGTTAGATGGTGGTAGATGCCGTAAAAATGTCAGGAATTACCAAATCTTTTCCTGGCGTAATAGCAAACCACAAAGTGGATTTCAGCCTCAGGGAAAGCGAGGTGCATGGGTTACTTGGCGAGAATGGGGCAGGAAAAACCACTTTAATGAATGTTCTTTACGGTTTATATAATCCAGACGAAGGTGAAATAGAGATAAATGGAAAACCTGTAAAAATCGGGAGTTCTAATGCTGCCATTAGTTTTGGAATCGGGATGGTGCATCAACATTTTCAATTTGTTCCTCGATTCACTGTTCTTGAGAATTTTTTACTTGGAGCCTCATCACCCAGAGAACCTCTTCTTGAAGACAAAAATCAAGTATCTTCGAGAATTAAAAACTTATCCGAAAAATATCAGCTGCCGGTTGATCCTAATCGCTTAATGTGGCAACTGTCTGTAGGTGAACAGCAGCGTATTGAAATCCTGCGAGCATTGTATCGAGGTGCTCAGACTCTCATCCTTGATGAACCCACATCTGTGCTCACTCCTCAAGAAGTCATACAATTAACATCAATAATAAATGCTCTGATCTCAGTCGGGAAGTCTGTTATTTTCATTTCCCATAAACTCGATGAAGTAATGATGATGACTCACCGAGTAACAGTTATGCGCGATGGGAAAGTCATTAACACTCTGAACACAAAAGATACAGACCGATACGAATTAGCCCGAATGATGGTAGGAACTGATATCAAGAAAATACCTCCAAGAGAAAAAAATAAACCTTCAAATAAACCGGTTTTGGGAGTAAATGCTCTTCATGTAGAAGATGACCGCGGCTTATCAGCTGTAAATAATGTCACCCTTAATGTAAAACCTGGAGAAATATTAGGGATCGCGGGCGTGGATGGTAATGGTCAAGTTGAGTTGGAAGAGTCTATCATAGGATTACGCCCATCAATAAGTGGTTCAATATCTCTTAATGGAAAAGATATTACCAAAGCATCGGTACGACATCGAAGACAAACCCTTGCTTATATTCCATCTGATAGATATTTACGTGGGATTATTAGAAATTTTACAGTTTCAGAAAACCTCATGCTAGGAAAGCACTTAAAAGAACCTTATTCCTCCCACGGTTTTCTCAGATTAAAAGAAATCAATGGTCACTCCACAGAGTTAGTGAACGAATACCAAATTCGAACCCCAAACATATCCACAAAAGGTGGAAAACTATCTGGGGGGAATGCTCAACGCTTGATTCTCGCTCGCGAACTGAGTTCTAAACCCGAAGTAATAGTCGCATGTCAGCCAACTCGCGGCCTTGACGTAGGTGCAATAGAATTTGTACATGGAAAACTTCTTGAACAGCGAAATAGTGGTGTTGGAGTTCTACTCATCTCTGCTGATCTTGATGAAGTAATTAAATTGAGCGATCGAATTGCAATTATATATCAGGGTCGAATTATGAGCGCTTTGATAACATCGGAGACCAAGAAAGAAACTCTCGGCCTGCTTATGGCTGGGGTGTCAGAGGGGAAATAAAATATTAATCTATCCTACCACGGCGACTAGAGGTACAAGCACATGGGATTAATTGAAAAAAGCAGAGAAAATCCAATCGCCCGCAATGTACTCATTATTTTAATCACTTCATTATCTTTACCTATTACAGGGATCATCATTCTTTTATTGGGGGTTAATCCAATTCAAGCATTCGCCTCGTTGCTCGAGGGCGCCTTTGGAACAATGAGGGCTATATCAGAAACGGCTCGATTAGCCACGCCATTACTACTTATCGGTTTAGGCCTCGTAATTGCATATCGGTGTCAGATTTGGAATATTGGTGCTGAAGGCCAATATATTGCCGGTGGGCTTGGTGCAATTTGGATAGGACTAGAATGGGGTGGCTATATTCCTTCCGCCGTTATAATCCCCGTTATGTTAATCATGGGGGTTGTGTGTGGAGCATTATGGGCATTGTTGCCAGGACTTCTCAAGGCGAGATTAGGATTGAGTGAAATTGTAGTTAGTCTTATGATGAATTTTGTGGCCCTTTTTGGACTGGCGTATATTGTGCGCATTCCCCTAAAAAATCCAGAATATTATCTCCCCCAAACAGCTCAACTGGATTTATCAGCCCGCTTACCTAATTTATTCGGCTCACGAATCCATATCGGTTTTCTCATCGCTATTGCATGTGTATTCTTGGTGCAATTTATTCTTTGGAAAACAGCTTTTGGTTATGAGCTCCGTGCTGTTGGATCAAATGCTTCAGCTGCTGAAGGTGCAGGAATTAAAGTCGAACGTTCTATTGTATCAGTCATGTTGATTAGTGGTGCATTTGCTGGTTTAGCTGGGGCAATTCAGATAATGGGCGTATACTACTTCGCCGCCCAAGGGTTCGCGTCTGGGTATGGATATACAGCAGTTCTGATTGCTATCCTCGGGCAATTAAATCCATTTGGTGTGTTATTTGCAGCATTTCTGTTTGCCGCACTGGTTATTGGTGCTGATTTTATGCATCGCGCTGTCGGCCTGGAACAAGCGTTAGTACATTTCATTCAGGCTACTATTGTAATGTTCTTTTTAATCGGCAGTGCCATTATGAGAAAAAAGGATTAATATGCCTTGGGATCTTCTCTTACGTGAAGCTTTTATAGTTTCTTTATTTGCAGCGGCTATTCGATTGGCCATGCCAGTATTACTCGCCACATTGGGAGAAATTATTACAGAATTATCTGGAGTCTCAAATTTAGGACTAGAGGGGATAATGACAATTGGTGCTTTTGCTGGATTTGCCATTGCTTTTGTAACAGGCAACACCTGGTGGGGTCTGCTCGCTTCAGCAATCACAGGTTGCGTCATGGGCCTACTAATGTCATACTTGAGTATATCTTTAAAAATAGACCAGTTTCTGGCCGGCCTCGTGCTGGTTCTATTAGGAAGTAGTTTAGGTAATTTTTTATATCGCCAAATTTTTGGTCTTTCTGGTAGTCCTCCGCGCATCGATCCGCTTCCCGCTATGCCAATTCCATACCTCAGTGATATTCCATATATTGGTGAAATATTCTTCTCTCAAAGTATGTTTGTCTATCTAATACTCCCTATAGCATTAATCTTGTGGTTCACGATCAATCACACAACCTGGGGTTTAAAACTACGAGCGAGTGGAGAAGTACCTAGCGCATTACAAAGTGCCGGTACTAATGTTTCATTAATTCGATATGAGGCGGTAATTCTAGGCTCAGCATTAGTTGGTTTAGGGGGAGGATTCCTGACAACTGGTCAGTTAGGCCTTTATATTGAAGGAGTTATCGCGGGTCGGGGATGGGTAGCCCTGGCCCTAGTTATTTTCTCTCGATGGAATCCAGGATTAGCGATAATTGGCGCAGTTATCTTTGGTACAGCTGACTCAATTCAATTCCGCCTTCAAGCATTTGGATCTGAAATAATACCTTATGAAATATTCCTAATGTTGCCCTACATAATAACGATCTTAGCTTTATTAACCGCGGGGCAAAGGCTTTCACAACCCACATCTCTTGGACAATCATTTTCCAAAGAAGAACGCTGATTATTCTGTAAATAGATATGCTTTGTAGGTTGTCATCCCAAAATGAGGGGAATCGTAATTGATGTAAGAATAAATAAGAACTGAGCATTTTGTTAATTATAAAACTTAGCTGCAATATCTTTTATCCTTATAAAAGGAGAACTTAGTGAAACATAATTGGCTGCCCGAGATTGTCAAACGTTCAGAAGCAGGTCCTTATATCAAAGAATCAGATTTTGATATGAAGATCACCAAGCGGATTCCAGAACTGATCAAGGAATATGGTCTGGTTTATGACCCGCAGGTTTTGGTACCTGCCGATGATGATCTCGCCAATCGTCTCTATCAAGCAGGATTGGATCTATTCCTTGAAATGGGTGTCTATAACATGAGCACCCAGCGCAGGATCATGTTTTCAAGGGATGAAGTTGAAGAAGCCGTGGCGCTGGTCCCCAGAAGTTTTACAGTCGGTGCAGGAAAAGATGCGGTGGTTATGCAACACCGGGGTGTAGAAAGCGATATCCCCTGTGTGATCCACAGCGGTCCCACAGGAACTCCTTGCAGCGAGAAATACCACCCCTTCATCCTGGAGAGCTGCGCCCAGGAACCCCTGGTCGATTGCCTCGGAGCCGGCTCAGTATCTACTTACCAGGGTGAAATGATCATTCCCGGTACTCCGTTAGAAATTCTTGCTGTCCAGCGCGATGCAGCGGTTGCTCGGGAAGCGACCAGAAAAGCTGGCAGGCCAGAAATGCACATCAATGATGTCGCATCTCCTCTAACATGTGCAGGAAAAATGGCAACCTATAACCCGGAGTGGGGCATGCGTTCCACCGACGGGCTACTGATCTCCCAGATGGTGGAATTAAAAACTGATTACGACCAGCTTTCGCGCGTAGCCCGCATGAATACACTGGGCATGCATATTGTAGATCTGATGACACCCCTGGTAGGTGGTTTGGGCGGCGGGCCTGTAGGCACCGTAATCATTATTATCGCTTGTCATTTATTGGGCGTTATGTGTTACCAGGCCTCCTATCATGTATATGGACATATGCATCTCCTCCACAGCACAGACACTGATCGAATGGGGCTCTGGGGATATGCTGCCGGAGGGCAGGCGTTGGCGCTGAACACTCCCATTCAATCAATCAATGCCATTTACACCCAAGCAGGATTAGGAACCGAACAAGTCCTGTGGGAAATTGCTGCAGCCTCTGTCGCCTGTACTGTGAGCGGAATCCATCAAGGCGGCGTTGGCGCCACTGGCGGCAGCTCAGAAGACCATACCAGCGGCCTGGAAAATCGTTTCACCGCCCAGGTATCCCATTCATCCCTGGGTATGACCAGAGAAGAAGCCAATGGATATGTGCTTGAATTCTTGAGCAAATACGAAGAATCCCACAAAAATCCGCCGGCTGGCCAGCCTTTCTCTGAGATCTATAATGTTGACATCCTAGAACCTACTAACGAATGGCTGGACAAATACCACACAGTAAGTGATGCAATTGTTAAGATCGGTTTGGATATCAACAATCGCTGGAAAGACGTAAAGAAGACAGCTTAACAAAAATGGATGCCCCCATTAGAAATACCTCTCTTGCGAACCAGGTCTTCAGCGTTCTGATCAACAGGATCACGGACGAAATCTACCCTGCCGGCAGCCAACTGCCAACCGAAAATGAGTTGGCTTCTGAATTCAGCGTTAGTCGGGATACCATTCGGACGGCAATCTTCCGGTTGGAAGACAGGAAGATCGTTCATAGAAAACCCGGCGTGGGCACTTACGTCAGCGAAAACATCAATATATCCAATCCTCTCAACGAATTTATAGAATTTTCCAAGCTAATCGAAGAAAACGGTTTTGAGCCGGGGTATATTCACGTCTCTTCCGAAATCATCAAAGCGGACGAGATGATACAGAAGGAACTGCAATTAAGTGGGGATGATGAGGTTTTAAAGATCAGCAAGGTATTTACGGCCAATGGCGATCCAATCATTTTTGTGATCAATCACATCCCATTCTGGCTGATCAAAGATACCTCTTCCTCAAAACAAGCGCTGGATCCTGACTTTACCAGGGATTTTAAAGAGTTTTTTGAAATTTTCTGTAATCAACAAGTTTCCTATTTTATTTCCCAGGTTCGGGCTGATCTATTTGAGAATATCAACCCTCCGGACCTAATGAGCGATTATCAACCTCACTCACCCACTTTAATTATTGATCAAATTGGATATAACAATGCTGACCGACCGATCATTAGTACCATAGAATATCATCCAGGAAATTGGATGAATTTCAATATGATCCGTAGATGGGGATAATTCAAGCTTTCTTTTCAAATTTCGGAGGCACCGTATGTCATCACCGTATGAATCCTTAGAAAAATCCATCCTGTCTGGCGATACAGAAGCTGGAACAGCAGAAGCTGTCCGCCTGATCACAAGAGGAATAGATCCCCTGCTGCTCTTTTCCGAATCCATCGAGCCCCTACTGGATGATATTGGTCAAAAATTCAGCCGTCTGGAAATATTCCTTCCAGAAATGGTTAATGCTTCAAAAGTCGTAAAAGCCATCCATAAAGCAATCCAACCCCATCTAACAGCAGATCAAACCACTAAATCCAAAGGAAAAATTATCATCGCCACTGTATCAGGAGACCTCCACGATATCGGCAAGAATATTGTCAAAGCAATGTTGGAGGTTAATGGCTTCGAAGTCCATGACCTGGGCGTGGATGCATCCACTCAAACGATCGTCAAGCAAGCCAAGGAATTTGATGCTGACATTATTGCTCTCTCGGCATTGATGCTCCCGTCTTTACCTTTTGTTCAGGATGTGATTGAGTTTATGGAATCCAGCCCTTCCACCAAGGTCATTGTGGGCGGTGGACCGGTCAGTAACGAATGGGCAGACGAACATGGGGCAGACGGATACGGAGATAATGCTATTGATGCAGTTGCTCTCGTTAAAGAACTATTGAGTAATTAATTATGGGAGAGAATAAATGAGACATACAACAAGGTTGCTGGATATTATTGAAAGAAGCCTCTCAGGGCCATTAATGGAAGAAGAGGACTTTAATGATCAACACGTGACCCAGGGCCTTTCCCGGGTTGTGAAGAAATATGATATTCAGATAAATCAGGACCAGATCATCAATCAGGATGATGCCCTGGCTGACAGAGTCTGGGAAGCTGCAGTTGATTTTCTGGCAGAATGCGGCGTTTATTGTCAGACCACAAATCGCGTCATCAAATTCAGTGTTCAAGAAATCAAAGATATTCTTAAATATGCTCCCGATCGGGTCAGAGTTGGAGCGGGAACAGACGCTGTAGAGGAATATGCCCGGAACGTAGAAGATTCCAGGCGGCCATTATTGATGGGGTCCTCCATTGGGACGCCGATCGAGGATGAATTTTTTGTACCTTCCATGATCAGCTACATCCAGGAACCCGAAGTGGATGTCACCATGGCGCCCACCCTGACCAATATTTACGGGTACGATATCAGAACTCGCTCTCCATTGGAAATTCTCTCCTCCTGGCGTGAAGTTGAATTAACTCTGGAATCCATGCGCAGAGCTGGAAGGCCAGGAATGGCTTTCACAGGGGTAGGCTCCAGCATTAGCGATATAGGGCAATTATCCGCAGATGGACCTGGTGGGTTGCGTCAAACTGACCTACATACTTTTGGAATTATTTCTGAGCTCAAAACCAATTTTGAAATTCTAAACAAACTCACCCATATCTTGATGCGGGATGGTGTAGTCGACCCCTATGCCAACCCTATATATGGCGGATTGGGTGGAGGTATGGATGGACAGGCTGTCCTAATCACAGCAGCTATGATTGCCCTAAATGTGTTCTTCATGGCCACATGTGTAGGCACCTCACCGACCCACCCCTTTAATTTCAACGATACAGGAAAGGAACTATTAATTTCCTCAGGATTGTCATTCCAGGCCCTCGCCAGGAATTCGCATTTGATGACTAATTTGACCAATACGCCTGTTGGCGGCCCTGGCACGAAAACGCTATTATATGAATGTGTAGCCCTCACCGTGATGATGACCGTATCTGGCGGCAGCCGCATCCTGGGCCCACGATCCGCGACGGGTTCGATCACCGGGCACTTCAGTGGATTAGAAGCTAGATTTACTGGCGAGTTATTGTCCGCAGCTAGTAAAATTTCACGAAGTCAGGCCGAAGAGATCGTTCAAAAAGCTTATAAAAAATATGAGAACGATCTTACTCAGAAACCATATGGGAAGCACTTTAAAGATGTTTACGATCTAAAAACCATCCAGCCCACCGCGGAATGGCAGGGCATGTATGACGATGTAAAGAACGAAGTCGCAAAATGGGGCTTATCCTTCGATTAATAATCAGGAACCAGCATATAATAGAACCCTGGAGGCAGTATGGCAAACAAAAACGAAAAAGTGATCTCTGATCTTGGTGATGCACTAAAAAATGGGCTGAGCGATGAGGCAAAAGCCCTGACCGAAGCAGCACTTGAAGGTGGCATGGAACCACTGGCAATCATTGAAGAAATATTAGTTCCCACATTAACCGAGATTGGCCGGCGTTTCCAGGAATTCGAGATATTCTTGCCAGAATTAATGATGGCTGGAGAAGCAGCCGAAGCAATCACTGCAATCGTCGAAAAAGCAACCCTGGATGCGGGCCAGCCTTCTCTCAGCAAGGGGACTATTATCCTGGGACAGGTTGAAGGAGATATGCACGATATTGGACGCAACATAGTCGGCATGCTCTTAAAATCTCATGGGTTTACAGTGGTCGATCTGGGCCGTGATGTTCGAGCCAGCGCGTTCCTAGATGCAGCAGAAAAGGAAAACGCTGACATTGTCGCGCTTTCTGCCTTAATGACAACCACGCTGCCAGCTCAGAAAAGAACCATTAATCTGTTCTCTGAGGTCCGCAAACGCGAGGAATACTTTATTGTGGTTGGCGGTGGTGCCGTTTCTGAAGAATGGTCCAAAGAAGTTGGCAGTGATGGATATTCGGCGGATGCAGCTGGTGCAGTAGAACTTTGTAAAACCCTGATGAAGAAGTGACGCTTGGATCTTAAAATTCAAAGGCTGCAAATTGATTTTGCAGCCTTTTTTTGTTAACCCAGGTTAGCGGTTGTTTATCAATACTCAGGGACTCGCCGATCCCTATTTTTTGTTCAGATACTTCTTCCAACCACCCCACGAGGAAATCTCTTTATTGCCATGACACAGATAGGATTCTCCAAGAATCCCAAAAACCCATTCACCATCCTGGATTTCAATCTTACCCATGCATAATCCGGGAGGTTCCTTTTTAAGCACATCAAGAAGCCCTTCAAGGGGTATTTCCCAGATCTCGAGGTCGATTTCGGTTCCTTCGCCTTCATCTCGCAGCATTGCTGGGTAAGAGTCATCGATAGACCACAGACGGTAATTCGCGCTTGTTTTAGACTCCTGCACAAATTGAGCCCGGGCGTCCACCAGATTTTGGTTTAGAGCCAAACCGCGCATCAATGAGCCATTTACAGCCAAGAAATTTTTTTCCATCATCCAGTCTCTGAAATAGCAATACCAAAACTAACGCAAATACATAGCATTCATATACAGTTTCTGAAAATCACCATAGGTGGTTAACTCGATATAGTCCACATCTTTACATACTTCAGAGATCAAATGCCTGTGTTTCATCGAGATCAAAGCCTGTACAGCACCCATACCAGCCGCATTGCCTACCTGTTGGAAATAGCCCAGTGGGATTTTGGGGAACATGCCAATTTCAATGGCATTGGGGACGCTGATATATGTCCCAAAAGCGCCAGCTACCAGAACCTTGTCCACATCTTCTGCCCCAATCCCGGCTTCGGCTAGTAAAATATCCAGGCCAGCCCGGATAGCGGCTTTTGCCAATTGGATCTCATTCACATCCTTCCGGGAAATCGTGATGTCCTTCTGATTGCCAGATTCTTTCTCCGGCACCAACAACAGTTCATTCAAATTTTTTACGTCTGGACGAGTAAAGTGGCTGTCAGCCTTAATTGCTCCTTTTTCATCCATCAAGTTTGCTGTTTTCATTTCCGCCACAACATCCAAAATACCGGAACCACAGATCCCCACTGGCGGCTGATTGTCTATGGTAAATAATTTAATTTCCCCGTCCTTGATCTGAACACGTTCAATAGCTCCTGGTGCTGCCCGCATACCATGAGTGATGTGAGCACCTTCAAAAGCGGGGCCAGAGGCACAGGAACAACTGGATATTTTCCCTTTTGAAACCAGGGAGATCTCTGTATTTGTACCAATATCGATAGCCAGTATAGTTTCTTTTGTCTTCCACAATTCTGTGGACAGGATCACTGCAGCATGATCGGCGCCAACATAACCAGCAATGTTGGGCAGTAAATGGATGTATGCTCCCGGGGCCATATTGACCCCCAGCTCTCTAGCGCGCAGATCGATCGATTGATTCAAAGCAGGAACATAGGGGGCAAATACCAGCTGTCCGACCGGCATTCCAGCGAATAAATGGTGCATGGCTGTATTGCCAACGATGACCGAATCCACAACCTGGTCTTGCTGAATATCAGCCAGCTTGCACAGCTCGTGGATCTTATCGTTTAATGTATTCGCGACTGCTTTTTGAAGTTTTTCCCTGCCGTCCTCATTATCCCGAGTATAGGATATACGGCTGATAATGTCCTCTCCATAAGCGATCTGGGGGTTCATTTCACCGACTTTTTCCACGATCTGTCCGGTGGACAGATTAACCAGGTACACAGCTACCTTCGTGGTCCCAATATCAACAGAAATTCCAAAAATCTCCGCTTCCCGAGGAAGAACTGCAATGATTTCGTTTTCCCGCAAGACAAAACGGGCAGACCATTTATATTTTCTGATCAGATCGGATAAAATTTCCAGGATGGGTAAATCAATGTGAACATCAGGATGTCCCGCAGCAGCCAAAGCTTCTATGACCCTGCCTGCATCTGCCCGTAAATCCTTAATCTCCGGGGGTGCCAGTTCCAGATCAACCACTTTAACTATTGGAGCAATATCAATATCAAAATCCTTGCCTTCGACCTGTAACCGCTGCGGGGTTGAGAGAGAATCCGGCGGTATATCGATCCGTACATCTGAGAGCGGTATTGCCTGACATGCTAATCGGTATCCTTCATCAATTTTATCCGGACCTAATGAATCGATTTCTGATTGAGTGGGTGGATTAACCTCACCACTGGCAATTCTCACCAAACAGCTATTACACCAGCCTTCTCCTCCACAAAGGGATACAATACCTACGCCAGCTTCACGGGATGCGTCCAGCAGGGTCTTTCCCTTTTCAATTTCTATCCGACGTCCCACCGGCTGCATATCAACTACTAAAGTGTGTTTTTTATTCATGGGTTTACTTGTTATGCTCCTGGTATCGGCAGGTCTCACGCATGGCGCAATAATCACAAATGCACTCGCCTGAATTTATTCCTGCACCAATACCTATAATCATTGATAGAGATTTACGGGGAACCATCAGATGATAAGGGGTCAGGGACATTCCAATTTGATTCGGATCAACCAGGTCAAAAATCAGCGGTTGTCCTTCCTGAACACCCCAGCCTATCATACCTGGGCTCAGTGGAATGGTTGTTTGAAATCCATCTGCCGCTGCCTTCATTTCGATCTGCCTACAGACCGCATTGGCCAGTGACTCCACCGCGGCAGATCCAACACCATCCACCGCTAACCCCAACACAATATCATCATCCATGACGTCTGAAGCGTAACCATCGATCTTGGAGCCAACAGTACAAACAGCTACTGTGATATAACTTGCGCCAACCAGGTGCCCAGTGACCAGCGGGCCAGATATTTTCTTTCCTCCCTCAAGTTCTAGGCTGTCATGTTTGAAACCAGTAACCTTGAATTCCTTAACCAAGACCTCTGGTTCAAGTAAATCGATCACAGAGGCCAGGGCTTTTTCTGCAACAGCAACCAACCGCGGACTTCGGGAACGGATGATATCAGGATCGGCGCCCTGCCCCCGCAGAACGCCATCCACAGTTATGTTTAAATCTTCAACCCGCCATATCTTCATAGATTATTTTGCTTCTTCGGGTTTGTGATCTCGCCAGTACCCAATATATCGAGATCCAAATTTGTCCCGGCCTATCAACAAATCAGAGGCATGGATAATCGGGGTCAATTTCATTGGATCTGTAATGGCGCAGGTCGCTCCAGCACCAATCGCCAATGCTAAAAATGCCTGGTTAAGGGTGTGTCGATCCGGCAGGCCAAAGGAAACGTTGCTGGCACCAAGGTTCATATTCACGGCAAATTCTTCTTTTATACGCCTGACGGTTTCCAGGGTAACTGCACCGGAACTGCTATCTGCACCGACTGTGAGGACCAGGGGATCAACCACAATATCTTCTGCAGGAATGCCCAGTTTGGCAGCTCGTTCAATAATCTTTCCTGCCACAGCAACCCGGGTATCTGCATCATTGGGAATGCCATCATCATGCATTACCAAAGCGATGACCGGCACACCAAATTCCTTGATCACAGGAAGGACTGCTTCCATTGAATCTTCTTCTCCATTCACTGAATTTACCAGGGGTCGGCCAGGCAGCACAGCCAGCGCAGCAGCCAGTGCATCCCGGTTGGCAGAATCAAGACAAAGGGGGACATCTACTGTTTCAGAAACAATTTTTGCTACTTTAGGCAGAAGGTCAACTTCATCCACCCCGGGAACACCGACATTCACATCCAGGATATCTGCACCCGCTGCAACCTGCCGAAGAGCAATTTGTTTTACATACTCAAAATCACCACCCTTCAGAGCCGCGGCCAATTTCTTCCGGCCAGTCGGGTTGATTTTTTCACCGATGATCACAAACGGCCGATCAATACTGATAACAACTTCTTTTGTTTCACTTTTGACAATTGTTTCCATGCTTCATTCCTTTTACTAAAAAAATAAATATTGTTGATTAGTTTACTTCAGCCGCCCGTTTCCTGGCCCACAGAGCAGCAAGAGCAATTTTCCCATCGCTGAGAATCTCATTTTCTTTCATAGTAAGCAGTTGGCGATCTTCCATCACTAATTGGCCATCAATTATACTGGTCTGCACGCTGGCCGATTGGTAGGAAGATACCAAACGCTTGACAATATTGTCTTCCTCAAAATCTCGGATTGGCGCCGCATACAAGCCGCCATCATCCAGAATGATGATATCAGCTATTTTACCTTCTTCCAGTGAGCCTATTTGATCTTGCATGCCAAGTGATTTTGCGCCGCCCATAGTAGCCATTCGCAGCACATCTTCCGCGGGTAATTTTTCAGCACCCAGCCTGTATTTATGAACTAGCGATGCCAGGCGCATTTCAATGAACATATCCATATTATTGTTGCTGGGGGCTCCATCAGAACCTAGGGAAACATTGATACCCTTCTCTAGCATTTCCGGCACCTTGGCGATCCCGGAGCCAAGTTTGGCGTTGCAGCAGGGGCAATGCAGGGCGTTGGATCCTGTTTCAGCCATAACCCGATATTCATCTTCATCCAGCCAAATGCAGTGAGCCATTTGGACATTGGGACCAACCACACCGATCTTCTCAAGATAAACGAAGTTCCTGTACCCGGTCTGTTCGATCATGGCTTTGATCTCAAACTCTATCTCGCCTGCATGGCCATGAATTCCCACCCCGGGATGATTATCGGCTTCCTGTTTGATCTCCTGCAGCAGCTCAGTAGTATTCCATAACTGCCAGCGGGGAGCAAATCCATAGCGGATCCTGCCATCGGCTTTGCCATGCCAGCGATGCATCAAATCCACACTTTCATTTATGGAATCTTCTGTGGTCTCCTGTAAAAGCGGCGGCAGGTTTTCGGTTAGATCCATCATTGCCTTTCCCGCCTGGGCTCGCATCCCAGATTCAAGGATCGCTTCAAAGACACTGTCCTGATGATGCAGTGTGCCCATGTCAATGATCGAGGTTGTCCCCGATTTGATCATTTCTGCTAATCCAATCCGCGCCGAGGCATACAACGTCTCCGGGGAATGCCGAAACTCCAAACCAGTAATGGTATCAAGCCATTCCAGCAGGGGCTGGTCATCCGCCTGGCCTCTTAAAAGACTCTGGCAGAGGTGGGTATGGGACTGCACAAATCCTGGCAGAATCAACTGGTCCTTGGCATCAATCACTTTATCGGCCTTTTTGTTGATTTCAGGGGCGATTTCCTTAATGGATTTATCTTCGATATATATATCAAAATATCCCCTGCGATCCGAGGCGTCCATGGTAACGAGATAGCCATTCTTGATAAGAATTGATGACATTAAATTTCTCCTGACTGGGCAATTTTTTATCCCGGAAATTTCCGGGGTCTTCTTAGCTTGAGGTCAGATTTTTCGTTTCTTCTCGGGGCTGGGCGAAATCAATATCTTTGATGCTTTACTTGGCAGCCATCTGACATTAATAGTTTAACCCGAACCCGGTTTCCTGTCAACGAAGCTTCGTTCACAACACCTGAAATTCCAGAATTATTATATAAGGGGGTGTTTTTGGCCCATTGACAAGCTTATTTTTTACTTTTCCTGGCTTAGAGGGGCACTCCCATACCCATTAATTCCTCTTTTACTTCTTCGTATAAACCGTTCCACTCCGCTGTTGGCTGGAGAGATTTCATATCATATACTTCCTGGAATGGTTTACCCACAGGCTTGTTGGGTAAATCGTCTTCATAGATCGCCATTAGTTTTTTGGTAATCTCATCGACCTGTTCCCTGCTCATTCCTGCCGCCGCCCGGGACACCTCAGCACTGAAACGGGATTCCAACCCACTGCAATGGCAGCGGTTTGTTCCAGTAGCTGTCATAGCAGCTTGGGGTACGGCCAGACCAGAAGCCACGCCGGACAAAACAAAAGCCGCACATTCATAGAGAAGCGTCTTTGTTCCTGGCCCTGCTGCTGGTTTGCAGAGGGAAGCGGTCAACATTTTGCTATTGCGTGAGATAGCCTGGAATGCCAGGCTCTGGGCCCAGATAGATTCCGGGGTCGCATCGCTGTGCAGGAAGGGATGGGCCGAACTGGCGCTGATGGTCGTGCCCATGTAGTTTTGGTTGACAACGATCATGCCGGCGGCCAAACCTATTGCCACTCCTTCCGCACCGCCCAGGAATCCGCCATAGATAATATTCAGGTAGCCTTCCATGTTAGCGCCGATTCGAGTGATATGGGCTGTCTTTGAAAGCAGGTCGTAATTTGTTTTAAATTCACTTGGCGCTGAGACATGGTGCCAGTCGCTGGGACGGACACCTCCCCAGGAGGCGGCAGAAATCTGGGCCAGGGCAGTAGGTGAAATTTCAATACAGCCAATCGGCATACCGGGCCGTCCGGCTCGATTGATTGTTTCAAAAGCAAGCTCAGCTTCTCGCCAGCCACCCAACACTTCCCAGGGCGAATCGGCCTTAACAGGATAACCATATACTTTTTCGATGGTTGGATTTTCTATCACATCGATCAGTGGTTCCTGGGCATAACTCAGCATAATAGGAACAAACATATCCTCGGGAACCGGTACACCAAAGGGGCCGCCCACAAAAGTTGGAATTATATTCGATTCAGGTGTCCGGGCAATAATTTCAACCGTATCATTACCTGTACCCATCACAGCCTTCCCACTACAGCTTTCCAGACCGCGGAGATATTCACCTTCAGTCCATAGTATCCTGCGGCTGGTGTCCTGACAGAACATACCCACTTCAACCGCAAATTCCAAACCTGCCTGAAAGATACGGTCTGCCAACTCGTCTTTGGCTGGCACCAAGACGGATTTGTCAAACTTTAGATCATACTTTTTAATAAGTTTGCGAATTGTCTGTGTGATAAGTTTGGCTTCGAATTCCTTTTCGTCAATAATAGGACCAGTTTCAGCCTTGTTCAGTACTTCCAGCAGCCTTCCACGATTATTCATTGTCTTCTCCTTCAATGGCCGCCAGGACTCGTTCCGGGGTCAATGGTATTTGGGTCATCCTTTTTCCTATTGCATCTGACACTGCATTGGCAATCGCTGGAGCAGTTCCCATCATAGATGGTTCACCAATACCCACGGCACCAAATGGACCAAAGGGCTCGGGGATCTCTAGTAATTTGATCTCAATATCCGGGATATCCATCACGGTTGGAATGAGGTAGCTTTCCAGGGAATCATTCAGGGTCTTTCCCTGTTCAACTACCAGGTCTTCCATCAGGGCATAGCCTATGCCCATCACGCAGCCTCCTTCCATCTGACCATAGGCGCCCCCGTAATTGATAATCTTGCCAACATTTTGGACTGCTATTAGCTTCTCAATTTGCACTTCCCCGGTTTCAATATCCACCAGGACCTGCGCAATCTGGGTGCCGAATGCTGAGGGTCCAACTGCATAAAAAGTGCCTTCATTGGTTTTTTCTTCAGGGAAATCCATCACATAAAACCCATTGGCATACATGGGGCGATTGGCAACCGTAGCCTTGGCAGCCAGTTCCGGAATGGAAATTGATAATTCCTCACCTTCCGCCCGGAGCTGTCCACTCTTGAGATCCAGGATCTCTATCGGCAGGCCAGTTTCCTCTGCGGCTGTTTCCAGCAGGCTATTCCTGATCACCAGGGAAGCTTTATTGACAGCATTTCCTGACATGAACGTCTGCCTAGAGGCTGCGGTTTGCATCGCATCCGGCGTAATATCGGTATCCGGGCCAATGACCCTGATCGATCCCAGATCAATACCCAGGTTTTCGGCCACCATAGCCCCCAGAGTCGTGAACACTCCCTGACCCATTTCTACAGCACCGGTCCGAATCAAAACCGAGCCATCCGGAGCCATTTCAACGATCGCGCCTGCGTTATCCTGTCCCCTTCCCAATCCAATCACAAACCAGCTCGCTGCCATTCCCCAGCCTCTTCTCAAGCGCGGCTCCGGTTGTCGGTCGATTCGATCACGTTTCTCCCAGCCAATCATACGAGCTGCTTCATCAATACTGGCAGGGACCGCATCCGCATTGCGGACAATACCTCCATTTGGTGTGACCTGGCCGCTCTGGATGGCATTGATACGGCGGATTTCAACCGGATCCATGTTCAGAGCCTTGGCCAATTCATCCATCTGGCCCTCATGGGCCAGACAGACTTGAGGTCCGCCAAAACCGCGCATGGCTCCGCCAATCGGATTATTGGTTCTTACGGCAAGAGTTTCAACTCGCACATTGGGCAAATAATAAGGCCCACTGGCAACCGTTCCAACAAACCACATCACATGTATTCCTGCATTTACATAAGGACCTGTATCTGCAATAGCCTTGAGGCTGACTGCTGTGATCTTACCGTCCTTTGTTGCTCCCAGCTTGTGATGGACCGTGATCGGGTGACGTTTAACGTGGGTAAGGATGGATTCCTCTCGAGTCCTGAGAATCTGGACCGGCCTACCGGTTGCCTGAGTCAGCAAGGCGGCATGGATCTGGACGTGGACTTCGTCTTTACCTCCAAAGGCTCCCCCGACATAAGGTGTGATTACCCTGACTTTATGCTCCGGCATATTCAAAGAGCGGGCAATCTGCATCCTGTCCCGATTAGGGGCCTGATTAGATGCATATACCACCATATTCCCTTCCGGGTCGATATAGGACAAAGCTCCTTCAGGTTCTAGAAAAGCTTGTTCGATCAACTGAGATTGGTACGTGTTTTCAATGATCACATCCGCTTCTTGGAAACCAGCCTCCAGATCACCCTGTTCGTGCGTGCTGGCTGGAATAATATTCTCGTAACCGGGCAATACCTTGGAAGCATCCGTATTCATGGAATCCTCGATATTGTAAGTACCCGGCAGAGGTTCATAAATCACTTCAATGGCAGCAAGGGCTGCCTGGGCAGCTTCTTCTGTTTCGGCAGCTACGGCCGCAACCGCATCTCCCAGGTAATTCACCCGGTCCGACATCAAGACCGGCTGGTCTGGTGTTTGCAGCAAGAAGCTGTTCTCACCGGGAATGTCCTCATGGGTAAGTACTGCGACAACACCGGGCAGGTTTTTGGCCTTAGCAATATCAATTTTTTTGATCAATGCACAAGGATGCTGGCTGTAAAGTAATTTACCAACCAGTGTGCCTTCCAGGCTCAGATCGTCCAAATAGTGAGCACCCCCGGTCAGGATCTGATAATTGATTAGGTTGGGGGATGGTTTTCCAATCACATTATGCGTCATTTGCTACCTCCTTCCCCAGTCCTGCATCCATCTGAACCAATTCTATTAATGGCTAACGGTTGCTTCTTTATCAATCGATTTCTATTGACCATTATTTTCTTCTCCAACAATATATTTTCATTTATTTGAATACGGTTGATAAAAAGATCCCCAAAAAGCGCTGATCGCCGTATGACTTATTTGTTATCAACGTTATGTTCACGGGGGGGATTAGAAATAATCAGGCCGTATTCTTTTTCCATCTCCATGCAAGCATCCTCATACATCCCTTGCCATTCTGGCGTAGGCTTCAAAGACTCCAGATCGTAACATTGAGAAAATGACTTCCCCTTTTGGATCGTTCTATGCTTATCTTCATACTTCTCCACAATTTTCTTAACCACACCATCAGCGTCAAGCCGGGTTAGTTTTTCAGCAGCATGTGTGATATCCGCCATGAAACGCGCTTCAAGTCCAGAACAATGACTTTCAAATCGTCCAGTAGCGGTATGCACACCTTCGATAAAAGAGATTCCGGATGGCGCTGAAGCTATGACAATGGCAGCGATCTCATCAAATATGTGGGGCACACAAGGGCCAGCAGTTGGTCTAAGGAAAGACGAAAACAGCAAGTTCGTATTACGGCTTAAGGCTTGGAAAGCTAGCGCTTGGCCAGATAACATTGCTGGATAACTATTACAACTGAGATGAGCATGCCCGGGTCCAGCATTAACTATTGATGTATAGAAACAGGCATCAAGCAGAATCTGGCCTGCAACCATCAGGATAGCCATTCCTTCAACACCGCCTCCATATCCACCAAAGATAGGATTATAGTATCCCAGTACTTTTGCACCCGTGTGCATAAAATGAACAGCCTTGGTCAGCTCTGCATAGTTAACTTTCAATTCACTGGTAAATACCAGATGGTGTTTATCAGTTGTCCTAAATCCACCACAAGTCATGGTTGACAATTCACCGAGTTCGCTTGCTGAGCCTACCGCAGTCCCAATAGCAATGCCCGGTCTTCCGGCTCGTCGAGCTGCTTCCAGCGCAAGATCCTTCTCCTGCCAGCACCAAACGGATTCCCAGGGTGAGTTAGCACGAGGCGGCCGTCCATGAGTTGTTGTTAACATTGGTCCTTCAATGAAATCTAGGCTGGGTTCTTGAGCATAACTTAGCATAACTGGCAGATAGAGATCTTCGGGCACGGGGACACCATATGCTCCCCCGCTGACCACAATTCGCGAATTTTCATCAGGCAAACGCCTTTTAATAGTCACTTCATCGTCGCCAGTACCAAGCGTTATTCGAGATGGAATATTTCCCAATCTATCCAGCAGTTCATTGCGTGTCCAGGTCATATGCCGCCCAGTATCCACGCAGAACAGTCCACTTTCTTCGGCAAGAGTCAACCCCGCTTCAAATAAGCGGTCGGCGAGTTGGTCATCTGAAGGAACCATAATGTCTTTTGGCCAAGAGATATCGAATCTCTTGACGATTTCCTGGATCGCGGCTCCTATCTGCTTTTTATCAAAATCCTTTTCCTCGAGAATGGGACCGGTTTCGGCTTTATCAAGAGTTTCTAACATTCTTTGATAATTCATGATTATTTATCCATTGTCAGTTCAGCAGCCATCTTGACCGAATCAAATATTGGCTTATAGCCAGTACAACGGCAGAGATTTCCAGCCAGTGCTCGCTTGATCTCCTCCAGGGTTGGATCAGGATTACTCTGCAACAGGGCATAACTGGAGATCAACATGCCAGGTGTGCAAAATCCGCACTGAAATCCCCATCTTTCCGCGAAAGCCTGCTGCAGATTGCTGAGTTCTCCATTTTCGGCCAATCCCTCTACGGTTATTATCTTTGCCCCGTCTGCCTGAGGAGCCAGAACCAGGCAGGAATTTACTGCCTTGCCATTCATCATCACCAAACAGGCGCCGCAGTCCCCCTGGCTGCAGCCATCTTTGGTGCCTGTCAGATTCAAGTCTTCTCGCAAGACCTTTAACAGAGTTCGGTCAGGGGCTGTCTTTACAGTTTTTTCTTCGCCGTTGACCTGAAATTTTATTTCGACCTTTGACATATTACTTTGACCTCTAATAAGATTAGATTAATAAGATAGCTTAGCTACTGCCCTTCACTGTCGTATGGTATCGTAAGAGCCGCTGGCCCCAACCCTCCCTGGCGTTTACGAGCCGCAAGAACCAATACAAGGATCGTTAGAATATATGGGCCCATTCCCAGGAAATGAGAGGGAATATTTGTACCTATTGCCTGGATATAAAGAGTGGCAGCGTCCAGACCCCCAAACAAGTAGGCACCAAAAATAACGATTAATGGATTCCATCCCGAGAATATCACTAGTGAGACAGCAATCCAGCCCCGACCAACCGTAATTTCTTCAAACCAGGTGGGAACAAAGGCCATTGTTAGATAAGCGCCACCGATAGCAGCAATTGCACAACCTATCATCGTGTAAACATATCGCATCCGGGTAACATTAATTCCCAAAGTGTCTGCCGCTCGTGGATTCTCTCCCACTGAGCGCAGGTGCAGTCCAGGGCGTGTTTTGTAAACAAAATACCAGAGAATCGGAACCAGCAAGTAGGAGATATATACAAGGGCATCCTGGTTAAAAAACGGTTCACCAATAATGGGAATATCGGCCAAAATCGGCAGTCTTATGTCCTCAAACGGCACAGAAAATGGTTTTCCCAGCCAGGGTTTTCCAACAAAAGCGCTGAATCCAATTCCAAAAGTAGATAATGCGATCCCGGCTACGACTTGATCCACCTTAAATCCCACACATAATAACGCGAAGAATAACCCTGTCAATGCGCCGGCAATGATCGCAGCTCCCAGGCCTATCCAATGGTTTGAAAAATGGGAGGCTGTAGCAAAACCAGCGATGGATCCAATTAACATTACCCCCTCAAGGCCAAGGTTGAGAATACCGACTCGTTCTGTGATCAATTCCCCAAGTGCTGCATAAACGATAGGTGTTCCAGCGGTGATCATTGTGTGAAGTAAAGCGCTGAACATATATACATCCATAATCAATCTCCGCTTTCCACATTAGCGCTCTTAAGTTCAGGCCGATCAAACTTTACCCGATACCGTGTAAAGAAAGTCGAAGCAAGAACAAAGAATAGAATAAGACCTTGCATAATATCTGCTATTTGTGGCGGCACTCCCATCGTTTGGGCAGACGTCCCTCCAGTTAATAAAGCGCCCAGCAAAAAACCTGATACTATTATTCCAAACGGGTTTCCATTAGCCAATGCAACCAGAATAAAAGCGCTGAAACCCGCCCCGGCAGCAATGCCTTCTTGTAATCTGTGAAGAATCCCGGAAACCTCGGCCATCCCTGCCAAGCCCGCCAAACCTCCACTGAGCAACATCGCCAATAGCAAACTTCTCTTGACATTAATTCCCGCGTAATTTGCAGAATCAAGACTTCCGCCGATCACCCTTAATTCATAACCCCATTTTGAACGATATAGCAAGATGGCGATAATTACCGCGGCGATCAATGCAATCACTAATCCAAGGTGTATCCTGGTTCCGAAGAATCTTGGCAACCAAGCTTCTTTTGTAAATTTTGCCGTAAATGGGAAGCCCACCAAAATCGGATCCCGCCATGGACCTTGAACGATATAACTTACCCAAAAGCCGGCAATGAAATTAAACATCATTGTAGTGATGATCTCATTTATACCCAAGTAGATGCGTGGCAGCGCAGCAATAACTGCCCATAAGCCTCCAGCCAAGAAGCCAAGAATCATCATCCCCCCAATTAAGATCGGCCGTGGTAGATCAGGATAGAACAAGGCCAAACCAGAAGCGGCAAAAGCACCCATGATGATCTGGCCATCGCCACCAATATTCCAAAGTTTCGCATGTGAAGCAATACCTACGCCGAGTCCTGCAAGCATAAGGGGAATAGAACTAACAATTGTTTCTGATAGAGAATATGTTGTCCCAAAGGCACCTTTCCACATCGTATCAAAAGCTGCGAAAGGATTTGCTCCAGTTGTGGCAATTAAGATCCCGCTGATAACAAATGCAATAATTACCGCAACCAGAGGCATTAGGATTACTAGGATGCGGGGCGCGTCAAGTCGTTTCTCAATTTTGATCTTCATTACACTTGCTCCTTCACGCCGGACCCCATCATCAATAATCCCAACTCTGATCGATCTGCTTCTGTCGCTGGAATCGGAGGGGTTACGCGCCCGTCATAGATCACAATGATCTGATCAGAAAGCGTCATTAGCTCCTCCAAATCTTCAGATATCACCAGGATAGCTGCTCCCCTATCTCTTTGTTCAATTAATAAATTATGAACATCCATTGCTGCCTGGACATCCAGCCCACTTGTAGGGTGGCTGGCGACGATTACTTTAGGCTCTGAGGTCATTTCACGGGCCAACAATAATCGTTGTTGGTTTCCTCCAGAAAGTTTCCAAATCTCCTCATTAATATGGGGAGTTACAACATTAAAATCCTCTACAAGTTTCTCTGTATGCTCTTCTACTTCTTTCCAATTAATCAATATCCCGCGGGAAAACCGTTTCTTCCAATACCCACGCAATATGGTGTTATCTTTAATACTTAAATTTGTTACCAATCCTGTTCCCGTCCGATCTTCCGGGATCAAACTTACTCCCTCGTTAATAATCTCGCGCGTTCCCTTACCAGCAATGGGCTTGCCTGAAATATTGATTATTCCCGAATCAACAGCGCGCATGCCAGCAATCGCACCAGCAAGTTCTTTTTGGCCATTTCCTGCTACTCCGGCCAAACCAACAATCTGGCCTGCCTGAACGGATATATTTGCTGCTCGCACTGCTGGTAAACCCCGATCGCTGGTCACGTCTAAATCCTTGATCTCGAGGACAACGTTTCCTGGCTTTTTAGTGTGATCTACTTGCACAAAATCTGACACATCTGCCCCAAGCATAAGATTTGCGACCCGGGCTTCGTCAATTTCTTCAAGCTCAAGTGTGGCAATATTACGGCCGCCACGAATGATTGTCACTCGATCGGCAACCGCACAAACCTCGCTTAAACGATGGCTAATATAAATAATCCCGCGTCCCGAATCTGCCAGGCGGCGTAATGTATCACTGAGCTCGTCCGATTCTTGAGGCGTGAGAACCGATGTTGGTTCATCAAGGATGAGAACTTGTGCATCGCGGTAAAGTAATTTGAGAATTTCAACACGCTGCTGTTCTCCGATAGAAAGTTGCCAAATCCTGGCATGGGGATCAATACCCAGATTGTATTTACGTCCTAATTCGCCAATCTCTTCTTCTATATTGGCCATATTCAAATGAACTCGAGGTTCATTCATTCCGAGAGTGATATTCTCTGCGGCAGAAAAAATATCAACCAGGCAGAAATGCTGATGGACCATGCCAATTCCCGCTAATAGAGCATCACGTGCAGAGCCAAATTCTTTTCGTGCGCCGCCAACATAGATTTCTCCACTATCTGGTCTATATAAACCGGAAAGGATGTTCATTAATGTGCTCTTGCCTGCTCCGTTCTCGCCCAGGACAGCGTGCACCTCTCCTCGACGAAGAGTAAGATTAGCACCATCGTTTGCCAATACTCCTGGAAAACGCTTGACAATATCCCGCATATCGATCAGCAACTGGTTCTTATCATCTCGGTTCTGTGTCATCTAAAATCCTATTTTTTGATATGGCAGCCGGCCTAAACCGTAAAGCCGGCTGCCATTGATCTACTTCTACTGATAAACTTTTCTACTCCATACTCGGAATTGTGCCGTCGATACCCTGGAGCAACCAATCGATCTGGTCGATATCTGCATCATCTCGTACTTCTCCAGCCGGGATCTGTAGTGTGCCATCCTGGCTATACATCGGGCCTTCCCAGATTTGATATTCGCCCGAAATTATCTGTGCTTTATAATCAGCAATCAGATCCTGGACGTCTTGAGGAACAAGGTCTGAGAATGGACCCGCATCAAGCGCGCCGCTTGCCAGGCCATACCAAATCTCTCCTGCTTCCCAGGTACCATCCATGATCTTCTCGATCGAATCCGCAAACAAAGGACCCCATTCAATGAGCATTGATCCCAGGTAGGCGTCTGGGCCGTATTCACTCTGGTCATTCTGGTAGCCGATCCCGAAAATGCCAGCTGCTTGCGCTGCCTGCAGGGATGCGGGCGATGAAGACAAGTGCTGGACCACATCTGCACCTGCCGCAATGAGACTTTCAGCTGCCTCTGTCTCTTTTGCAGGGTCATACCAGCTGTTGATCCAAACAACTTTAATAGTTGCGTCTGGGTTGACTTCCTGGACACCGCGTGCGAAACCATTCAACCGGCGAAGTAATTCAGGAATCGGGAAGGTTGCAACAATACCGATAACGTCACTCTCCGTCATGCTCCCAGCCAGTACACCTGTCAGGAAGAAACCTTCGTAGAGGCGGAGCCAATGTGACTGAATGTTATCTCCAGGTATATACTGGCTCTCATTGAGGAAAAACACATCCGGATGTTCTTCTGCTTTAGCAGCAATCGCCTCGGTGTAGCCAAAGCTTGTGCCAACAATGATGGTGCATCCTGCTTGAATGAAATCCTCAATGACCTTTTCGACATCAGAGCCACCAAAATCTGAGATGTTTTCGATTAATGTAGTTTCGACACCTTCAACATTTTCATTCAAATACAAGCGACCTCGTTCATTGGCGTATGTCCAGCCCATATCGCTGACAGTTGAACTGTGGATAAAACAAGCTTTTTGCATAGCCACTGATTCTTCTATTGTTTCCTCAGCTGCTTCTTCGACAACCTGTTCTTCTGCTGCAGGTTGTGGACCACATGCCGATAGAACCAGCATGGATGCGATTAACAGCAGGGAAATAATTGTCCAGATTCTCAGTTTTTTAGCCATTTCGAACTCCTTTGTAAATCTAATAATCAATCTTCAGTACACCAAAACAAATATACATTATAATTTTCACCTCCTATTATTTCTTCCAGACAAATTCTAAATTACTGGCCAACGGGGTTTGATATCTAAATCTCCTCGTTTTGCTACATTCGGGTAGCGTTTACGTGCTTCGTCAAGTATCTGTCTTTCATCCAAGGACAGCACTTTTCTGTTTTCCATAACAATCTTGCCGTCAATCACAACGGTATCCACATCACTTCCATGCGCTGCATAGGCAATGGTTGATACCGGATCTGGTGCCGGGGTTAAATGCGGTTTATCCATATCGATTAGGATGAAGTCTGCTTTCTTTCCCACTTCAAGCGAACCGATCTGATCTTCCAGCCCGAGTGCTTTGGCCCCATTAATCGTGGCCATCTCTAAAACACTTTCCGCAGGCACTACGGTTGGATCGTTATGCTCTAGATTCGCCAGGTAGCTCACCAAGCGCATATCGCGGATCATGTCATAGGAATTATTGCTTGGACCACCATCGCAGCCCAGCGTGACATTCACGCCAGCTTTCAGCATGCCGTGCACATCAGCGATACCAGTAGCGGTTTTTGCGTTTGAAGCAGGATTGTGAGAAACGGTTGTACCGGTTTTAGCGATCAGTTCCCAATCCTTTTCATCAGTCCAGACACAGTGGGCCAGGACAGACCGAGGCCCCAATAATCCATGTTCTTGAGCAAACTCAATTGGGGATCGAAAACCTTGAGATACGGCGTATTCAATATCCTCTTTTACCTCAGAGAGATGGACAGTGATACCCATATCACGCTCTTTCGCTAATTGGCTGATCTGGTCATATAACTCAGGCGTGACGCCACCAGGGGTACGGGCCCCGAACCAGACCTGGATGCGGCCATCTCCTGCGCCATTCCATTTATCATAGGCAGTAAGGGTATTCGCTATGCAAGTTTCCCCATCCTCTACCATGCCCGGATGCATGACATCTCGCGCTCCGGCATAGGAGGGCATATCCATGACGATCTTTCCAATAGCTGCCCGCATACCTGATTGGATCAGCACTTCTGCTACACCATCAAAGCCGTATACTTCAGCCAGCATACATTCCAGAAAACTAGTAGTGCCTGACTTGATCATTTCCAGGGCACATAAGGCAGCACTTGCCCGGCCGTCTTCCTCAGTGTAGCTGCCCTGCAGCACCCAAACCCTTTTGAATAACCAATCGAGCAAGCCCAGGTCATCGGCACAGCCCCGGATCATTGCTTGGGCCGTGTGTACATGGGTATCAATCAAGCCAGGCAGGATCACGTTACCGTTGCAATTGATCCTCTTTTTTTCAGGGTATTTTTCAACCAGGTCTTTGGTTTTACCGACTGCAACGATCTGACTGCCCGAAACCACCACTGCACCCTGGGTGATAATCTCCCGTTTGGGATTCATGGTTAAGATAGTTGCGTTTTCAAAAAGCATGTTCATTTCCTTTCCTAATTAATCGGAAGACCCATCTGCTGCAGCTCAACCTTTACTTCGTCGTACATTCCCTGCCATTCAACCGTAGGTGTGATCGTCTCAAGATCATAAACTTCCTCAAAAGGTTTGCCTGCTGGTTTTTCACTCAGGCCCTTTTCATATTTTTCGGTCAACTGTTTTACGATTTTATTGGCCTGTTCCCGACTGAGTCCGGTAGCTGCGTGGGCAACTTCACCACATATCTTGGAATCCAGCCCACTGGCATGCCTGGGATTTGTGCCGCTGGCAGACATACAGGATTCAACAACCGAAAGGCCAGAAGTGACATTGGCTATCGATAGTGCCGCATTCTCATAGAGGATCGATCTGGTTCCCGGACCGCCCGCAGGTTTGATCATGGAAGCGGTCAGGAGATTTGTATTCCTGGAAACTGCCTGGAACGCCAGGCTTTGCGCCCAGATCATCTCCGACGTGGAACCACAGTGGAGAAATGGATGGCTGGGGGCGACACTGTAGGTGGTGCCCATATAATTCTGGTTAAGAATGATCGGGCCAGCTGCTAATCCAATCGCGACCCCTTCAGCGCCTCCAAAGTAACCTCCAAAAATGATGTTCAGATAGGCTTCCATATTTGCGCCGATCCGGGTCGTGTGAGTAACCTTAGACAACAGATCATAGCTGGTCTTAAATTCACTCATCACTGAACAATGATGCCAATCGGATTGACGAAATCCGCCATAAGAGGCAGGGGAAATTTGACCAATGGCGGTAGCTGAGATCGTGACGCAAGCCAAACCCATCCCGGGCCTGCCCGCTAAATTAATGACCTGTAAGGCGAGCTCTGCATCCCGCCATCCTGCGATGATTTCCAGGGGGGATCCCGCTTTCATAGGCATACCATAAGCAGATTGTATTGAGGCCGGCTCGAGCAGATCAATAACTGGTTCCTTGGCATAACTCATCATGAGCGGAAGATACATATCTTCAGGCACAGGTACACCAACCGCTCCGCCGCTGACAACTACACGAGTTGAGGACTCAGGTCTTCTGGCCAATATTTTTACCGCGTCATTTCCCTCGCCAATAATAGCCTCGGATGGACAATAACGAAGGGCGTCTTCGTACTCTTCACGTGACCACAAAATTCGTCGACTGGTATCTTTACAAAACATACCAACTTCAACTGCGAATTCGAGTCCAGCCTGGTAAAGGCGATCAGCTAGATCATCATCAGCAGGAACGATCGTTTCCTTGTTGAATTTGATGTTATATTTCTTAATCAGCCGTGCGACAGTTGATGTGATCAGGTTCTTTTCGAACTCTTTTTCTTCGATCATTGGGCCGTTCTCTGCCCTTCTGATCACTTCATGTAATCGCCCTCTATGTTTCATAAACTACCCCTCCTAGCTTAGTCAGACTCCGATTTGCCGAAAAAGCATCCATCAATTAACTTCGTTTTAGTAACTCCTGTTTGTTATCAAACAGGAGTTACTAATTCTTATCTCAAATCTTTCCTTAGAGAGGTAATCCCAAGTCAATCGCTTCTTGTTTAACCTCATCGTACATTTGCTGCCATTCCGGTTTGGCTTTGAAATTCTCAAGGTCGTAAACATCCTGAACAATCTTGCCGATGTGGGGATCCTTGATGGAATCTTCAAATTTCGGCAGTACTGCCTTTGCGATCTCATTCACTTTTTCAAGTGAAAGTCCAGAAGCCGCGTGTGATACTTCAGCGCAGAAACCACATTCCAGCGGGGATAGATAGTCATCCAATTTTCCACCCGCCGATCGCGGACCTGTTGAGAATGCAGCTCCGGAAGCTGCAATGGTTGAAACACCGACCAGGGTTTCATAAAGAAGTTCCTTGGTTCCCGGACCAGAAACCTGGTTGGCAATGCCGTGGGTCAAAAGATTGGTATTGCGGCTGAGGGCCTGGTGAGTCACACTCAGAGCCCAGATGCCATCGCGATTGACGTTGGACAGATAGCGGATATCGTAGATCTCACCTCCACCCACGTCCGCCTGCAAAATCGGATACTGCAGCAAGGCACAAGCAATACAGGAAAGCACAGCACCCTCGGGTGGGCCGGGCATACCGCCGATCATAGCCGGGGAACCGGCAAAGATCATACCGCCAACATTCAGGGTATGCACCACCTTGTGCAAAGTCTGATAATTGACCTTCAGTTCCGACGGGAACAAGATCAATGACAGATCTGTAATAGGTAATGCTCCGGGGATACCGTAGCCGCCAAACTGACCATATTCAGTCACGGCCGAGATCTGACCTATACCGCCCATCCCCGGACGTCCGGCTTTTTTGCGGATCTCCACGTGCAGTTTAGCCTGCTCAAAACCTACCAGGGTCTCTGAGGGTGCATCAGGAATGACATCCAGTCCATAAATGGACTTCAATGAGCCGCCTTCCAGCACGTCCACAGCTTCCTGTCGGGCAATACCTTCGGTCAAGGCTGGCCAAACGTCTTCTGATACGGTGATGCCCAGGGAGGCCCCAAATTTACATTCATAGGGGTCAGATGGTGTTCGGGTTTTTATTACCGTGGCATCATCGCCAGTCCCAATAGTTAATTCAGACGGGGCTTTTTCCAAAGCAGCATCTAATTCTTCCTTAGACACTTTGATTATTCTATCGGTTGTTTCGCAGAGCATGCCCAGATCCAGGGCCATTTCATAACCAGCCTTAAAAAAGCGGTCAGCCAGCTCGGCATCCATATTGACCGGGTTTTCAGGATCACAGGCGCCTTTCAGATCGTATTTTTCAAGTTTTTCTTTCACGGCCTTGGGAATGCGTTTGATATCCCATTCTTTCACCGTACAATATTCTCCGTTCTGGGATCGATCCAGGATATTGATAATCTCAGGTTTATTCATAATTGCTCCTCTTTTTTCCTCTTTTATTGTTTCAAAGCACCGATGACTATTGGTTTGGCGAAGGGTGGTTTTTCACCAGATGTAAGGACCTGGCGAACCAGATCAGCAGCATCCGCAGCATCCCGACCATAACCATCAGCACCAATGTCTGCTGCCCATTCAGGTGTCACGGGGCCACCCCCTACAACAACGTAGACTTTGTCTCGCTGTCCAGAATCCACCAAGGTCTTGACGATATTGGCGAAGAGGGGCTGGGTGGTTGATAACAAAGTAGATATCGCGATCACGTCTGCTTTTTCATCTACCGCTGCCCGTATAAAATCCTTTGGTGTAACGTCGGATCCCAAATCTTTTACTTTAAATCCGGTCGACATCAAGTAAGCCGAGACAATACTCTTGCCAATATCATGCATATCGCCCTGAATAGTACCGATGACCACTTTTCCACCCGAGGAAGCATCCTGTTCTTCGACGGATATATAGGGCAGAATCACATCAGATGCTACCCTTGCTGCATCTCCGATCATAATTAATTCAGGCAGGAATATATCCCCATTCTGGAATGATTTTCCAACCTCATCCATGGGACCGTTAATAGCTTCCTTAATCAAGGTTCCTGGATTCACGCCGGCATCAATGGCTGCTTGGGCCGCAGGAGCGGCCTGATCTTCATCGCCATTTGCAATCACATCTCGAAGATCTTTGATAAATTTATCTTCCGTCATCTGTAAACTCTCCATTTTCTAAATATTCTGGACAATTTCATCAGCACGGATTTTTTGTTTTAGACTTAAGCTATCCCTGAATTACAGGGATGCCCTTAAGGTTGCTTTATCCAATGCGTCCGATAGTTTTCCAATCCAAGTCGTTCGAATAGCTCATCTGCTCTTCTTTGAACTTCATCTTTGATGGAAATCTCGTCAACATTAATAATTGTTCCGTTTTCGAAGATTATTTCACCTCCTACAATAGTCATCTCAACATCCGCGCCGGAACCGTTATAAACCAGCGATCCCAGAGCCCGGTTAAATGGTTTAGTACTTGATCCTTCCATGCCTATTACAATGATATCTGCCAGCTTCCCTGGTTCTATTTGACCAGCATCAATTCCCGCATAACGTGCGCCATTTACAGTTGCCATTTCAAAAACCCGTTCGGCTGTTGCCACCGTGGGGTCCAGGGTATTCACGCGCTGCAGGAGTACTGCGGACCGCATCGCCAGGATCAAGTCCTGGTTGCCGCAGCAAGAACCATCACTACCCAAGCCTACTACTGAGCCGGCAGCCTGGAGGTCGCGCAATCTCATGATCCCGGTGGCCAAATACTGATTGCTCACGGGGCAGTGGGCGATACCAGCCTCTGCTTCACCCAATATTTTAATATCCTGATCGCTCAACCAGATCGCATGAGCAAAGGTTCCATCTCTTAATAGATCATCTTGATTAAGCTTCTCAACCATCCCGACGCCATTTTCTTTTCTGTAAAGGCCGTCTTCTATTTCCCCCTCTGCCATATGAGTATGCCACCGGGTTCCAAATTCACGGGCCAGCTCAACAGCTCCGATCACGAGTTCATGTGGATTATAAGAAACATTTTCCGGAGCAGGCCAAACAGTGACTTTACTGCCAGCTGGCCGGGCTTTCATGGCATCCCGGGAAATATCTATCTCCTCCTGGACGCTGTACATAAAGGTGCGCTCCAACTGGTATCCATGTTCTCCAGAGATATCTGTAGCGGGCCCATACATCCCACGGGCAACAGCACCTCGCAACCCGGTCTGCTGGATCGCATCAGCAACAGCAAGGGTCGTATCGAGGTCGGTTGGCCCATAATGATTATCTATAATACATGTCGTCCCATTTCGAATGGCTTCAAGGGAGCAGTTTAATACCGCCGAGACAGCTTCCTCCCGTGTGACCCTGTCGCTGAAAGGTTCCAACAGTTCAGCCAGCCAGGGATATAACTCCATCCCTTCTCCTACACCGCGCAGCAGCGACTCAAAGAGGTGGTTGTGGCAATCGACAAAACCGGGAGTGATCATCTTCCCCTTACAATCGATCACGCGATCAGCTTGAAAATGATCCATCTCGCTGGCAGGACCGACAGCCAGTATCTTATCTCCCTGGATCGCCACCGTTCCAGGATCAAAAACTTGCCTGCCCTCATCTACTGTGATGACAATTCCTCTGGTCAATAATAAATCGCAGCGTTGTTTCTTCTCCATATTTAATTATCCTTAGCCTGCGTTGTATGACCGGACTGTGTCCACCAGGGCTTGAATGTTCTCGGGCTTGGCTTCGTCAGGGATGCCTACGCTTCCATCCACAATCAAACCGCCTAGTGGTCCAAATGATTCTATCAACTTAATTACTTCATCCTTCACCTGCTCCTGGTTTCCAGTCACCAACAATGCCGAAGAGATCCCTCCCCAGAAGCACTGGCGGTCACCCATGATCTCCAGGGCTTTCTGGTGATCAACCCGATCATAATGAATGGGCACTTTGCCGCGGGGAAGCTCGGCTAGATATTCTAGCCTGGGGGTGTAGTCTCCCTGGACATGAAGTATCGGCGTCAGCCCCGCTTCAACCAGGCGGAGCATAACTTTCCTGGTGCTGGGCCAGTAATAATCCTTATAATGCTCATCTGACATAAAACCTGCTGCACCTTTATGCATCCAAAATACGATCCGTGGATTGCCTACTGCCTCTGCCCAGCTGATTGCGGCTTCGATCTGGGGTTCCACGTAGAGTTCAACTGCAGCTAGTAATTTTTCCGGCTGCCTGTACAGATCCAACATGGTTCCCTTTAATCCTCTCAGAAAATCTGCAACGATATCAAAGGGGGGTGTGAAATTAGCCTGATAGGATACCGGATAACCAAGCTCTTTCATGTCTGCTACATATTCCGCTCCAGCCTGATCCGACTCTGCCGCAGCTTCACCCAGTTTGATCAACGCCCGTAATACTTCCAGGTTCTCAGGATACGAAAAAGCCGGCCCCAGGAAAATGGGGTCCGGTCCCAGCGAAAATATGGGCGGAAACGCTGCCATAGGTTCCAGTTTACCCGTCATACGCGGCCAGAGCACCCTGATCGTGAAATCTGTCGGATCAGCAAGGAATTGGTCATATTCATCCGCCATCAAGTTCTCTTTTTCATTGAATTGGAAGGTTTTATCCTCAGGCAGCTCACCGCCTGGCCAATAATAATGTTTAGCATCCAGTGCTGAGAACCACTGCGCCGGGTAGACTCCGGACTGCATCGCCAGATCCAAATCAAAATCCAAGACAGTTTGTTTGATTGCCTGATAGCGCTTCTTGTGATCCACCATGGCGTCTTTATTCGAGAGTCCCGTCCTTCTGGTGGAGAAAAAGTGATCCGAGAATGGCGCCAGCAGCACCTTTTCCTTGAGTTCCAGGCGAAAGGCTTTATTCAGATTATCCAAGCGATTTTGATAAGCGGCTGTCATGTATATCCCGGTTAAATTTACTTAGTTTCTAATAACGACAAGACTCGTTCAGGCGTGATAGGAAGATGGGTAGCGGGTACACCGATGGCGTCAGTTACCGCGTTGGCGATCGCAGCTGGAGTGATATTCATGGGCGGTTCACCCAATCCTTTGGCCCCAAGTGGTCCCGCAGCATCTTCGATCTCGACGAAGTCCGCAATAATCTCTGGCACGTCCCATACCGTGGGGATCAAATAACTCTCCAAGGAAGGATTCTGGATCAATCCCTGGTCCACAATCAACTCTTCCATCAAGGCATAACCGCAGGCCATCGAAACGGCCCCCTCCACCTGACCACGGGCTCCTTTAGGGTTGATGATAGTGCCAGCATCGTGCACAGCGATGACCCGCTCCACCTCAACCTGTCCTGTTTCCACATCAACCAGGACCTGTGCCACATGAGCTCCAAATCCAACCACTTGTTCAAATCCGGTGGAACCGTCATCCAATTTCACCTCGGGATAATCCATGGTGAAAAAACCGGTCGCCTGCATTGGCAGGTTCTTCTCATAAGCCATAGATGCAAGTTCCTGGATAGAAAGCTGGACCTGTTCATTTTCTACATATACATATCCTTTTTTTAGATCAATCAGTTCTGGATCAGCGCCAACCTCAGCGGCGGCAAGATCAATTAGAACTTGACGAATGGGTGCTGCGGCTCGCAGGGTTGCGTTTCCAGAAAAAACGGTCGCGCGGCTGGCAACTGACGCACCAGCATCTGCAGCGAGGGTGGTATCCGGTTTAAATACCTTCACCTGATCAAAGGGAACCCCCAACTGTTCAGCAACAAATTGTGCGATCAGTGTATGTAAGCCCTGTCCCAGATCTGCCCCGCCGGTCCGAACCAAAACCGAGCCATCCGGGGCCATATTGATGCCAGCGGCGGCGTGGTCCGGTATATTACGTCCAAAACCTACTTTATGAAAGGATAAAGCCAATCCCCAACCGCGGCGCAGATTCGGGGCAGGTTGGCGCTCTTTTTCCCCTCTATTCTTCCAGTCTGATAATTCAGCAGCTCTATCTAGGCAAGCCAGCAGCCCTTCTGCCTGCCGTACTACAGAATTAGGCTGGAATTTCTGACCTGTTTTTAATCCATTGATCTTCCGGATCTCCAGGGGGTCCATTTCCAGTTCTCTGGCCAGCGCATCCATCGAACCCTCAAAAGCAAGGGTTGCCTGCGGTACACCAAATCCGCGGAAGGCGCCGCCTATCGGATTATTCGTAAATATCGTATATGCTTCAGTCTTGGCGTGAGGAACAAAATAGGGTGAGAATCCATACGCGCCCATCACCATCATGACTTCTTCACCGGCATTCACATAAGGACCGGTATCCCCGATACCCACCAGATGAATTGCAGTTAATTTACCCTCTTTAGTTGCGCCCATGCGGTATTTCACCTTGATCGGGTGGCGTTTGACATGGGTCAGGATAGATTCTTCCCGGGTCCTAACAATGCGGACCGGTCGTTTGGTCTGGTTAGCCAGCAATGCGGCATGAATCTGGATATTGGCTTCATCCTTCCCGCCAAATGCACCTCCGATATGAGGAGTGATCTCACGCACCATCGCTTCAGGCACACCTAAAGCCCTGGCAATCTGGATCCGGTCGCGGTGAGGAGCTTGGGCGGAGGCATACACCACTACCGAGCCGTCTAGATCCAATTTTGCAACCGCTGATTCAGTTTCCAGCATAGCATGTTCCTGATATGAGGTTTGGAAGGTGTTTTCAACGATCACGTCCGCTTTTGAAAAACCCTCTTCGATATCCCCCCAGCTCTCAACATGATGGCTGTGGATATTCTCTTTCTCTGCCCAGACCTTCTTCGCGCCCGGCCGCATGGCTTCATCGACATCAAATATCCCTTCCAGGGGTTCATATTCAACTTCAATAGCAGCCAGGGCAAGCAGGGCAATCTCTTCTGTTTCCGCTGCTACGGCTGCAAGCGGGTCTCCTCGATAACGGATTTGATCCTTCACCAGTAAGGGCTGGTCACTGTACCAGTATTGGTAGCTGTTTTCACCAGGAATATCCTCTGCTGTCATGACTGCAACCACACCAGGTAACTCTCTGGCCTTTGCAACATCCAGCTTGAGAATCCGGGCGCAGGCATAGGGGCTGTACAGCAGTTTCCCAACCAGCATATCCGAAAATTCAATATCCGGTGCGTACACCGCTTTTCCTGTGACAACGTCCTTCCCCCCAATAGCAGCCATTCCCTTTCCAACTATTTCATAGTCGTGCATATATCATCCTTGTTTTCAAGACTGCCGTGGCAGCACTAAGTAAACACCAACGATCATCAGTAAAAGGCCAAGAACTCGCGGTAAGGTCAGCGGGACTTTATCATATCCACCGACTCCGATCATATCGATCACTACCGCAACTGCCATCTGACCAAACATCATGGCCATATTGCCAGCCGCAACACCGGTCTTGGGTATGGCATAGGCGACACCAGCCACAGCGATAATGACCATTACGCCGGCTACAGCCGATATAGGAAGGATAGATTTGGTCCCTTCCCATGTCAAGTTGCCCCGCATGAATAAATAAATCACCGCGGGAACAGCCACCATCGCTGCAAAAACATGTTCGATCAAGCTGGCATTCACTGCGCCAACAGACCGGGAAACATAACCTTCTACGGCTGTAACACCACCAAACACCATTCCAGTAACGCCTGCGACAATCACGCCCATATTATTGCGCTGTGCCATGATCTTCTCCTTCCGTAAGGTCTTAGCAGCAACCTGTTGTCGTTATAATTTTCCCAAAAGCATCTTACATTTCTTTACGCCATCGGCTGCAGAGCTTCCGTAGGCATTGGCACCCATCTCTTCCATTACATCTGGGGTTGCAGCAGCGCCACCGATAATGACCTCATATTTTCCCCGGATATCTTTGGCTACCAGGTGGTCGCCTACATCTTTCATATACGGAAGGCAGGTGGTTAAGAGGGCTGACATACCGATGATGTCAACTTCTTCCTGCTCCGCTCTGGCGACGATATCAGCTGGGGAAACATTGGTGCCCAGGTCAACAACTTCAAAGCCATTTACTTTTAACATCAGGCCAACCATGTTTTTACCGATATCGTGCAAATCGCCCTGGACTGTCGCTAGGAGTACTTTGCCCTGGGACATGCTGGTGCCATCATTAGCTTCCGCAACGGCAGGGTTGATCACTTCAGTATTTACGGCTTCTACAGTATCCGCTGCAGTGACCATTTCCGGCAGGAAGATATCCAGCGTTTCAAAACGTTTGCCTACTTCCTTCAAGGAGGGAGCTATACAATTTTCAAAAAACTCTACCGGGGTAGTCCCGCCATCAAGGGAATCCTTGGCCATCTTAATGGCAGCAGCATCATCACCAGCTAATATCAAATCGATAAATTGCGGTTGTAATGTATTCCAGTCACTCATATTGTTCTCCTTGTCATATAGATCTTGATTATTTACTTAACTCGGTCGCAGTCATTTCCACAGCTTCAATGATTTCCTCATAACCTGTGCAGCGGCAAAGATTGCCGGAAATGGCTGTTTTAATTTCCTCTCGTGTCGGTTTGGGATTATCCAGGAGCAATCCGTAAACTGACATCAACATCCCTGAGGTACAGTAGCCGCATTGGAAGGCCCAATTATCGATAAAGTTCCGCTGCAGGGGATGTAGTTTTCCATGCTCGGCCAAACCTTCAATAGTGAGCACCTCTGCTCCCTGGGCCTGGGCAGCCAAGACCAAACAGGAATTGACCGCTTTTCCATCCAGCAGGACTACACACGCGCCGCAATCTCCCTGACCGCAAGCTTCCTTAGGGCTTTTCAATTTCAATTCGTCCCGCAAAACACTGAGCAAAGTGCTTGTGGGAGATGTGGTCACTTCCTGTGGATCTCCGTTGACAGTAAAATTCAAAGTAATATTAGTCATAGATCACTCCGCCTGCAGATTTTCCCAGGCCGCTGATAAAGCCCTTCTGACCAAAACCGCGACCATTTTTTTTCGGTAATCACCCGTTGAGCGTAGGTCCGAGATCGGAGTGCATTGCTCACTGGCAGTCTGTCCGGCGTTGGCAAATAATTTTTCGTCAGGTGTTTTCCCCTCCAAAACTTCCTCGGCTTTTGGAACTCGCAGAGGAACCGGTGCGACAGACCCCAGGGCAATCCTGGCTGTTTGAATTTTTCCTTCTTCGTTCAGGGAAATCCTTACTGCCGCGCTGACAACAGCAATGGCCATTGCTTTTCTTTTACCCAACTTGGTAAACTTTGCGCCTGTCTTACTGGAGATTTTCTGGATCTTAATTGCTGTAAGAATTTCTTCTGGCTTTAACACTGTCTTTCCAGGGCCAGTGAAAAATCTACTCAGCGGCACATCTCGCTCGCCACTCTGGTCAGCTATGACCGCTAGCGCATCATAGGCGATCAGGGGTGTTGCCAGGTCTGCAGCAGGTGATGCATTTACTAGATTGCCACCCAGCGTACCGCGATTGCGGATAGGAGGCCCAGCAATATCTTTGGCTGCTTCCACTAGGGCAGGGAACTGATCACTCAAGAGCTGTGATCCAAGGATGTCGGAATGGGTAACATAAGCGCCAATCCGAACAAAGTCATCCTCAAGTGTTATCTCATCCAAGGCCAACAGGCGGAGATCAACCAGTAAATCTGGTTTAAAAACACCAGCTCGCATGCGGGGAACCATGTCGGTACCGCCGGCAATGATCATCGTGCCGTCCGGATTACTCTTAAGCGCCTCGAAGGCTTCCTCTAAGGTTTTTGGTGCCAGGTATTCGGGTTTATTCATAGCTAATCCTTTCAAAATAATTAAAGCTTTAGTCCCAAACTTACGAGTTCATCTACTACTTCATCAAAAACGGACTGCCATTCTGATTTGGGTTCCAAAGTCTCTAAATCATAGACTTCATTAAATGGCTTGCCGATCTTTTGTTCTTTCTGGCCGTCTCTGTAGAGGGCGATCAGTTTCTTAACAATCGGGTCTGCCTCTTTTCGGGTCATTTTTTCTGCAGCCCGAACAACCTTGATCAAAAACCGGACCTCTAACGGTGAACAATGAGCTTCATGACGTCCAGTAGCAGTTTGCACACCTGTAGCTATTTCAACTCCAGAGGTCACAGTCGCCAATTGGTAGGCTGCAATTTCATAGAGCAGGTCTTTCTCTCCCGGGCCAGCATTGGGCCGGGTGAAATTCGCGCAGGTGATATTGGTATTCCGGCTCAAAGCCTGATGTGCCAGTGCCTGGGCCGGGATCAAGGGTGGGAAAGTATTGGTGCTCATATGGGCATGACTGGGCCCGGCATTGAAGGCTTCACCAAACAAAGTGGCTTTCATTAATATGAAACCTGCCACATGGGCGACCGCCACACCTTCAGCCCCGCCTGCATAACCGCCATAGATCGGGTTGTAAAAATTGTGCGCAAAGGAATTGGTCTGGACGTAATGGCAGGCACGGATCAGGTCATCATATGACACCTTCAATTCGCTCATGAAGGCAACACTTCCATAATCTGATGGGCGGAGACATCCATGTGTGACCGTAGTAACTGTTCCGATGGCGCTGGCACTGGTATTCGGCCCGGAAATTGTCATCCCGGGACGCCCCACACGATCAATGGCTTCAAAGGTCTGGCGCATTTCCTGCCAGCAGGCCAGGGTATCCCAAGGAGAGTATGCCCGGATGGGGCGCCCATAGGTGGTTCTCAAAGCCCCGGTGCAGAGAAAATCATTTTCCTCTATCTGGGCATACGCCATGGTCATGGGTAATAGCATGTCCTCAGGCACCACAACACCCCAGAAGCCTCCCCCTATAGTTACATGGCCTTCCTGGTCCACCATTCTCTTCTTGATTACACGAGTGTCTGGTCCTTCGCCGATCTGGACCTCTTCCGGAACCCGGGCAAGGACTTTTTCCAATTCATCCCTGCTGAAAATCATCTGGCGTTGGGTATCCGTGCAGTAAACACCGCTCTGGACCGCCAGGTCCATGGCCGCTTCAAAGACCCGGTCTGCAAGATCGTCATCAGAAGGAACTCCCGGATTTTTGACATCTATACGGATATCATATTTCTCAACCAGATCCTTGATGGTTTGGTAAATATAAACCTGGTCCCATTCTTTGATATCCACCCTGGGGCCATTTTCTGCTTTATCCAAAATATTTACGAATTCATCGATCTTTACTTTTGGTTCGATCATTTCTGCCTCTTTAAATCTTGGTTAGATAGATAGACCCAATTCTCTAAGTTCGGAGACAACTTCTTCATATATTTTCTGCCAGGCTTGGGCCGGTTCCAAGGTTTCCAAATTGTAGCTATCGCGGAAATGTATTCCTGTATCTGCAGTCGGTATCAAATCCTGGTATTTGTTCACCAGCTGGGTCACCAGGGCGTTTCCTTCTTCTCTGCTGAGGGCTTCCGAAGCATGGGCAACCCGGGCGCATAACCGGGCTTCAACCGGGGATGTATGTCCCATATTTACTCCGCAGGCAGATTGGACAGATTTAAGGTAATCCACTCCGGAAGTCACACCCATGATGGCCATGGCTGCTACTTCATAGAGGATCTCTTTGGTTCCCGGTCCGTGGGCCGGTCGAATATGAATCCCTTTCAGCAAATGGGTGTTGCGGGCGATAGCCTGGAAGCTGAGGGCCTGAGCGGCGAGCAGATCCGCATGAGTATCACAGCTTAGATGGGCGTGGCTGGGGCCTGCATTAACCGTATCCCCGAGCAATGTTGCTCTCAGGAGGATTGGGCCGGCGACGCAGCCAATTGCTATGCCCTCTTTACCCCCAAGGTAGCCTCCGTAGATCGGATCGCAAAAAGTGTGTGCAACCGATCCGGTCAGGTAGAAATGAGCTGCCCGGGTCAGGTCCGCATAAGTGACCTTGTTTTCACTGACGAAAGAAGTGTGATGCCAATCGGTTTGTCGATAAGCGTTATAGCTGGTTGCAGCCAGCTCGATAATTTCACTTCCTGATGTAGCTGCCGCGCCAATGCAAATTCCCGGTCGGCCAGCCCGCTTGACTGCTGCCAGGGCCAGATCCGATTCCCGCCTGGCCGCCATCACTTCCCAGGGAGATTGAATGCGGATGGTCCTGCCAAAAGCAGTGGGAATGGAAGGGGGTTCAACAATATCGATCAGAGGTTCTTTTGCATAGGCTTCCACCATTGCGCCAAAAAGGTCTTCTTCGATCAGGGTACCGTAAGCGCCGCCCAGGATAGTGACCCGGGAGGGCTGTTCCGGCCGGCGTTGACGAATTACAACTTCATCATCACCAGTTCCAACAACCAATTCGGAAGGTCCTGAATCGATAATTCCTTTTAGTTCATCCTCTGTCCAAAGCATTTGCTTCTTTGTATTGCGGCAGTATACACCGCTTTCCAGGGCCAGCTCCCAACCTGCCTGATACAGGCGATCCGCCAGATCATCATCAGCGGGCACATAGGTATCTTTGTCCCAGCTGATATCATATTTTTTGATCAGATCCTTGGTCTTGGCGCCAATATACTGGTAATCCCACTCTTTTTCCTCAATTACCGGGCCGGTATCAGCTTTCTCTAAAACTGAAGCCAGATATTCGTAATTTTCTTTTTTCATGTTATTAATCCTTTTCGATTCCAAAACCTATAGTTTCAATCCAAGCATGTCTTCCATTTCCTGGCAGACTTCTTCATAAATTCCTTGCCATTCCGCGGTAGGCTGGATAGTTTCGAGATCGTAAGCCTCTGTGAAATGTTTTCCTTTCAGCGCGATTCCTGTTTTCTGCTGTTCCGCATATAACGGCGTCAATTTTCTGACGAGTGGATCGGCTTCTGCCCGGGTCATTCCCACTGTCGCCCGGCCAACCTGGGCCAGGAATCTGGCTTCCAGTCCGGTCACATGCCCTTCGATTCGGCCCGCGGCTGATTGGATGCCTTCCAGAATTGAAATTCCTGAAGGTACAGTAGCAATTCCCACCGCTGCCGATTCATATAGAAGCTCCTTGGTGCAAGGGCCGCCAATAGGGCGTGGGAATGATGAGGTTAGCAATTTGGTATTGCGGCTGATGGCCTGGAATCCCAGAGATAAGGCCGGGATCATGGCCGGGAAAGTGCTACAGCTCAGGTGGGCATGACTGGGTCCTGGATTGAATGTGTTTCCATTCAGGGCTGCTTTCATTAACAGAACACCAGCTACGATTGCGACGGCTAATCCATCTGCGCCACCTACATATCCGCCGTAAATTGTGTTGTAGAAATTATGCGCAAAGGATCCGGTATGCTGATAGTGCATTGCTTTTGTCAATTCGGCATAAGCCACTTTCAATTCTGAAATAAAGGAGGCATGGTGCCAGTCAGTTTGCCGGAACCCGTTATAGGTGCAGGTAGCCAGTTCGCCAATCTCGGAAGGCGAATCCTCCGCACAGCCAATGGGCATGCCAGGACGGCCAACTCGTTCCAATACCTCAAAGGAAAGCTGGGCTTCCTGCCAGCATCCTACTGCTTCCCAGGGTGAACCAGCTTTAATGGGACGGCCGTGGGTGGTGCTCAAAGTAGCGTTATCTATATAGTCCAGATCTCGTTCCTGGGCATAGCTGGTCATGATCGGCACAAATAATTCTTCAGGAACCGGTGTTCCATAAGGGCCGCCGATGGTGGTGATATCAGCATCTGTATCCGGAAGCCTGTGTCGAATAGTGACACTGTCATCACCTAAGCCGATAGTTTCCTCATCCGGGGCTGTGGATAAAATATAGTCCAGCTCCGCTTGGTTCCATTTCATCTGGCGCTTGGTATCCAGGCAATACACGCCCACCTCTCGGGCCAGCTCCATACCGGCCTCAAAGAGGCGGTCTGCCAGGGCGTCATCTGATGGGACCATGGTTTCTTTATCCCACTGAATATCATATTTCTTGATCAGGTCTTTGATCGATTGATTAATATACTGTCTGTCCCAATCCTTCTCTTCCAGAATCGGTCCGTTTTCAGCTTTATCCAAAACCGAAAGCATATAATCATAGACTTTTGATTTTTCCATCAAGGATCTCCTTAATAAATTGTTTTCAGCAATAGTTAATTTCTTTTGCAGTCCCATCTCGCTCGGGGATATAGGCCCTTAATCAATGGTCGGAATCCAGTCTGCGTAGGTTGTTTGGACAGAATTCTCAACCAGTATCTTCCCTTCCTTGATTACATACAGCCGCTCGGGTTTGAGGCGCAAGGCTTCCACTGCTGTAGCAGCGTTTATTAAAATCAGGTTGGCGTCTGCGCCTTCGTAAACACCATAATTTTTCAGGCCGATATTTTTAGCAGCGTTATAGCGCGGCATGTCAAATACTATCTGGATCTCATCCGGCGAAGTCAGGTGTCCAGCATGGGCCGCTATATTGGCCACTTCAAGGGGGTCCATTCGCCCAAACGGGTAGAACATATTCATCAGGTCGTCCTGACCACAGCAGACATTTACACCCGCTTCGATCAGTTCCTTGATGCGGGCAATACCCCTCCGAACCAGGATCTCGTCCGACCGCCCCTGAAGCAACAAATTAATTGGGGTGTTTGAAACCACGCTGATCTCTGCTTTCTTAACTTTGTCAATCACCCGGGCCAAAGTCTTTTTATCCCAGGCTGCCATCGAGGTGCAGTGCCCAGCGGTCACTCGCCCCTGGTAACCTTCTTCTATGGTTTTATCCGCTAGAAGTTCCAATGACATCCAGTAAGGATCATCGGTCTCGTCAATGTGCATATCAATATTCACATCATATTTCTTGGCGATTTCAAAGACGATCTCGATCTGTTTGGCGCCGTCTTCCATGGATTCTTCGTGGTGCGGAATACCGCCAACCAGCTCAGCGCCATTTTCCATCGCCTGCCACATCAGATCGACTGACTCAGGATTTTTCGCCAGGCCGTGCTGCGGGAAGGCAATGATCTGCAGATCAAAGACATCCTTGAACCTTTCTTTAGCGGCTACAACACCGCGCAGCAGATCCAGTTTGGCATATTGGTCAATATCGACATGGTTGCGCATCCACAACGTGCCGTGTTTCAAAGCTTCGTGAATGGTCAAAGAAGCCCGCTGCATGATATCTTCGTCAGTAAGTTTTACTTTCACATCAGCATAGATATCAATAGCTTCCAATAAGGTGCCGCTGTTATTGAGGTTGTTCGTGTCCCATAAGAGGGCATTCTCGATATGAAAATGCGGTTCGATCAAAGCCGGGGAGACCATGGCACCTTTGGCGTCGATGGCCTTATCCCCTGCTGGAATCTCCTCTTTGGATACCTTGGCAATCTTCCCGTCCTGGATACCCAGGTGGACAGTTTCAAGGGTCTTGTCATGCAATGCGTTGTGTATTGTTAGGTCCATTCATTTTCTCCTGATATCACAAAAGATCGCGGACTGCTCGTCGGGTAATATAAAAACGGAAGCGGTCGGTCACAAAATACATTAACCCTCCCCCAACAATTCCTCCATCGTCTGCAAAATAAGTCTCTTCCAGGTGGAAGACTGGTTTTCCCGGTTGAATATCCAGTGTCTCGGCTACGTCCTTATCAGCTTCAATAGCAAAGATCTCTGACCGGGTATGGGATAACGGCGGGCAGCATAGATCAAACATATAAGTCAAGACGGATTGTTGAGACAATTCCTTGTCCAATCCTTCCTTGTAGAGGAAATAATCATCAAAATAAACACAGCGGATCTCATCGATAGCTTCAACCGTTTGCACGCGGACAAGTTTTGTGCCTTCCTCGGTATCCAGGAGTGCTGCAAATTGCTGATCCGCCCCCACCAGGGTTACTTTTTTATCCACTAAGGAGTGTTTCATTCCGGCAGCTTCTGCCAACTTCTTAAATGGTTCCAGCCGCTGTAAACCACCAAAAAATCCGGGGCTGGTTGGTATGGTTACAAAGGTGCCGACGCCCTGCCTCCGGGCAATATAGCCCCTGGTCTCCAGATGCCCCAGGGCCTCCCTTAAGGTAGAGCGGGAGATCCCCAATTGGACCGCAAAATCCTCTTCCGGTGGAAGCTGGGACCCGGTTTTTAAATCGCCGGAATCGATCATCTTTGTGATCGCGTCAATCGCCTGCATATACAACGGCCGGCGATCTCGTAAGCTGAGTGAGTTTTGATTATTATTCATAGTTTTCCTTGAGTTTCCCCTTCCGTTATCTTGATAAAACAACCCAGGTCAAAATTATCATGGTTGTGAAACGTTCCCCCCGGAGTGTTGAACCGGGCGGGAAATCTATCTACCTAGACCAGCCGATCCAGAGGAAGTCCGAGTTTGATCAACTCTTCCCTGACTTCGTCGTACATACCCTGCCATTCCGGGGTGGGTTCCACTTTATCAATGTCATAAACTTCTTCAAAGGGTTTCCCGATTGGTTTTTTATCCAAATCATCCACATAGAGAGGAATGATCTGCTTCACAATCTCATTAACTTCGTCGCGTTTCATACCGCGTACGGCATGAGTAACCTCTCCGCATATCTTGGAGTCCAAACCGCTTGCATGACGAGGATTGCTACCGCCGGATGATGAATGGCAGGAAGTCATTAATGATTGTCCAGAAACCGTCGTGGCTGCTACAAAAGCGGCATTCTCATACAACATGGTCTTGGTACCAGGTCCGCCAGCAGGTCCAACCAGAGTATCCACTAGCAGGTTGGTATTGCGGGTCAATCCCTGCACACCTAAAGCAATTGCCCAGATCAATTCCGGGGTGGTATCACAGTTGAAGAAAGGATGGTTGGGCCGGGTATTATAAGTATGTCCTGGATGGCACTGGTTGAGCAGGATCAATCCGCCAACCACTGCTACTGCCACACCCTCCGCACCACCAACATAACCTCCGTAAATAGGATTGTAATAAGCCTCAAGGAGAGTACCCGTCCGTACTGAGTGAGTCACGATCGAGAGCATTTCGTAGTTGGTCTTCAACTCAGACATAATGGGAGCATGGAGCCAGTCCGTAGTCCGATATCCTCCATAGGACACACCAGCCAGACCACCCAGGGCTGTAGCTGACAGTTCTACACAGCCTAAACATATTCCAGGCCGTCCTGCAATATTGGCTGCCTGGAGAGCGAGTTCAGCTTCCCGTCGAGCAGCCAAAACTTCCCAAGGGGAGGCTGCCTTCACAGGATATCCATAAACCGACTCAAGTGATGGGTTGTCGATCACATCGATGACACCCTCTTTTAAGTAGCTCAGGCTCATAGGAATATACATATGCTCTGGTACTGGAACGCCGTAGGCCCCACCGCCTACAATAACTCGCTGGTCATCATCTGGCACCCGAGCTCTGGCTGTCACCGCATCCGCACCGGCACCCATGACCACTTCCGAGGGGCAGTGTCTAAGTCCTTCAAGTAACTCTTTCCGGGTCCAGACGATCCGCCGGCTGGTACTCTGGCAGAACATCCCGGTCGTTTCGGCCAGATCCAACCCGGCCTGGAAGATCCGGTCTGCCAGTTCATCATCACTGTTGACGATCAGTTTGTCATCGAATTTAAGATCATATTTTTTGACCAATTCCTTCACCGTAGGTGCGACCAATTCACGCTCAAACTTTTCCTCATCCATGATCGGTCCGGTTTCTGCCCGGTGAAGGACTTCCACTATTCTTCCTCTGTGACCCATATTCGCCTCCTGTGTTTAGTAAACGACAACCTAACTGATCTGTATTTTTCAATAATTAAATTGCTCTAAGGGTAAACCCATCTGGATCAACTCTTCCCGAACCTCATCATATATCCCCTGCCATTCAGGCGTAGGTTCAATAGTGTCCAAGTTATAGACTTCTTCAAAAGATTTGCCGATCGGTTTTTTATCCAGGTCATCCTGATATCTTGGCACGATCTCTTTCAGCAGCTGGTTAGCATGTTCTCGGGAGAGCCCCTCCATGGATCTGGCAATCTCGGCACAGATCCTGGCATCCAGACCGCTGCCGTGTCGAGGCACAGCTCCTCCTGCAGAATGACTTGCCAACAATTCTGATGTGCCAGATGACAAAGCCATCAAGGTGAAAGCTGCATTTTCATAGAGGATGGTTTTTGTGCCTGGGCCGCCGGCAGGTCCTGCCAGAGCCGCAGTCATTAAGTTGCTGTTTCTTGCCAATCCTTGCAGCGCCAAGCTGGTCGCCCAGAGAAGTTCTGGAGTTGTATCGCAACCATAAAAAGGATGGGTGGGCCGAGTGCAAAAAGTGTGCCCTATGGTCAATTGATGGGACAGAATCAAACCGGCTGCTGCCAAAATAGCAATGCCTTCTGCTCCTCCAGCATGGCCGCCGTAAATGGGGTTGTAATAAGCCCCAATCACACCGCCGATATTGTTGATATGGGTGGTTATAGCCAGTAGGTCATTATTTGTTTTCAACTCACTGGTCATGGGGATATGGTGTCTGTCAAAAGTACGGTAGCCACCCCAGGTCACGCCAGACAAACCGCCCATCGCCGTTGGCGCGAGTTCAACCGCAGAGACAGCTCTACCGGGTTGGCCGGCAATTTTCAGTGCTTCCTGGACCAATTCCGCTTCCCGCCAGGCTCCCAGCACTTCCCAGCCTGTACCGGCCTTGATCGGTTGACCATAGGCTGTTTCCAGGGATGGTCCATCAATGGAATCAAATATATTCTGGTTCAGAAAGCTGAGTAAAAGGGGCACATACATTTCTTCTGGAAAAGGAATTCCCACCACACCACCCAGGACAGACATACGATTGCGGTCATCGGGTTTTCTGGCAGAGATCAAAAATTGCTGTTCTCCTGCACCAAGTGAAGCGACTGACGGAGCACCTTTAAGATCCCTTTCAATTTCCTCACGGCTCCAGACCATGCGCCGACTGGTGCTCTGGTTGAAAACTCCAACTACGCTGGCCAGATCCAGGGCAGCCTGAAAAACCCGGTCTGCCAGGTCATCATCGCAGTTGATGATCTCGTCGCCGGAATAAGAAATTCCGTATGTATCGACCAGTTTTTTGATCTCGGGTCCAAGCAAGTTACGTTCAAAATCCGCCTCATCCATGATCTGACCCGACTCAGCGCGCTGCAGGACTTCAATCAATCGGGGGTGCTGCTTCATATCGACTCCGTTTTATGCCGGACCATCTAATAAAGCCAAACATTTTTGAACCGCATCTACCGCATCATCACCAAAGGAGTCTGCACCAATCTCAGCCGTATATTCGGCAGTGATGGAAGCTCCTCCAACGATGATCTTGAAATCATCTTTGTGTCCAAAACCATCGCGCAGTTCCACACATTCTTTCATATAGGGCATAGAGGTAGTCATCAAAGAAGAGAGTCCGATAATGTCAGCATCAACTTCTTTGGCTTTTTCAAGCACATCGCGGGGTGGCACATTCACGCCCATATCAATCACATCAAATCCGTTCACCCGCAGCATCAGAACTACCATGTTTTTTCCAATATCGTGCAGGTCGCCCTTGACAGAAGCTACGACAATTTTTCCACGGATGATTTCCTGATCCGATCCAGCTGCTAATAACATAGGTTGAACCACCTGGTCACTGATAGCCTGGGCCCGATCTGCCGCATCCATTAACTCGGGCAGAAAGATATCCAGGCGCCCAAATTTATCTCCCACCGCAGCCATTGCGGGGGTGAAAATATTGTTAAAAAAGTCAGTTACACTAAGATCTCCTCCCAAGGTTTTTTTTGCCCAGTCCAGGCTGGCTTGAGGATCATCCCCCAATAACAGGTCCATTAATTCTATTTGGTTTTTTATATACTCTGCCATCATGGTCTCCTGAATTACTAATCTTGGTCTTTGGTTGTGAAGAAGCTATTATCCTTTTTTTTCACCTTCAACTTGATTGAAATATGCCCCTTATTGGGTCCAGCTCAGCGCCAGGCGAACTGCGCTCATTGCGTCAGGACCCCAGGCATCTGCGCCTGCATAAGCACAGGCATAATCATCGATCTGACCTCCCCCGATCATCACCCGTGTCTGATCCAACCCTGCTACCTGTAAAGCGCTGACCGTGTCCTTCATAGGGTCAAACGCCAGGGTCAAGAATCCGCTCAGAGCCAGAATTCCTGCTCCGGTTTCTTTGACTTTGTCAATAAAAACGGATGGAGGAACATCAACCCCCAGGTCAATGACCTCAAACCCGTTAATGTCAAGCATAAATACTACAATGTCTTTGGCGATATCGTGGATGTCACCCTGAACGGTGCCAATTACCACAATCTCCCGCTTCTCCTCTGAAGCATCGGCTTTCAGGAAGGGTTTGATCTGATCAGATACCGCTTTAAGGATCTCGCCTGCCATCATCAGCTCCGGAAGGAATGCCTGCAGATCTTCAAAACGCTGACCAATAATCCCCATAGCTTCCCGACAATCATCCAGGATATTTTGTGGATCGACCCCATCTTTTAACCATTGGTCAGTAATTTTAATGGCCTCTCTCTCAGCCAGATCAATAATTGCTTGCACTAATTCACTATGGGCCATAGGTTCTTACCTTACTTAAGAAGAGATCAAATAGATCGCAACCATGGATAGGCCAATACCAAACCCTTGTTTGGTGGTGATGGATTCCCCCAGTACCAGGAAACTTAGCAATATTGCTCCCATGGGATACAAAGCAGTAATTGGAGCAACCAGGGCCAAAGGCCCTTTGGATGCGGCGACTAGGTACATTAAGGCACCAAAAAAGCCCAGCAATCCAATTGCAAGACCGTAGAGCATTCCAGGTACATTAAAATCGACTTTGAATTTGAGATTAATAAGGACGGCCAGTCCGATAACGAGGCCACCCACGACTTGATAGATCATCGCGCTCTGGGCGTTGATATGACGGGCAGCTAGTTTGGGCAGAAAGCCCCAAAACATCCAGGCAAATAACGCCAAGCCGGTAGGTAATAACCAATCTTTCATGGCCTTCTCCTCGCTTTCCAGTCGGCTAACCAGTCAGACCTCATACGTATGACGATATCAGTATAAAGGATAAATCAGATGGGTTCAATCCTAAAAACAGGGTTTAAGAGGAAAATCACTTATGCGTAGTGGTCTCATGTTTTAGAGATTAAGTCCTTCAAAAAGGACTCAATCCCTAATCGTTTCTCATTAAATAAACAACTCCCGGGGGCAATATTCTGCCCCGGGAGCTCTCATTAGATGATTTTTGTATTCTATTCCCTGGAATACGGGACCCCCAATTTCTCAGGTTGGGCAGATCGTACTCGAGAGAAAGCCAATGCCACCAAAGCTAACACGTAGGGCATCACGAGGAAAAACTCATAGGGTATGGCAATATCAAAAGTGGTCAAAGTCACCTGCAAAGCACCCAGGAACGCAAAGAGCAGCGTTGCGATTACCATCCGGGATGGTTTCCAGTTGCCAGCAATCACTACAATGATGGCCAGCCAACCCCTTCCTGCAGTCATTTCAGGCAGGTAACGGGAAGTGACCGACATCAAGAAAGCGCCGCCCAGGGCAGCCATCATTCCTGCAAAAACAGTAGAAAGCAGTCTGATCCTGTTAACGTTCAATCCCCTGGTATCGACCGCTTTCGGATTTTCTCCAGCGCTTCGGATCGCCAAACCATATTTAGTCCTCTTTAAAAACCAGGCAATCACTGGAACGCTTATGAATGCCAGATATGTAAATGGATTTTGCTGGAAGAGCAATTCCCCAAGAATGGGGACATCAGAGAGGAAGGGAATATGCAGGTTAGGCAGAATCGCGATCTGGACAACTTCATTCTGGACGTTCATCATCCGGGGGATATATTCCCCCACACCAACCGCCAATAGGTTAATTGCCAGCCCAGACACCGTCTGGTCAACTTTTAGATAAATTACCAATACTGCCAAAAGCAAGCCTAAAATGGCACCGACAATGAGGGACAC